>NZ_JABVBF010000233.1 GCF_013344765.1 Acinetobacter lactucae
GGTAAGAGATCTAGAATCCTTTATTCAATATCAACAAGCGGAATATGGGCGCCTTTTTCAGGTAGTCGAAGAGTTAAGTGAAAAAGATGAAGATTTTCTTAAATTGATTAGATTTGATCAGTTGGGCGCTAGCGAATTTAAAGAAATAGTTTATAGCTATAATCAGAGAGATGGTTTATTACAATGCTATCTCGAGCAGCATTGTAGTGAGATCTATAGCAATGATGCTTTACTTTATCGGCAAATTTCGCAAGATATTGGGGTAAGGCTTCAGCACTATGAAAAAGTGGATTTATTTTTAGGCAAAAAATATTATCGTGAAGAACTTATTGATACTAAATTTAGTAAAGAGTCTACTGATGAGGACTATAAAAATTATTTATCAAAAAGCACCGCTATAGAGAAAAGACAAGCTTTGTTCAATAGTGTATTGATGTCAGCGTTGGATTTAATTGCATTTAATCAAATTAGTCTCTTTTTGAAGATATCTAACGAATTTGATAAGCAAAACAGAGCAAGTAATAAGTATCATAAAGTACTTACCATGAAACCCGCATTTCGAATTTTACCACGAAGCGAGAAGCAGACCCGATATAGTTGTATCTTTGTTCCGGATATAGCATTAATAGAAGATTTGTTTTTTTATGGGGAGGTTAAAGTGTCGGCTGAGTCGTTGTCTATTACTGATGAACCGAGAGTTATATCAATGGCGTCTCAGCAAATTAGTCCTTCAGATGAGGAACTAGAGCTGTATGGTGTTTTAAGTAGAAAAGAGAATGAAAAATCATTAGCTATTAATAGATCAGTTGAGTAAGTAAAAATAGATTTTCACCTTAACTATCGTAAATGTACTTTTTAAAATCTATCGGGAATATGAGAGGATCACAACTTGCAACTGATAGCTAGCCTTTACTTTTTTACTTCAGGTAAAGTCGGTAAATATTATTATTAAATTAAGTAGTAATTAATTAGTACTGATATATGCTTACTACTGATATCTACATTCTATGTCTCAATAGTCCACAGTTACTGAGAGTGCTGTACCTCTGTTCATGTAACAATTTAATCTTATGTAATTAACCAATCATAAATTATAGATAACCCCTTAGATATGAATTAAGACATATCTAAGGAAATTCTTCATGTTTTTATTTGACTTGTCACATCAAGCAGCCACCTTATCTGCTATTAATCACTTTATCGAACTCAGTCTGAATTTTGATATAAGTCATCAAGAGTTTGTTTCTTATCTTGAGCAATTGATTCCAGCGTTTAAGGCATTTGAACAGGATGGGATTCAGTACAGTGCCTCGATTCAAACTTTTATAAATATCATTCAATGGATAGATGATGGGCGAGGTGAGTGTGCTTTAGTAGATTATCTCGATCTGCATTCATTAAATCATATTAACGAGATTCGCCGAACTCTAGTGAAACATAGACCGTTTATCCTTGCGGAGATACGGCAGTTTAGAGATCAGGAGAGAGATAATCAGAAATTATTCCTTCAGCAAGTAAAGACCATTATCTATGATCATTATCAGGTTTTAATTGTTCGGGTTGACCTTGGATATTTAAAGGCTTCTATGCCCATCATTACTATCAAAGATTTCTATACTCATATTTCTTCTTTAATCAAACTTATGAAGGAGAAGAATGGTTGTTTTAAGCACTTACTCGGATATGGACTTGCTTTAGAACAAGGTGTAACGAAAGGCTATCACGGACATCTTTTGCTTATCTACAACGGCTCTAAACACGATCAGGATTGGGATATTGGGGATAAAGTGACTAAGAAGTGGGAGTCTATAACTGATCATGTTGGTTATGGTAGACATTCAAATACGAAAGAAATTAAGGATAACTATGACCGACAAGGAAACCTCGGTATAGGGATGATTAAGCGAGAGTATCCATCTCATGTTCATAATGCTTTAAAGGTCGCTCAGTATCTAGTAGAGCCAGAAAAGCACGGGCAGATGTTGTTGGTAAAGCCTTTAGGACGTCGAAGCTTTTTTAAGGGGAGTTATAAGCCACATGGTCGTCAGTATCAAATAAAGTTTGTTCCACCTTCGATAGATCCTTTGTACGTTCTTACTGGAAATCAGAATGATACGGCATGGTTTAATAAGCTATTGTTATCAGATCAGTAAAAAAATATCAGGTTGTACGTCCTATGAAATAACTTAATTCATAGGACAATTCAGATGACTTACCAATCACCAGATCTTACCACAGCCCCTCGTTTAGAACATGATGTGTATGAGTTTTATATGGAAGTCCACTTCAGTAAGCCTGTAGAAGGAGTTAAGTATGAGGATCATTTAAAGCAGATAGTGAATAAATGGGAAAGCATATTCTTAGCCTATATCAATGATTGGAACTTCTTGCTTCAATTACGTTTAAGGGATTATGGATTTAGCTTTTGGTTAAATTGCTTTCATAAGGCCTATTTGCATACGTTGGTACAAGCAAAGCTTTCAGATGTTTTTTTTACCCCTTCAAACTCTCATAACGAACAATGGTTAATCCAAAACATTCTGAGAAAGCTACGTGATCTCTTTGAGACTACGGGATTTCATGAACATATTAACCAGTGCAATGAGCGATATGAGAAGCGTATCGATGCTATTCGAGAAGCTTATTGTGCCATGAGTGAATTGAGCATAGGAGCTATAGATCTCAAGTTTTACCTTAGTTATTTGAAAGGTTCTGAGCTAGTTTACAACATTGATGAATTGACGAAGGCATTTAGAAACTTCGAGAAGAGACTTAAACAACAGCTTTGGTATGGCAGTCAGGTCATGTTTACTTTCTATCATGTGATTCGAAATACTAGGACAAATCGTTATATAATTCGTTTCTATATGACGATTCATAAAACTTTCTATTCTGAACAGATCAAATATGCAGCCTGGATTGCCCAGCTTTGGTCTGAAGAAACAGCTCGTTTAGGAATACTTCTAGATAAATTTCAGCTAGAAAATCAGGCTAACAGTGAATTCATCATTAATGATGTGAATAACGATGAGATTTTTAACTGCGTTGAACCAAATGATCCACTGGAAAATCTAGATCTCTTACCAAGAGCGGTAACAAGTACGAGTAAGCAAATGGATAAGCTATGTGTTTATCCGATTGGCTTTAAGCCTTTCCATGGCAAAAAGGGATCATTCTTTAATTAAGGTTGTTTTGATAGTAAAGATATTTCCTACTCCCAATAAGTGGGAGTAGGAAACTTTATTCTTTTCAGTTGGATGAGTATTTTTTTATTGGAATGCACATGCTATGTGCAGAAAGCACGCCTTCATATCGAATAGGAACTAATTAGATGAATGCGTTAACTCCTCAAACTTTTCAGATCAATCAAATTTTAAACATCAAACAATTGATTCAAATCACAGGCCTTAGTCGTGCGACGATTTATTCAATACTTGATCCAAAATCTAAATATTATGATCAAACTTTTCCTAAGCAGATTCATTTATCAACCAATCGAGTAGGTTGGGTAGCTCAGGAAATCAATGAATGGATTCAGTTGAAGATTGCCCAGAGGGTAGCGTAAAGCTTCTGATGCTAAGAAGAACTTTTATATTAAATTGTTGAGGATAACGTCACTTGTTGCAGTTATCCTCTGGATTAAATCTTGAATATCTAATTTCCCGTTATAATTTGCACTTGGTTCATAAAAATAGTTATAAAAATATGAAAGTACACCTCTTAGCTATCTCAATATGAGGTATATTTAATTGGTTTTTATTTAAATTAATAAATCCTTTGATATTTTTATATCAGCAAGAAGTAAATGAAATAGGGGGAGAATTAGTATTAAA
>NZ_JABVBF010000234.1 GCF_013344765.1 Acinetobacter lactucae
GAATAAGAAAGAATTGGGGTGAAACTAGATAGAAGACAACGTAAGATTGTCTTTTAAAAATCTTGGGGATATGGTGACTTTTTTACACCATAATTTTCTAGTTTCATCCCATCTATTTTTGGGCTGAAACCCTACATTTTAATATTCAATTCATCATTTGATTGAAGTCTATTTTTTAGATTAACTTAAAAATTTCCACTTTACAAAGAGGTAAAGTTTTCATCTTTTTCTCACTTTTTTAATCTAGAAGTATTTTGATTTGTTTTGGTTAGAAATATCTTGAATAAGTCTAGTCAAGAAGAAATTAAGGAGATCGTAAAATAGTTCGAAATCCGACATGTGTTGCTGCTAAATCAAAGTCTTGTGGATAACGACTACTGCTTCGATAACGCGAACAATAATTTTGTGCACACAGAAAAGATCCGCCCTTAATTACATATTGTGTACTCACAATTTGTTGTTGTCGTAAATCAGAATAATTTCCCATATGTTGGTCATGAGCACCTTGATAAGGAGAGGATGTCCATTCCCATACATTTCCAATCGTATCAAATAGTTTGAAATTATTTGCCGCAAAACATCCAACGGGTGCTACATCTTTAAAGTGATCTTGATTTAGGTTTTGAAAAGGGAATTGGCCTTGCCAGTAATTTGCTTGTGGATGTTGATGTTCATCGGTAGGCGCTTGATGTAAGGGCGTATCCGTTTTTGAATTGGCTTTAGCTGCATATTCCCATTCTAGTTCCGTTGGTAAGTCATGTCCGAGCCAGACTGCATAATGTTCAGCATCATTTTTACTCACATATCGCACAGGCTCATTAGGATTGGCTACAACACCATTACTGCCATTTGGCGTTTTCCATGTATATCCTGATTTTAACTGCCACCATTGCTGTGGATGTTGAGGGTCTGGTGAAAAAACAGCAGCCTGCTTTTGTTTTTCAGCATCGGTAAGATAGCCCGTTGCTTTTACGAAACTTGCAAATTGAGCAACGGTAACTTCAGTCTGATCAATCCAGAATCCTTTGACTTCTCTTTGTTTTTTTCCAAAATTAAGTTCATCGGGATAGGCTTTCTCAGAACCAAAATTAAAATGCCCATCGGCAATTAACACCATTCCAGCTGTAGGCTGTTTGAGCCAACCTTGAGGTAGCCCAGAGTAGTTTTTACACTTTTCAATAGAACCTAGGTCAGCTAAAGAAGGTGGCTGTTGAGGTGAGGGTGCTGATTCAGAAACTTTTGAAGATTGGCTACAGCCTGTCATAAAAGACAGGCTGAGTGTGATAACTAAAAATGGTTTTAATCTCATTTGGCGTTATATTCCTGCACACCATTTTTCTCAGTATATTTTTGATAGACCGATAACAGCTCTTGAACTTTAGCTGGGTAAAGCTGTGCAACGTTTTGTCTTTCACCCCGATCTGTTTTAAGGTTATATAACTCCCAAGTTCGTGTACCTAATTCAGGGCGTCCTTGGAGTGCAATTTTCCAATCACCTTGTTTTGCATATTTACTACCATGTAACTCATCGGCAAAACTAAAATTGGCAGGGCGAATCGTAGTTGTTTTATTTTCAAGTACAGATTTCCATGAGTAGCCAGTTGGCGTATTGATAGTACGTCCATTGTATTGGCCTTGAGGTACTGGAATATGAGCATAATCTAGTAAAGTCGGGAAAACATCGAGTACAGATGCAAAGCTATGATTCGCCCCTTCTGCTTTTTTCTGATTCGGTAATTTCACAATGGCTGGGGCAGTTGTTGCGCCTTCGCCCGCCGTGTCTTTCCACAAGTGGAAAGGTGCGGCACTCACTTCGGCCCAACGTGGTCCAATATAGTGATACGAAGTAGGGGTACCTACGTTTGCTACAGAGTTATCAAAACCAGCTTCACTGCCATATCCGCCACGGACAAAACCTTCGGCGCCATTGTCTGAAACAAAGAAAATTAAGGTATTGTCATAAAGATTATTTTGTTTGAGATATTGAATAATACGACCTACATTGGCATCGAGATTTTCGACCATGCCCGCATAAATTTCCATTTTACGGGCTTCGAGTGCTTTTTGTTCAGCTGTTAACTCATCCCACTTTCCATATTTTTGTGGGGCATTTTGAGTTGCAATTGGTTCTGCTGCCTCAAAGTTTGCAGGGATAATTCCAAGCTGTTTTTGCCTAGCAATACGTGCGTTACGAATAGTATCGTAACCGACATCATAAACCCCGCGATATTTTTCACGATATTCGGCTGGGGCTTGAATTGGCCAGTGAGGCGCCGTATAGGCAGCATAAGCAAAGAACGGTTTGCCACTATTTTTGCCTGAATCTAAGTAGCTTAGTAATTTATCGGTAAAATAATTTGTCGAGAAAAAGTCGTCAGGCAATGCTGAAACAGGAACAATTTGACCATCTTCGGTATAAGTTGAATTTCTTTTAAACGCACTGGGAGCTTGCTTAAAGTGGTGATCTAAACCTTGTAATAAGGTAAATGAATGATCAAAACCTTTTGCATGTGCATTGGTTTCAGGGGTTAATCCTAAATGCCATTTACCGCTGATGTACGTGCGGTATCCGTTATCTTTAAGCACTTGAGCAATCGATAGCGAGCGTTCGTTTAAATAGCCTTCGTAGCCTGGTTGTCCCTTCAAATGCTCTGGCGTGAGTTCAGCCATTGCCCCAATACCTGCTAAATGGTGATCAGTACCAGAAATGAGTTGAGAGCGTGTTGGAGAACAGGTCGGGGCAGTATGATAATCTGTTAAAAGGCGTCCTTCTTGAGCCAAACTATCAATATTAGGGGTGTGAATTTCGCCACCAAAAGCCCCTAAATCTGAATACCCTAAGTCGTCAGCCATAATAAATAAGATATTGGGTTGCTTAGGTGTGCTTACGACATTTTCTTGATTATCGTTGTCATTACACCCAGCCAAAGATAAGCTAAATAAAGCAATGGAAAGGCTAGATAAAATTGCTTTGTACTTCATTGTATCATCTGAATTATTAAAAGAATTGGCATGAGTTTAATCAGATGGTTTTTGCAAACAAAACAACGAATTGATCAAAGAAAATCAGAAAAAAGACTGAGAATTTATGCAGATAAATAAATAAGAAAAAAAGAAAAGCCCGTTATGGGCTTTTCTTTGCTTTATATGGTTTAGAAAGGAAGGCGAGTAAGTTGCTCTAGGAAATGTGGAATAACTTTAGGTTCAAGTAAAATGGTGACGATGATTCCGTAAGCTGCACCCCACAAATGAGCACTATGATTGATATGACTATTACCTCGTTTACCTGCCCAAATACTGTACGCCACATATAAAATGGCGAAAATAATAGCGGGTACGGGAATGAAGAATACAAAAATCAGCTTCCATGGCTGAAACAGAATATAAGCAAATAAAACTGCTGAAACAGCACCTGAAGCGCCTAGACTGGCCCAATTCGCATCGTTTTTATGTTGTAAATAGCTTGGTAAAATCGCGAAGATTAAGCCACCTAAATAGAACAACACGAAACCCATGTCATAAAAATATTGGCGATAAAAACTTTCAATAATACTCCCAAAGAAGAATAGGGTAATCATGTTGAAAAGTAGATGTGTTCCATCGGCATGAATAAAACCATGCGTGATGAAACGATCAAATTGCCCACGTTGCATTGCTGGTGGCCAAAAGATCAGGCGGTTCATTACATTTTGATTGCTAAATGCAAGTAAAGAGACAATGACCGTAATAATAATAAGGGTAATGGTATGGTTAAATGGCAAATGCAACATAAGAAATATTTAAAAAATAATCAATACTGAGGTCAATAATGC
>NZ_JABVBF010000235.1 GCF_013344765.1 Acinetobacter lactucae
GAACATTATTTAGTGTCACCAATGTTGTATAATTTGTTCCATTAACTGTTCCATCACGATCTATACTGACTACTGTATTAGCGCCTACCTGTGTAACATTGATAAAATTACCAATATTCTCACCAGCATCAAGTGTAGCAACACCATTAATATAGTGTGCAGCACCATCAGTATCTGCTGTATAACCAACGAGTAAGGCCTTTATATCAATAATATCAGCATCTGGTGTAGCCTCAACGGTACCTACTTTAAAGCCATTTACAGTATCTGAACCATTTCCACCCGTTGCATCAGCAACTTGTAGCAATCTATACATTAAAGTATCTTGCCCACCGGTAGCTAAATTGAAAATGTCATTGCCTCCTCGGCCCTCAAAATAATTATTTTGAGCGTTCCCAGTAAATACATCATTACCAGACCCACCTGCAATTCCTTCAATATTTATGAAGGTTGCTGTACCAAAACCTGTATTTTGTGCACTAGTATTTGACAAATTCAGAGTTAAAGTCGAACCACCTGCCAGCTTATAATCTACAATGTCTAAACCGCCAGTATTACTCCACGACTTAACACCTGAAATAGTGGTTGTACCGCCTGCTCCATTGTAAATATCAATACCTTGTGTAGCAAAGAATGTATCGTTATAGCCTGTTCCAACAATACCGTTAGCTTTATTCGCATTTGCAATATTGCTAGCTGATTCTGTTGTTAATACATAAGCATTGTTCGCTTCGGTTGCTTTTAAACCTGCCCAAGCAGCATTTAGTATCTCAACCGTATTACTACCAACAGTTGCAACACCTCCTACATCAGCAGCAGCATTATTTTTCTGACGTAAAATAACCGCACTATATGTTTTTGATGCGTCTAGATTATAGAAATCAACAATCGCCGTGCTGTCATTGGTTTGATTACCAGACTGGGCATTGATGATTTGTGTGGATACTACAAGCCCAGTTGCCTGATCAATCAATTGAACTGTATTTCCATATAAAGAATTAATGCCTTCTTCATCAAGTATTCTGAGGTGAATACTAGTTCCGTAAGCAACATTATTTTTGTTCTCTATGTAGGTTGTTTGTCCATTTACCGTAAAGGCTAATAGATCACGATCACCATCCCAGTCAACGTCGATTGCAATTGCTCCAGTCACTGGTCCACTGTTCGGTGCTGTACTACTACTTGTGCCAATTGTTGTTTTACCAATTTGTGTCAATAAATTCGTTGTTGTAAAACTATTTGTAGTAATTCCAGCAATTGTAGTCGTGGTATTAGTATATAAATTAATTGGGCCTGTGTTCCCAGCAGCAGTAACACCACCACTCGTCCCCATGCCTGGTAACTCGATAACATCCATCTTACCATCATGGTTCCAATCTAATGCTAGAGATGCGCCACCTGCTATGTTATCGGTAAACAGATATTTGCCCGTTAGGGAATTTGGATTACCTATACCGTTAGAATCTGGATCAACGAATGATAATTTACCAGTACCATCATTGTAATAAATACGACTTGCATATTCACCTGCAGTATTACCTGCACCTGAAGCTGCAATATCACTTTCACTACCTCGACCAAGGAAGAGATCCATGAAGCCATCGCCATTGAAGTCAGCCCATGTCATCGCCACACCGTTACCAATGTCTGGATCGTCATCTGTACCACGTTGGAAGACATTTTCAACAATCTGATCTACATTCCAAGCATCTGTGTTGGTACCTTTAACAACCACTAGTCGCGATTGGTTGGTACTGATTGCACCTGTTGCAGTAATTCTAGAACCGTCGGCAACGATGTTTTGACTATGCATTGCAAAATCAATAATACCATCGTTGTTAATATCAACCCCCGAAAGCTCCATATCTGGTTGTGATTGATCACGACCAATTGGTTGATGGGTAGCATCTGCGGCATAATCAGTCGCAAAGTTGCCATCTTTAGACATACCTGTAATAGTTCCATCATTGTTTAAAACGATTTGAGAACCATAGCCATCTCTAATTGCACTATCATTTGGTGTTTGATCACCATTGACCATATCAACTAAGCCATCACCATTTTTGTCGATAGCCATAATACCACCATACCAACTCCACGTATTAGCACTACCATCAGTATTAGCATCTCCTGCAAAATTACCTGTTTGTGGCGCATTAGTGAATGCACCTACTTGATATGCTGTATAAGTCGCACCATTGTAATAAAACATCTGTTGGCCATCATTATATCTATTATCAATTGCAAATAGATCCATGAAACCATCACGGTTATAGTCTATAAAAGTCGCATTCTGAACATAGTTTTGGGTGTCATAACCTGTTCCACCATTGTTACTGACTAAAGTAGTACTCGCGAAATTTCCTAGAGTTGAAGAAGATGTACCATTTGCATCCAACATAGTTTGGTTTGTATGAATACGCCATCCACCATCTTGTCCAATTGTTACTGCTGTTGCCTTTTGATCTGGGTCACCACCTCCAGCACCTACTGTAACTACAGGTGTAGGAGCGACAACTAACTCATTGGTTGTGTCATCTTGAGCAATGATTCCAATACTATTTTTCAACACAGCAGATACGTTATAAGTACCAATTGTTAATGCGTTCGCATTAGGAATTTGTACATACCAAGTATTATTAAGTGGATCAACTACCACCTCACCTGTTTGAGACGAATATGTTTTACTATTAATAGTGACTTCAAGATATTCACCTGTTCCAATTTTAAAACCTGTAGAACCACTAATGATAGGTGTTGTATCCAAAGTATTTTGAATATTAACCTTAACTGTTAAGTCAACGTTGATAACCATATTATTACTTTGTGGCCCAAAGTTACCAGCAGTATCTATTACTCTTGCAAAGAAAGTATATGATTGACCATCGTTCAATCCTGAATTTACTTGATAAGTCCACGACGTGCCTGTCGTTGAAGCATAGCCCAAGAATGTAGTTGTAGTACCATTAACTTGATAGATACCAATTTGTTCATCACTTCCTAAAGCAAGATTTAATATTCCATTCAATACAGGAGTTCTGTCATCTGTTGTTGTTCCACTACCGAAATCACCTACTAATACACCCACATCATCTGTATAACTATTAATTGATACAGTTTGAATAGGTACACTAGAGTCAATAGTTATTGCCTGACTTACTGTACTACCAATATTACCTGCAGTATCGATCACGCGTGCCTGATAAGTGAAGCTACTGTTATGCGTTATTCCATCATCTAAACTCCAGCTTGTACCTGTTACAATCGCATCAACCCAAGTCAAACCACCATCACTTGATACCTGTAATTGCTCATCTGCTGCCAGCGCTGTTGTTAAGGTTCCGCTGACGGTCAATGTATTGTCGTTGGTAATGAAGTCTGTTACTGATGTTCCTGTATCCGTACTGATCGCAGTAATGGCAATCATAGTACTACTTACACTGCTGTCTACAGTCACAACTTGGCTATCAGTTGAACCCACGTTACCGGCAGTATCCACCACACGAACATCGTAAGTGTAGTTACCATCAGTTAAGGTACGGCTATCTATATAACTCCAGTTGCCTGCAGTTACTGTCAAGTCGATCCAGGTTACACCACCATCTACACTGATCTGTGCAACTTCACCCGCTGCCAATGTGCCAGCCAAGCTACCATTAATAGTTAAGCTTGTATCATTGGTAATGAAGTCTGTAGCTGATAAACCAGTATCATCACTGATGCTTTCAATCGCAATCACTGTGGTTGCTGAAGGTGCTGTGCTGTCTACAGTC
>NZ_JABVBF010000236.1 GCF_013344765.1 Acinetobacter lactucae
GTATTAATTTCAAACAAAGTAACTTGGTTAAACCAACGTAATTTACAATGTACGGCTGCATTTATTTTAACTTTTTTGCGATGCCAATCGGCTATTCTGCGATTAGCTCATTTTAACCTTAACCCATTATTTATATTAAAAAATTATTTTCAGGAGATTTTTTATGACAAGATTAAAAGTAATTATCAAGGATCAGTTTGACAAAGAATCAATTGCTTTGGCAAAAGTTAGACCCATGAACGATCACGCGCTTGAACTTCACAAGAGCATTGAACACATTGAAATTAATGATGATATTATTTTACCCAATATGGATTTGCTTTATGAAAATCCTAAAGATGGAAAAATTTATCAGTTAATTGGCCCATTCAGTGAGGAATAACTCTTAAATTTAATAACAACCATGAGTAGAGTTTGTGTCTGGTTTAATCTTAATAAAAGAAATTTTAGTTAAGATAGGATGAAAATTAAGCCAAACTAACGTAACAGACACAATTAAAATATTGAAGATCTCAAATAGTTGTGGGACTATACTTTTGCAAAAATGTGACCTAATCCACATTTTTGTATTTCAGGATTAAGTGGATTTCACTAAGCCCATTCCTTCAATGAGAAGTAGGAGTGGGCTTTTTCTATGCTTCTTATTCTTTAAATGTTTCATCTAAAGCTTGTTGAACTGCTTCTATGCGTGACTTGCACGCTTTATAAGCAGTAATTGACTCTTCAACAATTTTCATTAAATTATCAATATCTGGGCTTTCTTGAGATTCTAGTAATTCGGCATTTTTCTTCAAAATGTTATGGCCGTCCTTAAAAGTTAAATCTTCATTCTTCATTTGGAATTACCTGCGTAATGTTGGCTTCAACCACCCCATCTTGCATCTCAATGGCAATGGCGGGGTTTGAAATTTGATGTATAGAGCGAATCGCTTTTCCTTCGGATCTAACAATTGCGTAGCCCTTGGCTTGAACCTGTTTCGGGTTTTGCAAAAGGATTTCTTTCATTAAAGATTCAATTTGGGCTAATGAAAATTTAACTTGTTGCTGTGAGCTAAACTGAATACGTTCCTTCATCTGGTCAAGCAAACGATGTGCCGAGTTAAGTTGCCCTTGTGCCGATGCTTTAATGTGATGAAGCAGTTGATCATTCTTGCTTTGATAAGTCGTAATTTGATGCTGAGAAAGCAGCTTAATCGTTTGTAGACTATCTACTGCTTCTTGTACACGTTCAACAATATGGTTGCGAATCCCAGCAATCACTTTGCTTGGTGTGTCAAATGAACGATGCGCAATTTCATCAAGGATAGTACGGTCTTTTTCATGACCAATTCCCACCCAAATAGGTACACTGCGTTTGCAAAGTAGAGCGGCAAGTTCATAATCATTTAAATAAGCTAAATCATTTACAGCACCACCACCGCGAATAATCACAATCAAATCAGGCGGAAAGTTAAACGTGCTGGCCCATTGTCTTAAACCTGAACCTAAAGACTCAATCAAGCTGGTTGCAGCCGTATTCCCTTGAAAAGTCGCGGTGTGATATACAAAATGGCAAACCCCATTTCGTTCAAGAGCATCTGCATCTTTTTTAAAGTCACCTAGACCCGCAGCATTTTGAGGGGCAAGCACTAAAACATTTTGAATATCAAAAGGAGTGGGAAGAAGTTTATTTTTATGGAGTAAACCTTCTTGAGTCAGTCGTTCAATAATTTGCTGATAACGTTTAGCAATTTCACCCAATGTAAAACTTGAGTCAATCTCTTCAATATTGACCGAAAATCCATATTGAGGATCAAAACGCGCTCTAATTTTGATAAGCACATTTAAATCACTTGAGATTTCAATACCAGTTTCACGTTCAAACTTTAAAACAATTTTACTTGCTGAAAATTTCCAGATTGTGGCTTTACAACTGGCAATGACTTTATCTGTCTCGCCATCTTTTTCTGCAAGTTCGAGATAATAATGGCCACCCTTAATATTTAAATTTCGAATTTCTGCTTTTACCCAAACTGGCTCATCAAAAGCCACACGTATGACTTCCTGAACTGTGCCGAGATATTCACTAAGGGAAAACTGAGGTTCAGACATACCAACTAAAAATTAAAGGGCCAAACTAAATAGTATAAAAGCCACCCACCCAAGGCAATTGCTGTTTATGAATATCAGGTTCTGTTTAAAATAAATACAACAATTCAAATAATTAATTTTAGATGTGGGCTATTTATTTTTAAGAAATTTTAAAATAGTAAATAAATTAAAAAGATAAATCTGATGAATTACAATAGATTAAAAAATAAGGTTTGCTTTATAAAATATATGAGCGTATAAAGCTTACTTCCAATTGCGGGGTGGAGCAGTCTGGTAGCTCGTCGGGCTCATAACCCGAAGGTCGTTGGTTCAAATCCGACTCCCGCATCCAAAATATTATGCTCTGTGATGTACCACTTTTCATAATACGAAAATTATGAAAAGCAATTAGCTTATAAATAACCCTATATGAAGCTAAATATTAAATTCTAGACGAACTGTCCATACCTTAAATCTAGCGTTCTAATTACATACCGTAAAATCACATGAGCTCAGTGATGAGTGAATGATTGTGAATATAGTAAATGAGTGGCACATTGCCACAGCCGTAAATGGCAATGAAATTAATGTGAGGATTGTTCCTCATGTGCGTAAGCAAAACTCTCTCGATGGATATCGTTGGGTCGAAGTTGGTAAAAAAATTCAACTTCAGTCTGGTGAAGAAATTGAGTTAAATCAAGATGGAAAAAGCTTCTATGCCGGATTTAATCAACTTTATCGTTTAAATACATATTGTTGATAAGACCATGGTCATAAAGCGAGAAAACCTATCTCTTTTAAAGGAGATAGGTTTTTTTATGTCTATAGGGTATGAAAATAATTAAAGTTATAAAAAGTGGAAGTGAATTAAAAAGATCGTCTTATTCTTTTAGCTATATTTAATAACTGAGTTAGCCTGCTCGCCAGAACTGGCGACCCATCACTTTAAAGTTTTTCCCGTTCTCTTCAGTTACCCGTCGATCTCTAAATTTTTCATTTAAGCTATGCAAAATTAAAGAACCATCTGCTTCTTTAAAAATTTGTTTAATCATTCCTTCACCAGCAAAATAGACCGCATAAATCTCACCATCAATGACTTCAGTCTGAGAGATATCAATACCCACCAAATCTCCATCTTTGATGTAGTCGGTCATGCTATCGCCCTTAGCTTTGATAATGCGCATACATTCTTGAGCAACACGTTTTTCTTTAAAGAATGAAGCTGGGAAAGGAATTTTTCCATTAATTGCATCAAAGTGAAATTCGATTGATTCGCCAGTCCCGCAAGAAAAGTTAGCTTCTACCACTTCAATCCAGACATATTGATCAGTAGATTCTGCACTCACCACAGTAGGGCTAAATACATCGCTTTCACTAAAAGAGTCTTCAGTATTCCCAGTTGTTAACCAATAACCATCCACACCTAAAAACTGGGCAATGAGAGGAAGAAACGCAGATTTCAAATTTTTCCCAGACTCTAAAGCCTGATAAGCAGGCTGAGACATCTTTACAGCCTCTGCTACTTCAGCCTGAGTTTTTTTGGCTTTAAGTCTAGAGTCTTTTAAACGGTCTTTCAGAGCCATAATGATTACACCAGTAAACTTATAACAAATATATAACTAAAATTATATCGAGTAAAACAACTATAGTTA
>NZ_JABVBF010000237.1 GCF_013344765.1 Acinetobacter lactucae
ATATATGGTGCTTTATATAAAAACCCCTCTTTTACCGACTAAAGTATAAGACGCGTATTATAAAGTTAAAAAAAAACGCACATCAAGGATGTGCGTTTCCTATTTGTGCAGAATTAACCCGCTTGATCTAACAACATGTTACGGATATGACCGATTGCTTTAGTTGGATTCAAACCCTTAGGACATACTGACACACAGTTCATAATACCTTTACAACGGAATAAACTGAATGGATCGTCAAGACGAGCCAAACGGTCTGCCGTAGCAGTATCACGAGAGTCAATAATAAAACGGTATGCATTCAACAATGCTGAAGGACCCAAGAATTTATCAGGGTTCCACCAGAATGATGGGCATGAAGTTGAACAACACGCACAAAGAATACATTCATACAAACCATTTAAGTGTTCACGCTCTTCAGGAGACTGTAAACGCTCTTTAGGTGGAGCCGGCTGGTTGTTAATCAAGAATGGCTGAATTTTGTCATATTGATCATAGAATTGATTCATATCTACAACCAAGTCTTTCACAACTGGTAGACCAGGCAAAGGACGAATCACAATTTTCTCAGGTAGGTCGTTTAAATTCCATAAACAAGCCAAACCATTTTTACCATTAATGTTTACACCATCCGAACCACAGATACCTTCACGGCATGAACGACGGAACGTTAATGATTCATCTTGAACCTTCAAAGCAAGTAATGCATCAAGCAACATACGGTGCTTATCAGTCAATTCAAGCTTGAAAGTTTGCATGTACGGCGCTTTATCCTTATCAGGATCATAGCGGTAGATTTCGAATGTACGAGTACCTCTACTCATCTTTATACTCCCGATTAGAATGTACGTGGTG
Organism: Acinetobacter lactucae; assembly: GCF_013344765.1. Classification (GTDB taxonomy): domain Bacteria; phylum Pseudomonadota; class Gammaproteobacteria; order Pseudomonadales; family Moraxellaceae; genus Acinetobacter; species Acinetobacter lactucae_A. The sequence continues at coordinate 856 of NZ_JABVBF010000237.1, forward strand.
CTGGTGGAATTGCATCAACAGTCAACGGCTTGAAGCGCACTGGCTTATATTCCAAACGGTTGTCTGATGAATACCATAAAGTATGCTTCATCCACTCATCATCACGGCGACCGTATGAATAAGTTGGGTGATCAGCTGGCAATTCATAATCAACTACAGTATGAGCACCACGACATTCTTTACGCGCAGCAGCTGAAATTAATGTAGCTTTTGCAACTTCATATAAGTTTTCAACTTCAAGCGCTTCAACACGTGCAGTGTTAAATACTTTAGATTTATCTTTCAAATGAATGTTGCGCACACGTGGTTCAAGAGCAAGAATCTCTTTAACACCTTTATCAAGCAAAGCTTGAGTACGGAATACACCAGCGTGGTCTTGAACGATATCACGAATCGCATCAGCAACTTCTTGCGCATTTTCACCAGAAGTTGATTCATCCAACTTACGTACGCGATCTAAAGTTTGCTCTAATACGTTTGTTGGAAGTGGCGCATATTCATCACCATGATGCTTAGTTACGTAATCGATAATGTGCTCACCAGCAGCCTTACCAAATACAACCAAGTCAAGAAGTGAGTTAGTACCTAAACGGTTTGCACCATGTACTGACACACAAGAACATTCACCAATTGCATAAAAACCTTTTACAGGTTTAGTGTAGTTGTCTGTACCTGCTTCAGGTAAGCACACTTGACCATGCATATTTGTAGGAATACCACCCATTTGATAATGGATTGTTGGTACTACAGGAATTGGTTCTTTAGTGATGTCAACGTTCGCGAATTTTTTACCAATCTCAAATACAGATGGTAAACGCTTCATGATTGTGTCAGCGCCTAAGTGTGTCATATCAAGTAAGATATAATCACCTTTTGGACCACAACCACGACCTTCTTTAATTTCTTGGTCCATAGAACGTGATACGAAGTCACGTGGAGCCAAGTCTTTTAAAGTCGGTGCATAACGTTCCATGAACGGTTCGCCGTCTTTGTTACGAAGGATTGCACCTTCACCACGACAACCTTCAGTCAACAACACACCAGCGCCCGCAACACCTGTTGGGTGGAATTGCCAGAACTCCATATCTTGTAATGGAATACCAGCACGAGCAGCCATACCAAGACCGTCACCAGTGTTGATATAAGCATTTGTTGATGCACGGTAAACACGCCCAGCACCACCTGTAGCAAACAATGTCGCTTTTGCTTGGAATACTGCGATGTTACCAGTTTCTTGGTCAATCGCTGTCACACCAAGAACATCACCTGCTTCGTTACGGATCAAATCAAGAGCGATCCATTCAACGAAGAACTGAGTACCCATTTTCACGTTGCTTTGATAAAGCGTGTGCAATAATGCGTGACCAGTACGGTCAGCAGCAGCACAAGCACGCGGAACTGGTTTATCACCATAGTTCGCAGAGTGACCACCGAACGGACGTTGGTAAATTGTACCATCAGCGTTACGGTCAAACGGCATACCCATGTGTTCAAGTTCATACACAACTTTTGGTGCTTCACGACACATAAATTCAATTGCGTCTTGATCACCTAACCAGTCAGAACCCTTTACTGTATCGTAAAAGTGGAAATGCCAGTTATCTTCTTGCATGTTACCTAACGACGCACCGATACCACCTTGAGCAGCTACAGTGTGCGAACGTGTCGGGAAAACTTTAGTCAGTACTGCAACCTTCAAACCCGCTTGAGCGAGTTGGTAAGATGCGCGCATACCAGAACCACCACCACCAACGATAACTGCATCGAAAGTGAGGTTTTGAATATTTGAATAATCTTCTTTAGGGGTTATCGCGCCCATGATATCTTCCTATCAATTCGCCCAGAAAATCTGGATACCCCAGATTGCGTACACAAACACTGCAATAATGACAGCCGTCGTCAGTACAAGGCGTAAACCTTTCGCTGAAGGACCCATTTGACGAGTAGTGACATAGTCAGTGAAAACTTGCCACATACCAATCCATGCGTGTGCGATAAGCGATAAAATTGCCAATAAAGAGAAAATCTTCATTGGTAATGTCATCATGAAGCCAGCCCACTGTTGATAGTCAAATCCACCTTTGCAGAGAATCCAACCAAAAAGAACAACAGTATAAGCTGCTAATACAACCGCACTTACACGCTGGATAAACCAATCACGAGAACCTGAACCAGTTAAACCTGTAGCACTTTTCATTAGAACATAATCCATACAAAGGCTGCGATAATGGCTACCACAGATAAGATCAATGAAATTGTCGCTGCAATACGACCACTTTGCAGTTCTTCAGCAAAACCTAAATCTGCAAGTAAGTGCTTAACTCCAGCAATAAAGTGGAATATCAAGCCGGCTGCAAATACCCAAACAACAAAACGTACAAGGATATTTCCAAAAACGACATTTTTAACGTAGTCAAATCCTTCTGGTGAAGATAATGATTTATCTAGAATCCATAAGAGAACTGGTACTAATAAGAAAACGATGACACCTGATAAACGGTGTAAAATTGATGCAATAGCCACGGGTGAGCGTAAATTTACCGCTAACACCTGACCCATGGACAAATTGACAGGTCTGTTGCTTTTCACAGCGGGCATCCTGTAGGTAGAAACTCCGACCGGAGTTTGTTGAATTAATTCCAAGGAAAGCTGGCATTGTTAGGCAAGCACAGCTCATGCCTAACCTATAAACGACACCGAATTATAAAACGCGAAGTATCAAAATACAAACAATCCACTTTGCCTTTTCAGCAAAAAACTATTAAATAAGAATCATTCATAACAATATTCCCTAATTACCTCTATAAAAAGAGGATACTTCCACACATCATGTCATTGTTTAAAAT
>NZ_JABVBF010000238.1 GCF_013344765.1 Acinetobacter lactucae
GAATGGCTAGCATGTAAGCTCTAAAGGTTTGGTATATGGCTATCTCTATTTGGACTTTTAAAATGAAAATCACAATTGCATGATGATTAAGTTTATTTTGTAATTTTGGCATTTTTATTGCTTAATTACTCTTATCTTTAGTACAACATTTGATTTACTAACTTATAAATGATGATTCAAACCGTCTTGCTCTCTTATGGTGTTTTTTTCATATGAAAAATGCACTAAGTAAACGCATCTTTTTATTTTGCACTCTATTTGTGCGCGGGGTGTCATAATGAAGTTATTGGCTTCATTACTCACTTCACTGATTCTATGTGGATGTTCTTCATTTGAGCAAAATAGAAAAACTCAAGAAAACTCAACCTCTCATTCAATATGTGTCTTTGATAGTACAAATACAAAAGTCTGTGTAGCTAAGCCAGTACAAAGAATTGTTTCTTTATTTGAGTCGGGTTTAGATGGCTTATATATGTTAGGGCAAGGCGACAAAGTAATTGGTATACCTGCCGAAGTATACATCCAACCTTTATTATTTAATGCCTATTCAAAAATAGATCAACGTATTGCCAATAAACAGCTTGCGACGCCTTCACAAGGTGCCAATGCAACCAATATTGAAAGTCTCGTTTTGTTAAAACCAGATATGGTGATTGTAGGAAGTGGGCAAACCCAAACAATTGAACTATTACGGCAGTTTGGTATTGCTGTATATGTCATGGAGTCTGGCACCTACCAGCAAGTGAAAGAAGAGCTATCTGAAATCGCTGTTCTGAGCGGGGCCCAAAAGCGAGCTCAGGAAATTTTAAATTTCTCTGATGAAATTGTGGCGGAAGTCGCAACCAAAACAGCCCGTCAGCCAAATAAACAATCGATTTATTATGCTTGGTCTGGTGGACGAATTTTTTCTACCTCTGGACGGGATTCGATTACCAATGATTTTATTGAACTCGCAGGTGCCTACAACATTGTTCAGACCGATGCTAACCAGCCCAATGTAAACCCCGAGACCCTCATTGAATGGAACCCTGACAATATTGTGCTTTGGAATACAAACCCAAAACTGATTTATGAACGAAAAGAATTACAAGGTTTAAGCGCCGTACAAAACCGAAAGGTATTTAATTTGAGTCCTGCATTTATATATAACCCACATACCATCAAAATTATTATTACGGCGATTTATCTAAATCACAGTATTTATCCTGAACAGTCCGATTTACCAGTAAGTGCTTTACAACAGCGTATTTTAACTAAGTTGTATGGTGAGCACCTTGCCAAAGCGTTGGTGCAATGAATATGGAAAAACTGAAATATTATTGGTTTTACCCGTTACCGTTCGTGATGATTTTTATTTCGTTGCTCATAGGGCCAACGCAGACATTGAGTGCATGGGACTATGTGCTGTGGGGCGTGCAAGCAGTGTTTGGTACGCCATATTTTGATGCTGAGCAATTTAGGCTGATGCAAAACATTTTGGTCAATGTCAGATTACCCCGAATTTTACTGACCTTTATGGTGGGAGCTGCCTTAGCAACTGCGGGAAATGGGTTACAGGCATTGTTTCGTAATCCTTTAGTTGACTCTTATGTACTCGGTATTTCATCTGGTGCAGCATTCGGGGCAGCTTTAGCACTTTCTTTAAGTTGGCTTTCACCCAATCTATCCGCCTTTATTTTTGGTGTTTGTGCCGTTGCCTTAACCTATTTATTTGCGCATCAAAAACATGAAAGCCAGACATCTTTAGTGATGGTAATTTTATCGGGCATGATTGTCTCGGGGCTGTTTTTGGCAGGACTGACAGTCATTCAATACCTAAGCGATCCATTTAAACTGCAAGCGATTGTGCAATGGACGATGGGCAACTTACATCAGGCTTCTTGGCAAAAGGTTCAATATGCCGTGCTTCCTATTTGTATTGGTCTTGCCGGATTATTTTTGATGCGTTGGCGCCTAAACTTAATGGCACTCGGTGCTGAAGAAGCGCAGGCAGTTGGTGTTAACCCAAGGTGGGAACAGCTTCTTTTAATTACTCTAGTGACTGTATGTACCTCAACCTCTGTGGCTGCGGCAGGCATTATTAGTTTATATGGGCTGTTTATGCCACATATTGTGAGAATGTTGGTTGGACCAGATCATCGCTACAGTATTCCTGCCAATATGGTGTTGGGCGGCAGTTTTCTACTGTTGATTGATAACTTTTCTCGGGTTTTACTTACGTTTGAAATACCAATTGGTATTTTTACCATGTTACTTGGCGCGCCATTTTTCTTATTATTAATGAAAACACAGAGGACTCATTGGGCATGATTCAAATTGATCAGTTAAATTATGCCTATGGGCACAAACAGGTTCTTAAAAATATTCATCTGGAGTTTCCTGAAAATCAGTTTTCAGTCATTTTAGGGCGCAATGGCTGCGGGAAATCGACACTTTTTAAACTGATGGCAGGCTTAGAACCCCTAAAAGATGGATTAATCCGTTATTCTGGAAAACCATTATCGGACTTTAAAGGTAAAGATCGGGCTGCATTACTTGGCTTTTTACCGCAGTTTCATAAAACCGTATTTCCATTTTTGGTTAAAGATGTGGTGATTACGGGACGTGCCGCTTTTAGTAGATATAGACCTTCAAAATCAGATTGGGAACGTGTAGACCAAGCCTTGCTTGATTTAGACATTGAGCATTTACGTGACCGACCTTATACCGAGCTATCGGGTGGCGAAAGGCAATTGGTCATGATTGCCCGAATTTTAGTACAAGCACCGAAAGTCATTTTACTTGATGAACCAACCAACCATCTCGATGTTTATTATCAGTCTTATTTAATGAAAAAATTACGTCAGTTGTCGCGGCAAAATTTTACTGTTATTGCGATTATGCATGATCCCAACTTAGCATTTTTATTTGCAGATCATTTATTTTTCATGCGCCAACACGAAGTAGTTAAGCCTGAGTCTAAAACCCGAATCACCGATCCGAAGTTTTTAAAAAGTGTCTACGATGTTGAGTTTCATGAGGCCATGATTCAAGACAAAATCATTGTTATCCCTGATCATTCTTGGCTATAAATATGTTTGATTATCAGTTGGTTGAAAAATCTGACTACGATTCTGCGGTAGAGTTTGCACTTTATACAAGACAGCTCTTATTCCCAGAAATTTATCATGGGCAAGTCCCCAAAGATTTACAAAATTTTGAGCAATCTTATGTCAATAATCCGTTGGGCTGCTTTATTACGGTAAAAGAGCAAAACCGCATTATTGGCACCATTGCATATCGGGCATATGACCATCGTTTTGATTTAAATTTGCCGTCCAATACGGTAGAAGTGGTTAAGTTGTTTGTATTGCCTGAATACCGCCGTAATGGCATCGCAACCATGCTATGTAAAATGTTGTTTAGCCATGCAAAAAACAATGGCATTACTCGCTTGTATTTGCATACTCATCCATTTTTACCAGCGGCTGAAGAGTTTTGGACTCTACAAGGCTTTGACGTTATTAAACGGGAATGGATCGATACATATGACACCATTCACATGAGTAAATCTTTATAGTCTGTTAAAAAAATTTATTTTAAAACTACCTGATTTATGG
>NZ_JABVBF010000239.1 GCF_013344765.1 Acinetobacter lactucae
GGTCAATACATTGTGTGTTGCTTGAGCAATAGCAAATCTTGCATCCGAAAACATTAAATAGAATTAGGTTTAATTATGACAAATTTAACCCTTCCAACTTATGAAGATGTCGCCGCCGCTGCTGAACGTATAAAAGGTTTTGCAAATAAGACTCCTGTTTTAACTTCACGTACTATGAACAATGAATTTGAAGCAGAAGTATTTTTTAAATGTGAGAATTTTCAGCGTGTTGGTGCTTTCAAATTTCGTGGTGCAATGAATGCTCTTTTGCAATTCAATGATGCTCAAAAAAAAGCGGGTGTGGTTGCTTTCTCTTCGGGAAACCATGCACAAGCGATTGCACTGTCAGCAAAAACTCTTAGCATTCCAGCCATAATCGTTATGCCCCAAGATGCTCCTGCTGCAAAAATGGCAGCAACGCGAGAGTACGGCGCCGATATTGTTGAATTTGACCGTTATACGGAAGATCGGGAAAAAATTGGAAAAGAGATCGCCGAAAAAAATGGTCTAACCTTAATTCCATCTTATGACCATCCGCATGTAATTGCGGGTCAAGGAACAGCAGCAAAAGAGTTATTTGAAGAAGTTGGTGAATTAGATTACCTGTTTGTATGTTTAGGCGGTGGCGGTTTATTAGCAGGTTCTGCCCTGTCTGCTCGCCATCTCTCTCCGAACTGTAAAATATATGGGGTTGAACCTGCTCTAGGAAATGATGGACAAATGTCTTTTAGAAAAGGGGAAATTATTCATATTGATACACCTCAAACAATTGCAGATGGTGCTCAAACTCAATATTTAGGCAAATTAACATTTCCTATTATTCAAAAGAATGTAGATGACATTTTGACAGTAGAAGACGAAGAACTGATTAGCTGTATGAAGTTCTTTGCGGAAAGAATGAAGATGGTGGTTGAACCGACAGGCTGTCTCGGATTTGCTGCTGCACGTAATATAAAAAATGAATTAAAAGGCAAACGTATAGGCATCATTATTAGTGGTGGCAATGTCGATATTTCTAAATATGTAGAGTTTTTATCAGCTTAATAAAAGTCGCTATCTATCTATGGTGTCAGCTAAAACGTCATAGATAGATATTCAATATGCACATGTCTCTAGACTTAGTCGCGTTTTAATTTAAATAAACTTTTGGAGATGGTGATGAGATTTATTTCTGAGTCTGAATCTTCTGCTCTCATCAATCATGAACTGGCTTATGACGCCATTTACCAAGCTTTAATTGCTGCAACTCAACCAGACACAAAAAGCTTTTCTGTGGTGCATGGTCATGCATCCGATAGCAAAAATACATTTAGTGTTAAGTCATCGGCGACCCAGCACTTAGCTGGTCTTAAGGTTGGTTCTTTTTGGGAAGATAACCCTAAAAATGGTTTGCCTCGACATAATGCGCTGATTTTATTATTTAATCAGACCAATGGAAAAATGGCAGCAGCCATTGAAGCAGGTAAAGTGAATGCATTTCGTACCGCAGCGTCTAATGCGGTTGCAACTCATGTACTGGCAAGAAAAGATTCAAAAGTATTAGCCATATTTGGTACTGGAAATCAGGCTAAATATGAATGCGAGGCATTAGCGAGAATTAGAAATTTCGAACAGATTTTGATAGCAGGACGCGACTCAATTAAAGCTGAAAAAATGGCAGAAGACCTCAAACACTTAGGGATTAAAACTGAGGTTTCAGAAGCAAAAGAAGCCTGTGAACAAGCCGATATCATTGTGACCGCGACTTCCTCACACGCTCCTCTTTTTAAAGCAGAATGGGTCAAAGCTGGCACACATATCTCATCTATGGGGTCTGATAAACAAGGCAAACAAGAGCTTCCACCAGAGCTATTTCTACATAGTGGTTTATTCTGTGATCTTAATACTCAGTCCAAAGTCATTGGTGAATTTCAACATGCGCCTGAGTCTGCAACTTTAATCAATATCGGTGATGTACTTTTAGCAAATGCTCAAGGTAGACAGTCTCAGGAACAAATCACAATTTATGATAGTTCAGGGTTATCTATACAAGATTTATATATCGCTCAAAAAATTTTAGAAATTTCTTAATATTGATTATTTAACTGCATCGTTCAGGCAGATGCAGTTAAATTAAAACATCTTTCGTTTTAGCCACAAACCAACCCCGCCAAAAAACAATCCACCACCCTTTCTTGCTCGATTGCCTCATCCGAGCTTAAAAGCTGAATGATTGCGCCTTCAATCATATATAAAAATAATTTGGCATCCTGAAAAGTCACATCATTTTTCAGTGTTCTAAGCTGGCTATAGATTTCATTGATAAGCCACGTTCTATATCTCACTGCGACTTGATAGGCTTTTGGATAGGTCAGTTTCGTTTCAAAAATGGCTTTAAATAATAAATAGTACAGCCCTTCTACATCGCTATGTAAGAAGTAAAGTTTCTTTAATTGATCGATCACGTTGGTGCGGTTTACATGCTCAGCAATTGAAACCACTTTTTCTTTTAAGCGCTCTTTTTGTACGATCAGACAGATTTCGATAAACCGCTCTTTAGAATGAAAGTAGTTATAAAAGGTCGCTTTTGGAATTTGAGATTCTTTCACAATTTTGTCGATGCCCACGGTATGAAACCCGTAATGATGAAACAATACAATCGACTGATTTACAACTTTTATGGCACGCGTTGGGAGAACTAAATTTGGCATATTTTTACCTTTATAAATTCTTGTTGTTTCTAAACGAGATAATTTTTTGGGAGAAAAAGGCATAGCAAAGCCGTAAGACTGTGCTTGACACATCTCAAGTTTTATTGTTGATGCAAGTTTTTTGAGCCGTAATGACTTAAAGCCTGAAAACCCTAAAGGGCATCAAGCTGATAAATATGATTTAAGTTGTGTCGTTATAGCTTTTGGCAAAGGCTGCCAAGAAATTAAGAATGTGCAAAGCCAACTCCTTTTTATTGGGAGTTCTGCCAGACATTTATAGAATTATGGTGGCAGAACGGAAGAAGGTTGACAGACTAGTAATAACTCAAACTAGCACACCCGAGGGTGTCCCTCTCCCGTCCTACCGCTACGGGAAAGGAACGAGTAGCTACCACACACAAAACTATTCCTCAGAAGGAAAAGCTCTGATGCGGGAGTTATTATTCAGCCTGTCAAAGCCGGCTGGCAATGTGGCCAGCAGGCAAAGGATAGTGCTCTGCCCTTTAGCAGTCAAGCACACAAAATGACATTTGCTTTAATTTAGATCATTAAAAAGTCAGAATAAATAATGAATAAGTGATTGTTTAAGAGGGGTTTATAAAGGGGTTAAAAATATGTATTTTTGCGCTAAATAGCTTTCAAACTATTTCAACAATATTAGCTTGTACACATAAAGTTACTTATGCTGTAGTAGATCATAAAATCACTGTTTATTGACTACGGCAAACTTCTTAGCGATCTTTAAAGCACTAATTAAATAAATTGATGTTACAACTTCCTCATCAGAGGTGAGCTTCTTTTTAATTGAATGTAAAATCACAACAAGTTATAGAACCAATTGAGAAATAAATGTTCATTGAAATAATTAAAATTGCAACACCATACATT
>NZ_JABVBF010000023.1 GCF_013344765.1 Acinetobacter lactucae
CTCAGAATCTATTTGAAAAGCATCACAACTGACTGTAAAGTTTTCTTCTATTTGTTTTTTAATAATTTCATAAATAACTGTTTTTATAGGTTTTAGTTGGATTTTGAAAATCATTTGAAAAATTTTGTCTTACAATTACCTTTTGCCTTGTGACTGGATATCTATTAATCTGAGATGACTATATTGTGAGGTCATTCAATGATTTCATGGCTTTTTATTGGCTTAGTAGCCACAATTTTACTTACACCTGGTCCAACCAATACATTACTCGCTTCTTCAGGCGTGCAAGTAGGACTACGGAAGTCAGTAAAACTTATTCCAGCAGAAGTTTTGGGTTACGTGATCTCTATTTCTGCATGGGGAATGCTAATTGGGAAAGTGTCTAGCACTCTGCCAATGCTGCCGCCTATTCTAAAGCTATTGAGTGCTTGCTATATTATTTTCTTGGCCATTAAGTTATGGCATACGGCAAATCAAGAAGTTGAATTAAATCAGCCGACGATTCGGGCTCGTGAATTATTCTGTGCAACTTTATTAAACCCAAAAGCCTTACTCTTTGCCTCAGCAATTTTCCCAGTAGCTGCATGGAGTAATTTTCATATTTATTTAATTCATATGATGGCTTATGTAGCACTTATTACCCCAATTGCATTGTTCTGGATTTTCTTGGGATCAGTTTTAGCTTCTAAGAAAGTGGGTTGGTTAAATCAAACTAACTTACAAAAAACCGCTTCACTTGTTTTAGTTAGCTTCTCAATTCCAATTAGCTATTCTGCTTTATTAAATCTTTAAAAATTTATTCCGAGCTATTCTTAGCGATAAGAGTAGCCGGCATTGTTTTCATAATCGCTTTTTTACGTTAAAGTACGTCGCAATCAATGAAATTACCTTTTGGATAGAAAATACATGGCTATTAAGTCTGATCGTTGGATTCGCGAGATGAGCGAAAAACACGGCATGATTGAACCTTATGCAGAGAATCAAGTCCGTTTTGATGAAAATGGTGAAAAGTTGATTTCCTATGGGGTCTCTAGCTATGGTTATGATGTACGCTGTGCCCGTGAGTTCAAGGTTTTTACTAATGTACATTCTGCAATTGTCGATCCAAAGAATTTTGATGACAAAAGTTTTATCGATATTGAGTCTGATGTTTGTATTATTCCGCCAAACTCATTTGCCCTAGCACGTACAATTGAATATTTCCGTATTCCTCGTAATGTGTTGACTGTTTGTCTAGGCAAGTCGACCTATGCTCGCTGCGGTATTATTGTGAATGTGACTCCATTAGAACCTGAATGGGAAGGTCACGTAACTCTAGAATTCTCAAATACCACTAACTTACCTGCACGTATTTATGCAGGGGAAGGTGTAGCACAAATGCTATTCTTTGAAAGTGATGAAGTATGTGAAACCTCTTATAAAGACCGTGGTGGTAAATACCAAGGCCAAACAGGTGTTACACTTCCTAAAACTTAATGTTTCCGTAATGAAAAGATTTTAAAAAATAATGGGTCACTGATGTGGCCCAATTTTATGAATAAAGTTTACATCAGAAGCGTTTATCGGAATTATGATAAACGACAGTTTCCTTTTTTAAAAAATGATATAAAATGATCAATGATTGATTTGTTTTGCTCTGCATCACAGAATTTAAAAGCAAATGTGGTTGATATAGGCTCTCTTTGAGAATGTATAGTTAAATACATTCTCAAATGTAGGTATGCCAAATAAAAAGAAATTAAACAGGATTATGCCCCCACGGATATGGAGGTCGGCCATGCGACAGTTTACGTCTCTTCATGTAGCTATATTAGCGCTTGGAAGCTTATGCTTTTCTTCTGCGTATGCTGCTTCTACATTAGTACCTATGTCAGATGCTGAACTATCAGCGACTCGTGGCCAAGCCTTGATGAGTATGTCATATGTTGCGCCTACCGATTCTGCAAACTTAGAAAAACTACGTGACAGTAATAGTAATGTGGGCTTTTATAAATTAGGCCTAGATGCTGATTTAGAATTGAACGCGAATATTAAAAAGTTACAGCTTGGCTGTGGTGGGGCTAACGGTGCAGGTGCCTGTGATATTGATATTGATAACTTAAGTCTAAGTGGTCTTTCAGACACTAACGATGGACGTGCTAGTTCATCAGCAAAATTAACCAATCCGTTTATTGAATTTGCGATTAAAAATCCTAATAGTGCATCGACTCGCGAAGTAGCTGGGGTGAGATTAAGTGCCGAATCTATTCAGGGCTTACTTACTTTTGGTTCAGAAAATACGACTACAAAAAATGGTATTAACTCTTTTAGTGGTTACATGGTGACTCAAGCGACTGGAGGCAGTGTTAGTACTGCTGCCCGCCCAACAGGTTCAGGATTGACACAAGCCAATTTAGGTACACAAATTACTGGGAGAGCAAAAGGAACATTAATTGGTCTTGATGTTATTAATACAAATTTCCGCTCAACTAGTTATGATCTCGGACTTAGTAGTGCTTCTGGTAGTTTATTTTTACCCTCTCAAGTCATTAGTGGAAAGCGTATTACTACTGCAAATTTGACCGGTACTGCTAATGTAAGTGGTATTAACTTAACAGGTACAATTGCAGCTGATACCGATTTAATCATTTCTATTGCTGGTAATTTAAGTGGGACTATTAATAATTTAGGGGTAAATGTTGCAGTCAATGAGGATTTAGGTTACTTCCATAAAGTTAATTTAAATGGGACAGCGGCCTCTCTTTCCTTACAAGGACAAAATTTACAATGGACAGGAGCGAAGTCAGTTTCTCAGGCGGGTTGGTGGTTAGAATTATCAAATCCGATCGATATTGGTGATGTAACACCACAGTCGCAGGTAGTGATTACTGATGATGTTGTAAAAGCTACATTGGGAAAAGTCAGCCAATATTTAACTAATAATCCAGTCAATTGTGGAACTTTGGCTCTGAATTGTGTGTTGGGTAATATTGATGTTAGTACTGTAGATCTAACTGGTCAGTACGTTCCTATGAATTTGAGTAACTTAGTTTTAAAAAACCAAAGTTTTGCTCCGAACTGTTATGGCAGCTTAAAGTTCTGCTAACTTGAAAAGAACGTAGCTATTGATATTTTACATTCATCGGAAAAGTAAATTTTTACATGCTTTTTTTTGCATTTGTGCAAATATTCCGCATAATAGAAATGTGGAAAGGTTGGCAATATCTTTTAGATTTGCCTCTTTGTCTAAGGTGAAAAGGATAGCTTCACCTGGCATCAGGGATTGTTAAAGAAAAATAAATATGGTGCGCGGCATCGTATAAAACAGGAAGGTCAAGATGACTACACTTAATTATACGGTAAGGTTTCAAAAAACCGTTTTAGCAAGTTTAATCGGGCTTTGTATAAGCCAACCTAGTTTCGCGCTCGAAGAGCTCTCCGATGCTGGCCTTAGTGAAACTACAGGTGAAGGTATTGCTATCTTGCCACAGAATACTTATATGGTATTCCGTGGAGCAGGCGCTAATGAAACCTCAAGTCAGATTTTAACTGACCGTACTAAAGATACGGGCTATATCAATTATGTTCCTGTTGGTCCTTTAAGTATGACAGCTGCTGATACTAATAAAAATGGATCCATTGATTCGGGTGACCGTGCTGTTGGTAAAGCTGATATTTTTCTTTATGGCTTAGCGCTTTCTAAATCTGATAACGATACAAATACTCGCCTTGCTTCTACTGATGCCGCTGCTGCAATTTCAAGTTGGGGTACAGCTGTTAACCCATGGATATTTAAAGTTGCCACAGAAAACTCAGTGCCGAATTTTAGTGCAAATAATTGTACAGGTGCGACTGATCCTACTTGTCAGGTAACTTACTTGGCTCTAGAGGCGCCTTTATATGAAGTTGGAACGAAAGATACAGCAGGTATTGACGCTTATAAGCTGAAATTAGGCTTATGGACAGATATTTTTGTCCGAAATCCAAATAAAATAAATGGTGCTACAGATCAATTTAATTATGGTGATTCAAATGGTCTAATTGGCACGAGTACTGACGCAACTCGTGCAAACCGTCTTCGTTTACAAGGAGTGTGGAATAACTTTAGTTTAAACGGTAGTCGTTTACAGCTTTTTCAAACTCTCGGTGGAGCGACATCTGCGGGAGGAATGAGCCCTTTCTATAACGATACGTTAGGTTTAGCAGGAGTTATTCGCTTAAACAGTGGCGATGCCTCAAACTTAAGAGCAACGATTACTGCAAATACCCCAACGTCTACAGTAGGCCCTTGGGTAAATCGTTATAGCACTCAATATACTGGTGCACCAAGTAATAACTCCCCAAGTTCAGACTGGTTATATCGTATTCGTAGTCAGACCACGACTGTGACATCAACAGGGTCATGGACTGCCCCAACTGACAGTGCTATGAATAACGTTTTACGTTTAAGTACGCGCGAATCAGGGACTACACAAGGCAATTTGGTAACACCTGCAATTAATGGTGGAGCTGCTCCAACTTTTGATGCAAATGAAGGGTTATATCTCTATAACCCGAATATTAACCTTGTTTTGGGTTCTTTATATCAGCCATTAGTTTTAAGCTCGGATGGCAAAAACTTTAGTATAGAACTCGCTCGCATTCCAAATAAACCTGAAATTTATAAGAAAATCTATACAGACTATAGTGGAGCAGATACGAGTTATTTAGGTTCTACTTGTAATATTTATCAATGTGGTACGAACGTAACATTAGGTGGTAAAACTTATCAGGGCTCTAGCGCAACCCATAGTAGTATTTCAATTGGTTCAACTGTCTATAATGCAACCAATAATACTTTAGAAGCATTTAAAGGAAATAGCGCACAAGATGCAGTCGGTATTTCATTCGGTAAATTACCTACAGGCACAGTGTCGGCGATCACGCAAACTAAAAATTTCTACCAATTGCAAAATCAGGAACGCCGTGCAGGTAGCTATAGCTGCGGATTTTTGAATTTAAGTACTTGTTATGATACATGGCAATATCGGACAGCAACAGGCTGGACTGGCAATGCAGGCTCAGGTTTAAGATTTGATTCCCAAGGTGCGAATTGGGCAAATGTAGAGAGTACTGCTTATTATAATCCTACTGTGAATAATACAGGGTATACCTTAGCTGATGCTGGAAATGGTGCTCAGTACACTGTGCCTAATGGTACGCCTTTACCCGATGCTCGTTATGAGGGGGGGCGTTGGTACACGACCACGCCAAATGCAGATTTGAACACGTATAAGTTATCTGGAGCACAAATTAGCTCAGCAATTACGAATAATATGGGTTCTGCTGTCATCGATGGTGTTTTAATCCAACACTTAAAATTGACAACAAAAGGTCTATAAGAGGAGGAGAATGCTATGAAAAAAATAAGTACTTTAATCCTCGCTCTTTGTGCAACAGTTACTCATGCAGAGCTACAAACTTTAGATAATGACGCATTACAGGCTATAAATGGCCAAGCGGGTGCTGATTTATCTTTAATGCTCAATTTAAATCAGACCGCTAGCGGTGTATTTGACAATGGTAGTGGTGGTGTCTGTGAGAACGTAGAGTTCTGCCATATTGGTTTGGCAATTAATAAACGTTTTGTGCAGGCTGACGCTTCGAAACCAAGTGGTTGGGCTGAAAATAGTGAGAGTGGCAATAAACTGTGGCTCGTATTTAAAGGGGTACAAGGCACTTTAAATATTCAAAAGATGGGTTTGGATGGCGCTGATTTAAAGTATCTGGATAAAAACAATACTGAAATGATTAAGCCTGCTATTCAACTGAGTTTTAGTGCAGCACAGCCAATTTTAATTCGTAACTTTGGTTTTAATGCTTTATCAATTGAGCAAGATAACTTTACCAGTTCAACGACAGCGCAAGGGTCGAGCGCAAATATGTATGATTATGCATATTTCAAAAAGCCAACTTATGCAGCAACTGCCAATAGTGCTAATCAACAAGTGGCTACTGCAACCCCATCGGCGTATGATCATGGACGTGAAACTGGTTTTATGGGCCTGATGATGAATGGGAACTTGGCTATTCAAGGAAAAGTCATGGTCTTTAGCTGTGATGGCAGCCATCCTCGTTGTTAAGGGTTAATGTAGATTTCAAAGGAACTGAAGTGATGAAAAAAAATAAAGAAAATCACAGCTCAAAGTTTATTTTAAACGCATTGACAACCAGCATGTTGTTAGTGAGCGGACATGCTTTTGGTTTAGAAACTTTAACAGATGCTGACTTGAGTGCTGTTAATGGACAAGATGGGCTTTCGATTCAAACGACGTTCAA
Source organism: Acinetobacter lactucae (assembly GCF_013344765.1). Taxonomy (GTDB): domain Bacteria; phylum Pseudomonadota; class Gammaproteobacteria; order Pseudomonadales; family Moraxellaceae; genus Acinetobacter; species Acinetobacter lactucae_A. The sequence continues at coordinate 6,298 of NZ_JABVBF010000023.1, forward strand.
TGAAATCAATATTGATAATGCTTACTGGGATGACCATGCAGGTACATCTAGCAGTGCTGATCAGGTATTAAGAGCTCAAGCGGGCGGCATAAAAGTTCAAAAAAGTAATGCATCTAGTCAACCTTTAAGTACAAATTACCGGTTAGATGTAGGGAGTAACCCAACTACGGGTAAAACTGGACTCGACTTTTCTATGCAAAGCAGTCCATCACTTATTACTGTGAATAGTTTTAAGGTATGTAATAACTCTGCTACTTGCTCACCGACTATGGGGCAGCTGGCTATTCAAACAACTTCTCCACTAAATTTAGCACTTACCACCCAAGACGGTCTATTTAATGCAAATAGTCAGTCAAGCATGACGCTCGGAATTAATAATGCCAATATTTATTTAGGGCAAGTCGATGCGCGTAGCCAGTTAAATCAACTAATTTTAAGAAATTTTAACTTTAATTTTGTCGGTAAAGGGGCGATGTTAATTGACCCAACTCGTGGCCTAGTTTTACAGACAAATACTGGAACTAGCGTCGCTGGTGTAAGTCAGAGCCCGAATAGTACCTATGGATATGTTGATTTTAACCGTGTAGCAGATTCAGCTTCTGGTTTAACTGCAGGTACATATGTAGATAGCAGTGGAAAAGTAACCAATTCAGGCCTGAATATTGAGGTCATGTTAAGTTCTAATGTCGATAAAACTAACCCTTATGCTTTAGACGCAACTAATAGTCCCCAAAATGCGAAAGGTTTGATTCGTTTAGGTGCTAGCGGACGTATGGTAAATAGTTATTTACAAGTCCGTGGTATGGATGGTACGTCAGATACAACAATATTAGGTAAGGCAAATACTGCTTCGGGCACCAGCTCAAGTAATAGCATTTTAGGTAATTCTGGAATTGCCTTTCGTATGAAAGGTGAGTTCACTAAAGATAATGACTCAATGCTAGGTTCAGACGGCAAAGCAACCACGTTAGAAATTGGTGGAGCAGGTTTAAATGCTTACGGTTTCGAATTTGGTAATCTAACAGGTCTTAACTCAGCTACTCGCGGTTATTTTGACAGCGGAAATATTTATTTAAATCTCGCTGATACAAAAACGTTATTAATGCCAAACAACGCGACTTTAAATGCAATTCGTTTAGGGTCGGGTACTTTAACAACAGCTGCTGATTATCAGCATAATATTCATCGTGATACGGTGACTAATCCATTTAGCTTAATTCTTGCGATGCGTGGAGCAGAGTTTCAGGCATTTTCAAGACGAGGTCGTTTTACTACAAGTGCAAATGTTGCTCCTGCCAATCAGTTTGCAGACAATGGTGCAAATAATCAGTGGGGCTTAGCATTACCTTTTTATAATTTAAATGCTAACGCTGCTGTATATGGTTTAGATGCACCAGCAAATAGTGCTTATTACTATACAAAAGATGCAAATGGTAAGCCTGTTCGAAATGTTGTGGCTACATCTGGAACGACTTCGCGTTTAGGTTTTGGTATTGCTGCCGGAACTACCGGACGTGATGCGACTGGGACCAAAACAACCTCAATTTTATTAATTGATGGTTCTCCAAATGCTAATAATGGTGGTAGTCCTACTGATTATTACATGGGCTTACGTAATATCGACATGTTCCTCAAAGGCAATGGAACTATTGGTTTAGAAAATGGCAGCCTCAATGTTAGTTTAAAAGAGATGCTGCTTGCTTTATCAACAGAAATTGCAGCTGGTTATTTACCAGGTGCTAAATATAAAACTTGTCCAGCGACAGGTTCATGTACTTCACCTATCGATAATTTTGCCAAAAACAATGATGTTTTATTTGGTTTAAAACTACGTTTAGGTGGCGATCTTAACTTATCGATCGTTCCAAATAGTTCTATTGCAGATGGTAGTGCTTTAACTGTACTCGGCGATTTCACCATGCCTGCCACAGCAACTGGAAATACGGTTCAAATTAGTGATCCGATTGATGGTTCTGCAATTGGCTTTGATAATATTACTGGAAAACTTGCGTTTAATACTGCTTTAGTTGTGGGCAAAGATACTGCAAGTGGTTTAGGTAAAGTTGGCGTAAATACGGCGGTTTATTTTAATCCTGATAAGAGTATTGATGGTGCATTACGTGTTAAAGATATTAACTTCTATCCGCCATCAACAGGAGCTGGAGCACGTTTAGGTGAGCTTGCAATTACTGGTGGACGTTTAAATAGTAGCTTTAGTATTGTGCCTAGAAATGGAGCCTTTAACTAATTAAAGAAAGCAGCGTTAATCGCTGCTTTTTTATATAAATTTTATTTTAGTGTGATTGGATTTGCATTCGTCGGGTTATAGAGATAATTGCTTTGTACTTGAATATTATTCTGATAGTCTGAACAAATAATAAGCGTTTGTCTCTTAAGGATTAGAGCGACATGAAGAATAAAAATATAGGGTTCTGGCTGCTATTTGCCAGTAGTTCAAGTGTTTTTGCAATGCAGCCTTTGGATGATCAAAGCCTTGCAGCAGCAACGGGCCAAAATGGCTTAACCTTAGGCATTCAGGCCGATAGCGTTAAATTTAATCAAGTCGCACTCATTGATACTAACGGTATTGCCTCAACGTCTTATAACAGTAAAGCTGGTTTTGTCATTGCGGGAAACTCTACTAATCCAGTTCCTGGCATAGAATTTATTAAAGCTACTGTATCGGGTAATCCTTCTTTTAATATTGCAATGGATGCCGATGCTGGTGGTGGAAATCCGTTTTTAAATTTAGCTATATCTATGGGGAATGATGTAAACGGTATTCGACTTTTACCTTTTTCAGTTTATTTAGTCCCAAGTGCATCTTTATCTAGCCCATCCGATTATGCATTAACAAGTTATGCACCCAAATCAATTTTTAGTTCGGGAACGACAGTAAATACGGGTGTAAAAGAACTGATCCGTTCTACTGGAAATCTAGATATTAACTTTGTACAAACCAATAAACCCCGCTTAAATATTCAACTTGGCCATGCTGCGCAGTCCGTCATGGTTAAATTTGGTGGAGCAATTCAATCTATCTGCTCTGCTGCTACGGGTTGTCCAATTACTTTAGTGTCTGATAATACAGGTGCTACATTTGGATTTAAATTTGCGGGAACAAATACTTCAACTGGTTTTGTTTTAGATGGTTTCTATGCAGGTGTTGATCCAACTGGATTAACTTTTGGGAATACTGGTGCCTCTAGCAAATTTGATGCTTCACTTAATAATGTCACTTTAGGAAATATGAGTAGCCAGAATACAACAACGTTTAATAATTTACCTAATGGCTCAATGGGGAGCTTTGGTGTCACTGGCGTTTCTGTAACTGACTTTAAAATGAAAGTAAGCGGCTTTTAAAAAAGAATAATAGCTTAAACTGAAATACGAAAGAGGGCAGTTGTGAAAAAAATCGCCCTCTTTTTTATGGCTATACTGAGTTAATATTGTCTGATCTGGTGTGTTCTAATTGTTGAACAATTTCATCTAAAGCTTTAATACGTTTCACTTGATCCCATAATTCTTTCGCTTGTGGGTAAGCTTTGGTCATCATGCCTAACCATTGTTTATAGCGACCTACCATCCCAATTTCTGTTTTTGCTTGGCCGTTTAAAAAGCGAATTTGTAAGTCTACCAATTGTTCCCAACTAAATAATGCTTCATCCATATTTTGGCGAATACATTGGGTTAAATCTGGAGTGGTTACTGCACCACGGCCAATCATTAAATCTTCACAGCCAGATTGTTGCTGACAGGCTTTAGCATCAGCATTGGTCCAGATTTCACCGTTAGCAATGACATTAATTTTTAAAGCTTCTTTGATCGGTAGAATTTTTTCCCAATAAGCGGGTGGTGTATAACCATCTGCTTTAGTTCGAGCGTGTACGGTTAACCAGCTTGCACCTGCATCTTCAACCGCGTGGGCATTTTCCATCGTATGGTTTTCATCGAGATAGCCCAAACGCATTTTTGCTGAAACAGGAATGTGTGCAGGCACCGCATCTCGGACTGCTTTAATGAGCAGATGTACCACATCTGGTTCATCAAGAAGTACTGAACCACCGCGATGTCGATTAACAGTTTTTGCGGGACAACCGAAATTAAGGTCGATTGCAGGTGCACCAAGCTCTACAACTTTTACCGCATTGGCTGCCAGCATATCTGGATTGTTACCTAAGAACTGGACATGTACAGGTGTACCAGCTGCTGTTTTACCATCATTTTTTAATTCAGGACAAAAACTATAATAGATATGGTCTGGCAAAATACTGTCTGTAACGCGAATAAACTCGGTCACACACCAGTCGAAATCACCAACAGATGTGAGTGTATCCCGCATGATCGGGTCAGTTAAACCTTCCATTGGAGCGAGTATGAGTTTCACAGTCTGTGTCACCTGAGTAAAACGAAAACAGCGTTATACGGGATATGTATAACGCTGTCTAGTATCGATTAAATTTTAATTTATCTAGCGCCCCAAGATCATCTCAAGCACAAATTTACTACCAATAAATCCAATCGCCAAAAGCACAAAACCGATCAAGGTAAAACGAATAGCTTTTTGACCTCGCCATCCTAGTTTGTAATGGCCGATCAATAATGAGCCATAGATAAACCAAGAAATAATACTAAATACGGTTTTATGAGCGAGATGCTGAGCAAAGAAGCTATCAATAGTTAAAAAACCAAATGTAAGTGCAATCGTTAATAAAATGAAACCAGTAATAATCAGATCAAATAATAAAGATTCCATCGCCTGAATTGGCGGGAGGAAGTTGACCCAAAAACGTTTTTTTTGTTTCTTTTTGAGTTCACGATTTTGGAACCACATTAAGATTGCATGTATGGTTGCCATCAATAAAACAGCATAGGCAGAAAGCGAAAGAATAATATGAGCATCAAGTCCTAACGAATGCTGCTCAATAAATTGATCTGGTCGGCTAAAGGCAAAACCTAAAATAAGACCAATAGCTGCGACAGGTATGCCTAATAAATTTAACGGCAGAATAGGACGGAAAGTACTAAAAATTAAGCTTAACAATAGCATAAGCCCTGACGTGAAAGACATCAGGTTAAATACATCGTAGTTAATACCTGCTGGCGTAAGCATAGCATCGCACAAAACTGTGCCGTGCAGTGCTAATGCCAAGAGAGTAACAAAAGCAAATAACCATGAGTTTGGTTCACGTTTTGACATTAAACGAATAAACAGATACCAGAAAGAAGTGGTATATGCGATGAGTGCCAAAATTGTGTAAACCAAGGGGAGGCTAATCATGTCAAACCTTTTTCAGGATTAATTCATCTATATAAGATATAAATTCGCTGCGAACTAAAGTATCCTATAGCATTCTATGCATAAATTTTCTATTTCGAGAAAGATTTTTTTGCAACTAGCCATTTTAAGCGGATTTTGCAATGTTTGATACCTTAACAGAACGACTCACACAGAGTTTAAGAAATGTTACTGGCTCAGGGCAGCTGACCGAAGACAATATTAAAGATACCTTACGTGAAGTACGTATGGCACTTCTTGAAGCCGATGTCGCGTTACCTGTAACTCGTGAATTTATCGCGAAAGTTAAGGAAGAGGCATTGGGCCAAGAAGTGATGACTCAGTTATCACCAGGCCAGGCATTTGTAAAAATTGTCTATGACGAACTCACCAAGATGATGGGTGAGGCGAATGAAACACTTGATTTAAGTGCGAAACCTCCTGTTGTGGTATTACTTGCTGGTTTACAAGGTGCAGGTAAAACAACAACTGCTGCCAAGCTGGCACGTTTCTTAAAAGAACGTCAAAAGAAAAAAGTAATGACTGTTTCTGCCGACGTTTACCGTCCAGCAGCAATTAAACAGTTAGAAACTGTTTCAAATGAAGTTGGCGCAGGCTTTATTCCTTCAGATCCTTCTGAAAAGCCAATTGATATTGTTAGTCGTGCAATTGAACAGGCAAAAATCCAATTTGCTGATGTATTGATTGTCGATACGGCAGGTCGTCTCCATGTCGATGAAGACATGATGGACGAAATTAAAGAATTGCACGCAGCAGTTAAGCCGACTGAAACCTTGTTTGTGGTTGATGCCATGACAGGTCAGGATGCTGCAAATACAGCAAAAGCATTCAATGATGCTTTGGCACTTACAGGTGTGATTCTTACTAAAACTGATGGTGATGCACGTGGTGGTGCAGCGCTTTCTGTGCGTGCCATTACAGGTAAGCCAATCAAGTTCTTGGGTATGGGTGAGAAGCTTGACGCTTTAGAACCATTCCATCCAGACCGTGTTGCTCAACGTATTTTGGGCATGGGTGACGTACTTTCTTTAGTCGAAGAAGTTGAACGTAAAATCGACAAAGAAAAAGCCGAAAAAATGGCGAAAAAATTGCAAAAAGGCGGTAGCTTCAACTTTGAAGATATGCTGATGCAATTTGAGCAAATGAAAAAAATGGGCGGCATGATGGGCTTCTTAGATAAGTTGCCTGGCATGAGCGGTGCAGGAATTCAGCAAGCGATTGAGCAAGCGAACCCTGAAAAACAAGTCAAGAAAATGGAAGCTATTATTCAGTCAATGACTGTTAAAGAGCGCCGTAATCCAGATCTAATGAATCCAAGTCGTAAAAAACGTATTGCGGCAGGTTGTGGTATGGATGTTGCTGAAGTGAACAAACTTATTAAGCAACAAGCGCAAATGGCCAAAATGATGAAGAAATTTGCGAATCCATCTGGTATGAGCAAAATGATGCGTTCATTAGGCAATATGCAAAAGCAATTTGGTGGCGGCGGTGGCGGAATGGGGCCACTCTTTGGTAACAATGACCAAAAGAAATAAATCCATAAAATAAAAGGCGCATACAGCGCCTTTTATTTTGTTCTGTATTTTAGTCTTTAGGATAATGAGCAATATATTGCTGTAATCCTTTAAGCAAAAGATCTGTTTCCACAACAGGATCATATTTTTGTAAGAACTTGGCAAATAGGGTTGCATCGCCACCAGTCAGCAGCAGCTTTTTAGGAGATTGCTGCATAATATTTTCGATGGTACTAATAAGGCCTAATAAAATACCGTGGTGTACTGCATCAACGGTGTTATTGCCGGGATTTAGATTATCGAAAGCTGAGTCTGGAATTTTAATGCCCTTTGTATTTTGAATCAGAGCATCTCGCTGTAAATATAAATTAGGAAGAATGTAGCCTCCTAAATGCTGTTTACCTTGCGTTAGATCAATCGTGAGCGCTGTCCCGCAACCAATAATGCAATAGTTTTCATCAGTTTGAGCTACGGCTAAGACTTGTAACCAGCGGTCTATACCGAGCTGACTGGGTACTTCATAACCACAGTGTAAACCTGCATATTCAGAGTGAACTTTGGCAAAGACTACTGGAATTTCAAGCCATTTTAAAATCTGCTGAATACGTTGATTATTCTCGGTATCGAGTACCGAAGAAATCCCGATTCGATGCAAACCTTGATGCTTAAAGTGTTGAATTAATCCAAGTAGTAAATCGGCAGGAGACTGCAAGTGCAGCTCAGCTGCATGTTCAATAATTTGCTGATTTTCAGTAATCCAATACTTTAAACGGGTGTTCCCGATATCAAGCCATAAACTTTTCATGGAAGAACACCTGTTTATTGATTCGCTTGTGGTCTTAAACGACCTTGATAAAACTGCTGTGGTTCTGGTGTTTCAAGAATTACCGCACCTTCATTGGAAATCCCAACAAAACGACCATGTACCAGTCCCTGACTATGTTCAAACTGAACTAATTGGTTGAGCCATGCCGCATGATGGTTAAAACGTCCAGCCAAATTGTAGCAGCCATGATCAAACCAGCGAGCAGCATTTTGAATTGCAACATAAAGCTCTGAAATTAACTCAAGACGGCCCATTTGCTCTAGGCCTAAATCTTCTAGAGACGTAATCGGTTGATCATTATCAATCACTGGTGGTGTTTTTAAATTAATACCTACACCTACAATAGCCTGATGCTGAGACAGTGGTTCGACTAAAATTCCACCCCATTTACCCTGAGCACTATATAAATCGTTTGGCCATTTCACTTGTAGATTCAGAGCTTGTAACTGCGGGATTTGTAGAATATTTAGAGCAACTTCAAGTGCTAAGCGACCATCTAAGGGTGTTCGAGTTTGCACCAATGTGCTTAAATAAATGTTTCCTTCAGGTGAAATCCATTGCCGTTGATGTTGGCCTCGCCCTTGAGTTTGTTGAGCACTGCAAACCAAGCCTGTTGTAATGCCTTTTTGGGCAATTTCACGAATATCATCATTGGTCGAAGTTGTGGTTGCTTTTAATAAAACCACTTCTGGAAGCTGGTTTTTTGCGCTTAAAAGTTGTTGTAGTTGGCGAGTCTCTAAATCCATGTTGAATATGAGCAGAGTGGTAAAACATTTATGGAGTTAATCATATATTTACTCATTGGCGCAATTGCTGGTTTTACTGCCGGATTGTTTGGAGTTGGTGGTGGACTAATTATTGTACCAATCCTCTATATCGTTTTTACCCAGTTAAATTATGACCCAGCTGTAATCATGCATATTGCAGTCGGAACATCGCTTGCAACTATTATTGTGACGTCTTTTAGTTCTGTTTCGGCTCATCATAAAAAAGGTGCGGTACTCTGGCCCGTTTTTCGTAATTTAGCGCCAGGGTTAGTATTAGGTTCATTTTTAGGAGCGGGTATTGCTGACTTGATGTCTGGTCAGCATTTGCAACTTCTTATTGGAATTTTTGCGGTTGTGATGGCCTATCGGATGTTTAAAGGAGCCCATGTCGTTGTTGACCCAACACGTCAGCTTCCTTCAACACCTATGCAATTTATGGCGGGTGGCGGTATTGGCATTGCCTCTGCAATTTTTGGAATTGGTGGTGGAAGTTTAACCGTGCCATATTTAAATCGTCATGGCGTGGTCATGCAAAAAGCAGTCGCGACTTCTGCCGCTTGCGGTTTACCGATTGCAGTTGCAGGAGCGATTGGATTTATGTGGTTTGGTGCCAAAGAACAAATCTCAGTGCCTAACACGATTGGTTATGTACACATCTATGCATTTATTGGCATTAGTGTCATGAGTTTTGTCACAGCCAAGTTTGGAGCAAAGGTTGCTCATGCCTTGTCGCCGCAGATGTTAAAAAAATGTTTTGCTTGCCTATTAGTGGTGGTAGGCAGTTATTTTATTTATAAAGGCATTATGCACTAGAGACTAAAATCTCAAATTTAGTAAGAAGATTATGTAAAAGCTTGAATTTTTAGGAATTCGAGCTTTTTTATTCATAAAATATAAGAATGTTCTAGGCTTTTATTCATCTGATTTTGGTGTTGTTTTTAAATGAGTTGGCTTAAAATGCAATGAAATTGTCAGACAATGACATAGTTTTTAATCGATGGGATCAGTTAAAAACAAGGATGCGAAAGAAAAGCATGGATTAATGCATATAAAAAGTAGCGGGTGATTTATGAATCTCGAAGAGACAGAAAGTCTTTCTGAGCAAATTGTCAAATATATTAGCGAACAGATCATTAGTGGTGAGCTGGTTGAAGGCGAACGTATTCAAGAGCTGCGTATTGCCAAAGAACTTGACGTTAGCCGAGGATCAGTTCGTGAAGCATTGTTATTATTAGAGCGTACTCATTTAATTGAGATATTTCCGCGCCGTGGGGCAATTGTTTCAGAAATGTCTGCACAACAAGTTAAAGCGTTGTTTGATACAAATATGATGTTATTGGGGCATATTGTACAACGCATGAGCGAAACATGGCGTGCGCATGAAGCAGATCAATTACAGTTGCTATTAGAGCAACTTCTTGAGCATGTTAAAGCAGGTGATATCGAAAAATTTTATGATGGAGTCTTCCAATATTTAGCTGAACAGCAAGATATGGTCGGGAATCCTTATCTCATGAAGTTTTATAAAGAGCTATTGCCTTCATTACGTCGTAGTTATTTTTTGACCTTAAATACCTCTAAGCGGGAACTACAAGAAGCATTTGCATTATTTAAACTCGTGACTGATGCAATTTTAATCCGAAAATCACAACAAGCTGCTTTATTTATGGAAGATTTTTGTCGACACTTACGTAACCTTGTGTTGGAATCGCTGACACGAATGAAACAGATTGAATTGGCTTGGGCAAGACGCTCACGCCGCTAGTTAGGGCATTATGCGTTTAAGCAGTTTAAAACTTTCCGGCTTTAAATCTTTTGCAGATAGTACAACCTTAAATTTTAAGGCGAACCGCACAGCAGTGGTTGGTCCAAACGGTTGTGGCAAATCCAATGTAATCGATGCGATCCGCTGGGTGATGGGGGAATCAAATGCCCGTCAGCTCCGTGGTGGTAGCATGCAAGATGTTATTTTTACAGGAACTTCCAAACGCAAGCCCGTTGGTGTAGCCAGTGTTGAGCTACGCTTTGATAATACTTATGGAAAGTTGGGCGGATCTTATAATGCGTATAATGAGTTAGCCGTTCGCCGTCAGGTCACGCGTGAAGGTAAATCCGAATATTTCTTAAATGGTACACGTTGCCGCCGTCGTGATATTACCGATATTTTCTTGGGAACAGGCTTAGGGCCACGTTCTTATGCGGTGATTGAACAAGGCATGATTAACCGTTTGGTTGACGCCAAGCCCGAAGAAATGCGTGTGTTTATTGAAGAAGCCGCAGGTGTTTCACGCTATCAAGCGCGTCGACGCGAAACATTGCAACATCTTGAACATACAGAGCAAAACCTTTCACGTTTAGAAGATATTGCGCTTGAGTTAAAATCGCAGCTTAAAACCCTTAAACGCCAGTCAGAAGCGGCAGTTCAATATAAAACGTTAGAAAGCCAGATTCGTACGCTGAAAATTGAAATTTTGTCTTTTCAGGCAGATAAAAGTGTACGCCTACAAGAAGAATATACAGTTCAAATGAATGAGCTGGGCGAAACTTTTAAATTGGTTCGTTCAGAGCTAAGTACGATTGAACATGATTTAGAAGCAACTAGTGCTTTATTTCAGCGACTCATTCAGCAATCTTCACCGCTACAACAAGAATGGCAACAAGCTGAAAAAAAACTATCTGAACTGAAAATGACTCTGGAACAAAAACAGAGTTTATACCAGCAAAACAGTACCACTCTCGTTCAGTTAGAACAGCAAAAATTCCAAACTAAAGAACGTTTACAGCTTTCTGAATTGCAGCTTGAAACTTTGAATAATCAGTTAGATGAACAAACTGAAGCCTTAACTGCAATTGAGCATACAGCAACGGAGGCTGAACAAAACTTTGCTGATTTACAATCCCAGCAAAAACAAGTACAACAACAGTTTGAACAAGTAAAAGCTCAGGTTGAAAAACAACAGCAGCAAAAAATGCAAATGTCAGCTCAAATTGAACAGTTAGGTAAAAATGTTCAGCGCATTGAGCAGCAAAAAGAAACGTTGCAACATCAAGCAAGTCAGATTCAATCGCATGTTCATGAAGATGAACAGGGCGAGCTTGAACAGCTACAACAGCAGCTTTGTCGTGAAATTTCGGTGCTTGAAACTGAAATAGAGCAACAATTGCTAAGTTTAGAGCAATCTCAACAGCAGCATCAGTCGAGTAAAAATCAACAACAAACCCTGAAAACAGAAATCCAAGTTCTATTATCAGAGCAGAAAAACCTAAGCCAGCTTGTTGCAAAGCAAAGCCCAAAGCAGCATCAAGATGCGCTACGTTTAATGCAGGCTTTACAGTTAAGTGAGCAAGGTAAACCGCATGCCCAGATTGTTGAGAAGTTTTTAGCAAAATGGTTGCAGGCGCATATTGTTGAAACTGAACAGGCCTTTCAGGAAGGAATTGCTCGCCAGTTAAAACCTTCCGAGTACACAAGTAAATTTAAAAGTAGTTTGCCTTGTTTAAATGAGTGGATTGCGTCGCCACAACTATCAATATTTTCAAATGTAGCGATTGCACAAGATTTGTCCCATGCTTTGAATGAGCAAAAACAACTGCAACATGGTCAATCTATTTTGACTTTAGATGGCTATCATGTTGGACAGGACTGGGTGGTTGCGCTTATGTATGATGACGAAAGTCAAAGTGCACAAGGTATGCTGAGCCATCGTATTCGTTTAGATGAAATTGAACAGGCTCTTGAAAAGCAGCAACTTGAATTACAAGCATTAGATCAAATTGTAGTACAGCAAAAGGATGAGTTAGGGCAGTTACAGGCTGATGTGCAGCACAAACAGCAAGTTGTGAAACAAAAACAAAAAGACTTACAACAGCTTGATGTACAAATTGCTAAACAGCAAACCGCAGCACAAGCATTTTTATTGCAAAAACAACAATTGAAAGATCAACTTGGTCAGTTAGACATGCAGCTTGAAGAAGATGCCATGCAAAAAGATGATCTTGAAATTGATTTGCATGCATTGGCAATCAAACTTGAAACCATTTTACCTGATTATAAAACTTTGCAATTTCGGGTAGAAGAGTTAACAGAGCAGCTAGAAGAACAGCAACAAGCCCTGCAACATCAGCAACAAGAACGAGAAATTTTACGCCGTAATAGCACGCAGACAACTCAACAGATTGAGTTGCTTGAAAAAGATATCTCATTCTTGCAGAGCCAATATCAGCAAATTAATGCTCAAATGGAACAGGCGAAAAAATTTGTTGATCCTATTCAGTTAGAGCTACCAAATCTTGAGTCAGAGTTTCAGCAACAATTTGCTCAAACTGAAAAGTTGCAAAAGAACTGGAATGAATGGCAGCTTGAACTGAATAGTGTGCAGGAAAAACAACAAACTCTGACGGACCAGCGTCATCAATATCAACAAAAAGATGAGCAGCTTAGAGAACAACTTGAAGAGAAACGGTTGGCATGGCAAGCAGCTAAGTCAGACCGTGAGCATTATCAAGAGCAGCTTAAAGAATTAAATGCCGAGCTCCAAAAAGGCTTACAAATAGATTTAGTCGAGCACCAGCAAAAACTGGAAAAAGTACAGAAACAGTTTGAAAAAATCGGCGCGGTTAACCTTGCCGCTTCACAAGAGTTTGAAGAAGTTTCTCAGCGTTTTGATGAGCTGAGTCACCAGATTCAAGATTTGGAAAATACGGTAACTCAACTAAAAGATGCGATGAAAAGCATTGATCAAGAAACCCGTAAGTTGTTTATGACAACGTTTGATCAAATTAATCAAGAGTTGCAAAATCTGTTTCCAAAGGTCTTTAATGGTGGAGAGGCGAGTTTAAGTCTTGAAGATGACTGGCAATCTGGTGTTAAACTGATGGCAAGACCACCGGGTAAGAAAAATAGTTCTCTAGCATTACTTTCTGGCGGAGAAAAGGCTTTAACAGCGTTAGCATTAGTATTTGCGATTTTTAGATTGAATCCGGCACCGTTTTGTGTGTTAGATGAAGTGGATGCACCACTTGATGATGCGAATGTTCAGAGATATTGTAATTTGGTAAAAGAGCTTTCTGAACATGTACAATTCATTTACATTACACATAATAAGCTGGCGATGACCATGGCAACTGATTTGTTGGGTGTGACCATGCCTGAACCGGGTACATCAAAATTAGTCACTGTCGATTTAGAACAGGCAAAAGAATACGGGTTAGTTTCGGAGTCATAGAATGGAAATCAATACGATTATTGGCATCGTTGTTGCCATTATAATTATGCTAATCGGCTTAAAAATGATTTTAAAAAAGCCAAACCATGCTGAACCCTCATTAGATAGTGATTTGCATATTAATCCTGATAGTAATCAACCGGTTATACCTAGGCACGTAAGAGATCAGCTTGAGAAAACTGAAGCTGAGTCTGTAGCGGCGACTAATGCTGAGCGAGTAGAACCAACTTTAAGCGAAGCTGCACCCTCACAAGTTCCTGAAACAAAACACGCAGAAATTGAGACCGTAGAACCCACTAAAGCAATTCAAACTGAACAAATTCAACCAGTTGTTGAAAATGCTTCTGTAGAAGACATTAAATCTGAAGAAACATTAACAAACTCTGCTACTAATACTGATGGTTCAGTTGAGTTGGTTGATGCGGTTTCTGTGAAACCAGAAGCTGAAGCTCTAGCAAAAGAAAATCTGGAAGCTGAAAGCGAAAAAGCTGAGCCCGAGTTGAGTTTAAACCCGAATATTGAAACTGCCGAAATTGCTGAGTTTGAAGGCGAGAGCAATATTCTGGATGTGCATTTACATGAACAGCAACGCTATGATGATGAAAGTGCATTAGCGATGGCTGAACAGATTATTGCGCTAAATGTTTATCCAAACCCGCGTCGTGCGTTGTCTGGCGATAAGGCACTTAAAGTATTGTTAAAATACGGTTTACGTTATGGCGAAATGTCGTGCTTCCATCGTTATGAAAATACCGATGAGCCGAGTGTACTCATGTTTTCGGTATTGCGTATGACAGACAATGGACCAGCTGGGTTTGATCTAGAAACTCTATCTACTGAACAAGTTCAAGGTTTGGCATTTTTCCTAGCCCTTCCAAACAGTAAAGCCGTGACTGGTTTTGACATGATGGCGAGTATTGCAGGTTTAATTGCTCGTGAAATTGATGGCAAAGTTTACGATGAGAATAATCTTGAATTTACACCACAGTTAAAAGAGCACTGGCGTCATCATGTGATTGATTATCGTCCGGCACAGGCGACTGCCTAGTTTTATTTTTTTACGTTCGTTGCGATAATTGCAACATATCTAGTCGCAGCTCAGGGTGGAGAAATTTCCACCCTTTTTTATGGTGAATAACATAATGGCAACAACTTCCGTGATCGAACAGATGCGTCAGCTTATTCAACTGATTGCAAAGCATAACCATGCCTACTATGTCATGGATCAGCCGACAATCTCGGACAGTGAATATGATCATTTATTCCACCAGTTAAAAGCTTTAGAAGAGCAATATCCTGACCTTATTCAGCCAGATTCGCCAACAACAAAAGTAGGTGGACAAGCACTCTCTAAATTTCAAAGTGTGACTCATGTCGTTCCGATGCTTTCTTTGGGGAATGTTTTTAATCAGGAAGACTTGTTCGCATTTGCTCGCCGTGTTGAAGAGCGTTTGCCTAATCAAAAAGTACAATATGAAGTCGAATTAAAACTTGATGGCCTTGCGATTTCACTCTGGTATGAAAATGGTGTCTTAGTACGTGGCGTTACACGTGGTGATGGTGAAACTGGAGAAGACATTACCCAGAACGTTAAAACGATTCGTAATTTGCCTAAAGTGTTGCATTCAGATCACTTTGAAATTCCACGTTTGTTAGAAGTACGCGGCGAAGTACTTATGCCAAAGTCTGGCTTTGAAAAACTCAATGCCGACCAAGAAGCCAAAGGCGATAAAACATTTGCGAACCCGCGTAATGCAGCAGCTGGTAGTTTAAGACAGCTCGATCCAAATATTGCTGCGGCTCGACCTTTAGCATTTTATGCTTACGGCATCGCTCAGTGTGAACCTAATCATGGTTTAACCACCATGCATGACAGTCTGCAATGGCTTACAAAACTTGGATTTGAAATTGCTGAACGTCAATATCTATGTAATTCAATTCAAGAAGTACAGCAGCGCTATGAGCAAATTCAGCAAGAACGTTCAGATTTACAAGTTGAAATTGATGGGATGGTCGTAAAGGTTGATGACTTAAAGCAACAACAACAACTTGGATTTTTAAGTCGTGAGCCACGTTGGGCAACAGCCTATAAATTCCCTGCACAAGCTGCATTAACTACGGTTGATCAAATTGATTGGCAAGTAGGGCGTACAGGTACTTTGACCCCTGTAGCACGTTTAAACCCTGTATTTGTGGGTGGTGTGACGGTTTCTAATGTAACCTTACATAACATTGGTGAAATCCATCGTCTTGATGTACGTGTTGGCGATACGGTTAGTGTTTATCGTACCGGCGATGTTATTCCTAAAGTAGAAAAAGTTTGGCCGGAATTTCGCTCACCTGATGCTGAAGTTGTACATTTACCAGAAAGCTGTCCTGTTTGTGCTTCACCAGTTGTGATGCCTGAAGGAGAAGCTTTAGCACGTTGTTCTGGTGGTCTTTATTGTGCTGCACAGCGTATTGAAGCCATTCGCCATTTTGTGTCACGTAAGGCTCTGGATATTGAAGGTTTAGGTGATCGTTGGGTAGAGTCTTTATTACACCTCAATTTGCTCAAAGATGTTGCTGATATTTACCATTTGCATGAACACCGAGAAACTTTACTCGTTATTGAAAAAATGGGTGAGAAATCGGTACAAAATCTGATTGATGCGATTGAAGCCAGTAAAAAGACAACTCTTGCGCGTTTTATTTATGCTTTAGGAATTCGTGGGGTAGGTGAAACAACAGCTCGGATGTTAGCCAATACTTTCCAAACTTTGGAAGCGCTTAAAGCTGCTGATGTTGAAGCTTTAAAGAAAACCCCAGATGTCGGTGATATTACCGCAGAATGGATTGCTGACTTTTTCTTAGCGCCGCACAACATTGAAGTGCTTGATCGTTTAATTGCAGCAGGAATTCATTGGGATGCACCGACTGCTCCAACACGCCAGCCATTAAATGGCGAAAGCTGGGTGTTAACGGGCACATTAGAGCAAATGACCCGTGATCAGGCGACTCAAATGCTGCAAGCATTAGGAGCACGTGTAAGTGGTAGCGTATCGAGTAAAACCAAATGCGTTGTTGCGGGTGAGAAAGCGGGTTCTAAATTAGAAAAAGCAGCAAAACTTGGTATTGCAGTTATGAATGAGATGGATTTCTTATCACTTATGGCAAGCTATGGGCAGACTTTAAGCGAATAGATTTACCGAAATAAGAACCATTGATTTTAGTTACAAATTTATAAATTGATGGTTTGAACTATATTTTAACGCTTGTCTGAGCTTATAAATCAGACAAGCGTTTCTTTTTGCAGAGAAAATTTAAATAACTTAAACTGTAAATGCGTATGTTTCTCATTTTAATTTGATAAAAATCATAAACTTAACGAATTTTTGTTTTGCAATCACTTTTAAGATTGCCCATAATAGTCTTCATACGATAGGAGATTTATTATGCGTGGCAATCCAGAAGTCATAGACTATTTAAATATGCTCATTGGCGGAGAATTGGCTGCCCGTGATCAATATCTAATCCATTCTCGTATGTATGAAGATTGGGGCCTAAATAAAATTTATGAACGTATTGATCATGAGATGCAAGAAGAAGCTTCTCATGCTGATGCGATCATTCGCCGTGTATTGTTTTTAGGTGCTAAACCAAACATGCACCGTGAAGATATCAATGTTGGTACAGACGTTGTATCTTGTTTAAAAGCTGATTTAGCGCTTGAATATCACGTTCGTGAAAAGTTAGCGACAGGTATCAAACTCTGCGAAGAGAAGGGCGATTACATTAGCCGTGATATGTTACGTCAACAATTATCAGATACTGAAGAAGACCATACATACTGGTTAGAAAAGCAATTACGTTTAATTGAGTTGATTGGCTTACAAAATTATATTCAATCTCAAATTTAATAAAAGGACCCAGCTAAGGCTGGGTTTTTTATTGGCTGATGTCAATAAAATTAGCTCATCGCTTAAATGTTAATTTTGTCAAATTGAACATATTCAAAGCCTTACTATATAAGGCTTTGGCAGTTACAAAAAAGTCAGAAAATTTGTATCACACCCCCTGTTTTTTTTATGAAATTGGATATAATTTCGCCAACAAAACCCTTGCCTAGAAATTTAATGAGGCAAGGGTTTTTCTATGGAAAATCGGTTGGTATGGATCGCCAATGATTTTATGGTGAGTTCGCGAAATATGTTATTTACCAAACCTGCTCTTTTAGATACAGCTACTCTCCTAAGCACACAGCGTCTTGCAACACGACTAAGTTTTTTTAGCTTAGGTTTTGCGACTGCAGCTTGGGCACCACTCATTCCTTTTGCACAGCAACGCTTAAACCTAAATCATGCCGATTTTGGTTTGCTTTTGCTTTGTATGGGAATCGGGTCAATGATTGCTATGCCTGCGACCGGTGCTTTAGTCAAGCGCTGGGGATGTCGTGCGTTAATTGCTTTGGCATTGATGTTGTTAATGGTTTTATTGCCTAGCCTTACGATGTGGAGCAGCATTGTGACTATGGCTGTAGCATTGTTTATCTTTGGATCGGCAGCAGGATGTCTTGGAGTAGCTATCAATTTACAAGCAGTGGTTGTTGAAAAACATAGCTTGCGAGCTCTCATGTCTAGCTTCCATGGAATGTGTAGTCTTGGTGGCTTAACGGGCGCTATGCTTGTGACAGCACTATTGGCATTAGGGCTTTCACCCTTAATGAGTACTTTATCAGTCGTTATGATTTTGCTTGTTATTGGTGGTGTTGCTATTCCTTCTTGTTTAACTTCTTTTGAACAGGATGAAAAGCCACATGAAGATACAACTCAGGCGCCGAAAAAGCTTTATCGTCCCGATGGCATTATTCTGCTTATTGGCATGATGTGTTTTATTGCTTTTTTATCAGAAGGTGCGGCTATGGATTGGGGTGGTATTTATTTAACAAGTAAATATCAACTTAATCCTGCCTTTGCTGGACTAGCTTATACTTTCTTTGCGCTCAGCATGACGACTGGTCGTTTTGCAGGTCATGTCTTGCTTAAGCAATGGGGTGAGAAAAATATTGTGACTTATAGTGCAATTGGGGCAGGTATTGGTATGGCTATTATTGTGACAGCACCAGTATGGCAGGTGGTTGTATTAGGCTATACAATTTTAGGATTAGGGTGTTCTAATATTGTACCAGTAATGTTTTCTCGTGTTGGTCGACAAAACAATATGCCTAAAGCAGCAGCACTTTCCTTAGTATCAACAATTGCCTATACAGGTTCATTAAGCGGCCCAGCTTTAATCGGTCTAATTGGTGAATGGGCGGGTTTAAGTACGGTTCTAACAGGCGTAGGTGTATTGCTATTTGTCATCGCTTTACTTAACCGCTTTACATTAATAAAGACAAATTAATTTATAAATAATAGACATCCTATATTGAACATCGAGAAATTTAATTTCTCGATGTTCTTTTATTTGGATTTATAAAACCTGATAGATCGATTGATAATTATCTTGTAATAATCGCTGAGGCTTCATTAGTAGAGTTGGTGTCTTTTCTAAATCATCCAAGAAATTATTTCGCCAATTGCTAAGATCAGATGACGTTAATCCTTCTATCAATTGTTCATAACGATTAATACGCTCAGTTTTAGACATTTCTAAAGCCATTTTTAAAGCATCCATCATTGCCGCTCTATCTTGAGGATCAACAATCAAGGCTTGAGACATCTGCTCAGCAGCACCAGCGTATTTAGATAAAATGAGCACACCCGGATTATCTGGATCTTGAGCGGCAATATACTCTTTAGCAACTAGGTTCATGCCATCGCGTAGTGAACTGATCCAGCAAATATCAGAATGACGATAAATGTGCATAAGATTATGGTGTTGAACTGTGTCATAGCAGCAATCTACAGGTCGCCAGTCTTCATGTGCAAATTCTTCGTTAATTAACTCGAGCTTGGTTTTAAAACGTTGGTATAAGCGTTGATAAGTTGGAATATCGGTACGAGAAGGAATCGCCACTTGAAGATGTCGAACTAGACCATGATATTCAGGGTTGGTTTCCAAAAAGGTTGCAAATGCATTAAATCTTTCGAGTAAACCTTTTGAGTAATCAATACGATCCACCCCAATAATTGTTTTTTGACGTGGAATTTCCTCAAAATTAAATACAGAAGAGGTCGCCAAATCTTGTTGGGCTTGCTTTTGTATAATTTCGGGCTGAACACCAATTGGGTATGACTTAATTAATATTTGACGTTTTTTATAGCTAATACTATTACTTTGAATTTTTTGAGCTTCGAGTAAATTTAAACAAGTCTGCATACATGCATTTTGATCAATCTGGGTTTGTAAACCAATAACATCGTATTGACTCAAGTCTTGAATTAATTCTCGGCCAACTGGAATTTTGCGCCAGATATTGAGGCTAGCAAATGGAATATGTAAAAAGAAACCAATTTTATTTTGCATGCCTAATTCACGACAGTAACGCGCAACACTAAAAAAGTGATAATCGTGTACCCAAATAAGATCTTCAGGCTGAGCAAGTTGTTTTAACTTTTCCGCAAATAAACGGTTGACCTTTTGATAGGTACTATATTCTTCAGCATCATATTCAATCAGGTCATCTCGATCATGCATTGCTGGCCAGAGAACCTTATTTGCAAAGCCGCAATAATATTGGGCGTATTGCTGATGGGTAAGTGGACAAGTAATGTAGTCAATTCCTTGAGAATAAGCTTGCTCAAATTCTGGCGCTTCGCTATCGGTAATTTGCTGACCATTCCAACCTAACCAAATGCCATTGCTATCATTCAAAGCATCTTGTACAGCCACAGCAAGACCACCCGCTGATGCTTTACCTGAAGGCATACTTATTCTGTTCGATAATACGATTAATTTAGACATAATTTTTCTCCATTCTGATTTTGGCTATTTTTGACATATAAGCTTTTTATTCTGTTTTGAAATAAAGAAAGAAAGTTCGCGACATTATCAATATCTTTTAATCGATATTTAGCTTGTGTTTCACCAGAGCCAACCTTAATTGTGAGGCCAGACTGCTGATTAATAAAAACAAAACCCGATTCATCTGTTAAATCATCGCCTATAAAAATTGGTAATACAGAAGGTAAATTAAGATGATTTAATATAGTTTCAATTGCTTTGCCTTTATCAGCTTGGTTAGGAATTAACTCAATAACAAATTTACCCTTATTTAATTTTAATTGGGGGTAATCAGAATTAATATCTTGCATAATATTAATAGCAAGATTTTCTAAATCAGGTTTTTTACGATAATGTAAAGCAATAGAATATCCTTTATCCTCAATTAATAATTCAGGATATCTTTCACAAGACTTTATAATGTCTTGTTTTAATTTTTTAAAATTAATCTGGCTTAAATCTGGTCGAATATACTTATCAGAATCAAAATAAATATCTAAACCATGCAATCCTGCAATAGGTGCTTTAACGGGATGTAAGAGCTTACCAGCTGTATCTACATCACGACCTGTTACAGCAATAACAGGAATATTTAATTGAATAATTTTTTTTATAATTTCTAATGTAGTGTTTGGAATAAAGCTGTGCTCAGGAT
>NZ_JABVBF010000240.1 GCF_013344765.1 Acinetobacter lactucae
TTCTAAAAGCAACAAAATCTTGATCTTGCACTTTTTTAACTTCAAAATAATTTTGGCTTTGCCATTTCAACTCATCAAGTTCGAGCTCACCACATAAAATTGAACAGGGAATAGTAATTCGTTTTAACTGATGAACAGGACTATATTTTAAGATATCTTCCCTTGAAAGATTGAGAGCATGATTTAAATGAGTTCGTTGTATAGGTCCTAAATCATAAATTCCACTTAACAACACCATCTCAGATATGAGTGGATGGCCTAATGACGAAGCAGCCAGATGCGCCCCTGCTGAATGCCCAACCAGAACTACCTCATCGGTTCGCCAGTCTTGCTCTCGAATAAAATCGAGAGCTTGATTAACTTGAGAAACAATATCTGAAATTTTGCTTTGTGGTGCCAGATCATATTCTAAAAGCACACACTGTGCGCTCTTGGCTAGAATATACGGTACAATAAATGCAAAATCTGACTTATCACACCATTGCCAATAGCCGCCATGAATAAAAATAACAGTCTTTTTGACTTGCTCTAATGGAAATAAATCTAAGGTTGACCTTGGGTGTGTTCCATATTGAATATCTGCAATATGAGTAATTTTTTGGTAGCTCAGTAAACTTGTTCGTTGAAATTCTGCCAATATCTCATGTTCATTGGCCACAGTTCTAGCATTGTCATAGAGTCTCATAGGTCTCTCACTTCAACGATTCTTTATGAGCATTTAAGGCAAGCTTGGCTGACGAGCGTTTTAAATAGTAGAAAACCGTAAGCACAACAACTAATGGGACTCCAAATTGTAAAGTTGACTTGAATTCATTGGTAAACCATGTGGTGACTGTGATACTTAAAATTGCGATTAATCCTAAGAATGAAATTAACTGGCTTGCTGGAACCTTAAACTTTAATTGCTGGCCTTGTTGTGCCATTTTCCGTCTAAAAAACATATGGGTAATAAAAATACTGCCCCAAGTGAACAATGCGCCAAACATAGATAAAGCAATCATGATTGGGAAAGCAGAAGCTGGGTTAATCGTATAAACAATACTCGCGATACCAATACCAACAGCTGACAACAACAACGCATTAATTGGTACACCATTATGACTAATACGGCCAAATAGTTTTGGTGCATCACCAGCTCGTGACAAGCTAAATAGCATACGTGTTGAGATATACAGCATACTATTCATGGCTGATAAGGCCGCGACAATTACAATAAAATTTAAAATACTGTCTGCATATGGAATACCTACAATTTTCATTACCATCACAAAAGGGCTGGTCGCATCGACTCCAATTAAAGTTATCCAAGGAACAAGTGCTACAATGAGAAATAAAGACAGTAAGTAAAATAGAACTAAACGAATTGCAGTACTTTTAAAAGCTTTCTTAACGGCTCTTTCTGGATCTTTAGCCTCACCAGCCGCAACAGCGATCATTTCAATACTTAAATAACTAAATATTGAAATAATTACCCCGATCCATACCCCACTAAAACCATGAGGAAAAAAGCCACCATGCTCGGTTAAATTAGAGAGAACTTGTTCTGTTCCTCCATGACTTTGAGTCAGAATGCCAATTGCTAAAAGAATAAATACAATAATTGCAAAGACTTTTATTGTCGAAAACCAATATTCAACTAATCCAAATGCTTTGACGCTATATGCATTAACCACAAGTAAAGTCAGCGAGAAAAAAGCAATCCAGACCCAAGAACCTACATCTGGAAACCATAATTTCATATAGTCAGCAACTGCTGTGATTTCTGTACCGACCGCTAATACAATACATGCCCAATAACAATAACGGACTAAAAAACCAGCAAGAGGACTCACATAATGCTCAGCATATGCTCCAAATGAGCCTGACGTAGGATGCTGAACAGTCATCTCAGCCAAACAAGCCATAATAGCAAATGCGATTAAGCCGCCAATCGCATAACTCACGATGACAGCGGGACCAGCAAAGCTAATTGCAAACTTGCTTCCCATGAATAGCCCTGTACCAATCGCTCCCCCAATTGCAATCATTCCCATCTGTTTTGCGGATAATTTTTTATGTAAACCCGCTTCTCGATTTTGTATTTCATCAAAACTGCTCATAGGCCCTCCTAGCCATTTTTCTAATGTTGATCTTTAACGATCAGGTCACTTCACTGCGCACTAGATAACGATCATTTTTCCATTCACTATTCAGCATAATTTGCTTAAGTTGTTGTACGGCATTCAAGATATCTTCAAATCCTAGATATAAAGGTGTAATTCCAAAACGTAATACTTCTGGCTCTCGGTAATCCCCAATCACACCACGGGCAATAAGAGCCTGAATAATTTCATAGCCAAACTCATGTCTATAACTGACATGACTGCCACGATATTTATGGTTTAAAGGAGTAATGAGTTCAAAGCCAAACTGAGCACATTCTTGTTGAACAAGTTGAATAAACAAATCAGTTAATTTGAGTGATTTCTCGCGTATTTGTTGCATATCAGCTTGTAAGAAAATATCGACGCCACATTCGATTAGACTCATCGAAATGATAGGTTGAGTTCCACACAAATATCGACGAATGCTATTGGCTGGTTCATAATGCTGAGCCATATCAAATGGTTTTTTGTGCCCCCACCAGCCTGATAAAGGTTGCCAGAACTGATCACGATGCTTTCGATTTACCCATAACAACGCAGGTGAACCTGGGCCGCCATTTAAATATTTATAAGTACAACCGATGGCAAAATCACTATTACTCTGATTAAGATCCATAGGCACCGCACCAACCGAGTGACATAAATCCCAAATAATCAAAGCATCTTTAGCGTGAATTTGTTGATTAATAAATTCCATATCATAGAAATATCCAGTCCGATAATTCACATGAGAAAGAACAACTACCGCCACATCATTTGCTAAAACACGAGATAAATCATCCGCACCATCAATCAATTCAATTTGATAACCTTGATTAATCAAGTCTATAAAGCCTTCAATAATATAAATGTCGGTTGGGAAAGCATCTTTTTCTGCAACAATAATTTTACGTTCCGGAAATTTTTCGGCTTGAATTTTTACCGCTGCTGATAAAACTTTAAATAAATTTAAGGTCGTTGAGTCTGAAATAACAACTTCCCCTTTTTCAGCACCGATAAGCTGCGCGACTTTATCTCCGAGTCTAGTCGGTAAGCCCCACCAATCTGCTTTATTCCAACTATTAATAAGGTCCTCGCCCCACTCTTTGGCAATAATATGCTGAGCAACCTCTAATGATTTTTTTGGTCTTGCACCCAAAGAATTACCATCTAAATAAATGACATTTTCTGGTAATGCAAATTCGTCTTTAAACTTTTTGAGTTCATCTTCCTGATCCCAATAGAGGCATTGTTCGCGAGTAATCATTTGTTATTTCACCTATTTTCAACATTTCATTTGTATTTGAATTTTATCACGCCAATTCTTTCGATTTATTCGATAATATTTGATTAAAATTTGCTATTTTCGTATAAAATTCGAATTAAAATTAAAAAATATGGATGGAATTCGAAAATGAATGTAGATGCAATAG
>NZ_JABVBF010000241.1 GCF_013344765.1 Acinetobacter lactucae
TATCAACACCTACGGATATCAAATTCTTTAATTAATTTGAATCACTAAACTGGTATTTTTAATATTTCATATAAAAAACCGAGATTTTGTTGTCTCGGTTTTTTTATGGCAGTTTTGGCAAAAATGATGATTTTCCGTATGATATGGACAGCAATAATTAGTGTAGTGAAATGATGAAAAAGATTTTATTGATTGCAATGAGTTTGCTCTTTGTTGGTTGTTCAGAAAAGAAACCATTAACACCGGAAGAGCAGTGGCATGGCTTTTGTACTAGCGTAGGAAATGCTGCAAGAAGTATTGTTTTTGATCGTCAGCAAGCAATTGAAAAAACGCAGGCAGTTGAGCATGCAAACAAGATTGAAGATGAGATAACTAAAAAATTCATTCTTAATGTTATTGAAAAAGTTTATGCAATTCCAAAAGAAGAATTGACAAAAGATCCTCAAGCAATCCAAGAAAAAGTTAGAAAGCAAATGATGGATGAATGTTTGGCAACACCTCATGACAAAATGCCAAAATATAAATCGTTCTAATTGTGGATGAAGTTATCGAATTTCTATCTAATAAAGCTTAATTTGTTTAAAAAAAACTCAATTTAGCCCAATATGCTCATTATTTAGACATGGGTATTTAGATACAAAATAATGGGCATCACGGAGAAACACCCCGCGCTCATTAACTTTTACCTTGAACTCTAGTAAACTTTTGTAGTCCATATTACTTGTGAAGCTTTTAAGAAAGCTGGAATTTGCAAGTAATTTTTCAAAAAAAGAGGAATGAACACCGTGCTAGAAGCTTACCGCCAACACGTTGAAGAACGTGCCGCACTCGGAGTCCCACCGAAGCCACTTGATGACGCTCAAACAGCTCAGCTTGTTGAACTATTAAAAAATCCACCAGCAGGCGAAGAAGCGTTCTTGGTAGATTTGCTTGAAAACCGTGTTCCTGCAGGTGTTGACCAAGCAGCTTACGTAAAGGCAGCGTTCTTGGCAGCGATTGCAAAAGGCGAAGCAACTTCACCACTCGTTTCTAAAGAGCGTGCAGTTTACTTACTTGGTACTATGTTAGGTGGTTATAACGTAGCACCACTTGTTGAACTTCTTGACAATGCTGAACTTGCAAGCTTAGCTGCTGAAGCATTAAAGAAAACTCTTCTTGTATTTGATGCATTCCATGACGTAGCAGATAAAGCAAAAGCTGGTAATGCAGCTGCTAAAGCTGTTTTACAATCTTGGGCTGAAGCAGAATGGTTCACTAGCCGTCCTGACGTTCCAGAAGAAATCAAAATCACTGTGTTCAAAGTAACTGGTGAAACAAACACTGATGACTTGTCTCCAGCTCAAGATGCTTGGAGCCGTCCAGACATTCCATTACACGCAAATGCAATGTTGAAAAACGAGCGTGATGGTATCAACCCTGAAAAACCAGGTGAAGTTGGTCCATTAAGCCAAATTAAAGAACTTATCGCGAAAGGCAATCAAGTTGCTTACGTTGGTGACGTTGTTGGTACGGGTTCAAGCCGTAAGTCTGCAACTAACTCTGTTCTTTGGTTCTTTGGTGATGAACTTCCACACATTCCAAACAAAAAAGACGGTGGTGTGTGCTTAGGTTCTAAGATCGCTCCAATTTTCTTCAACACTATGGAAGATGCAGGTGCATTACCTGTAGAAATCGACGTTGCTAACATGAACATGGGCGACGAAGTAGTATTGAAAATTGACCATGCTGCTGCAAAAGTAACTGCTTTTAAAGATGGCGTACAAATT
The DNA here is from genome assembly GCF_013344765.1 of Acinetobacter lactucae. GTDB lineage: Bacteria > Pseudomonadota > Gammaproteobacteria > Pseudomonadales > Moraxellaceae > Acinetobacter > Acinetobacter lactucae_A. The sequence goes on from NZ_JABVBF010000241.1 coordinate 1,767, forward strand.
TCTGAAGCAGAACTTAAAACTCCTGTACTTTTAGACGAAGTACGTGCTGGTGGTCGTATTAACTTGATCATTGGTCGTGGTTTAACTGCTAAAGCGCGTGAAGAATTAGGTCTTGAACCTTCTACATTGTTCCGTACACCAGTACAACCTGCTGACACTGGCAAAGGCTTCACACAAGCTCAAAAAATGGTTGGCCGCGCATGTGGTTTACCTGAAGGCCAAGGTATCCGTCCAGGAACTTACTGTGAACCTAAAATGACAACTGTTGGTTCTCAAGATACAACAGGTCCAATGACTCGTGACGAGTTAAAAGACTTAGCGTGCTTGGGCTTCTCAGCTGACTTAGTGATGCAGTCTTTCTGTCACACTGCTGCGTATCCAAAACCAGTTGACGTAACAACTCACCATACATTACCTGACTTCATCATGAACCGTGGTGGTGTATCTTTACGTCCAGGCGACGGTATTATCCACTCTTGGTTAAACCGTATGTTACTTCCAGATACAGTAGGTACTGGTGGTGACTCACATACTCGTTTCCCAATCGGTATTTCATTCCCAGCGGGTTCAGGTCTTGTTGCGTTCGCAGCTGCAACTGGTGTTATGCCACTTGATATGCCTGAGTCTGTACTTGTTAAGTTCAAAGGTAAAATGCAACCTGGTATCACTTTACGTGACCTTGTACATGCAATTCCTTACTACGCAATTCAAGCGGGTGATTTAACTGTAGAGAAGAAAGGTAAGAAAAACATCTTCTCTGGTCGTATCCTTGAAATCGATTTATCAGAAATGGAAAATGACTTGACTGTTGAGCAAGCATTCGAACTTTCTGATGCGTCTGCTGAACGTTCTGCTGCAGGCTGTTCAATCACACTTTCTGAAGAGAAAGTTGCTGAATACCTACGTTCTAACATTACTATGTTGAAGTGGATGATCGCAGAAGGTTATGGCGATGCTCGTACACTTGCTCGTCGTGCTGAAAACATGCAGAAGTGGTTAGATAACCCAAGCTTGTTAAAAGCTGATGCTGATGCTGAATACTTAAAAGTTTATGAAATCGATCTAGCTGACATCAAAGAACCAATTCTTTGCTGCCCGAACGATCCAGATGACGCTAAACTTCTTTCTGACGTTCAAGGCGACAAGATTGATGAAGTATTCATCGGTTCTTGTATGACGAACATCGGTCACTTCCGTGCAGCTGGTCAGTTACTTGACAAAGTACCTGGTGGTTCATTGTCTACTCGTCTATGGTTAGCTCCACCAACTCGTATGGACGAGCACCAATTAATGGAAGAAGGCTTGTATAACATCTATGGCCGTGCTGGTGCACGTACTGAGATGCCTGGTTGTTCATTATGTATGGGTAACCAAGCACGTGTAGCGCCGAACACAACTTGTGTATCGACTTCTACTCGTAACTTCCCGAACCGTTTAGGTCAAGGTGCAAATGTTTACTTAGCGTCTGCTGAGCTTGCATCTGTAGCTGCTGTTCTTGGTAAACTACCAAGCCCAGAAGAATATCAACAGTATGCGTCACAAATTGACAGCGCATCTGCTGACATCTACAAATACTTAAACTTCGACAAGATGAGCGAATATACTAAAGAAGCTGATCAAGTTGATACTAAAAAAATCCAAGCTGCTCAATTGACTTAATATGTCGATTTAGTACAAAAAAGGAGCTGAGTATTCAGCTCCTTTTTTATTTAAATGAGACTTTATAC
>NZ_JABVBF010000242.1 GCF_013344765.1 Acinetobacter lactucae
TAATGATATTGCAAATGTGGCACCATATCAGACAAAGAAAATTCCTGTTTTATAAATTAATTTTAAACAATAAAAAGCTAATTATTTATCCTTACTTTTTAATGATCTAATTTAAAACAAATGTCATTTTGTGTGCTTGACTGCAATAAATGTGAAGCTTATCCTTTGCCTGCTGGCCACATTGCCAGTCGGTCGTCGCGGACCGTCCCTTAAGGGCATTAAAGGTTTTTAAACTTTTAGTGTGTACACCCTCGTGCCCCCTCTATGGCGGAACGGAGGGGGACACCTTTGGGTGTGCTGGAGTCTTAAGGCCAGTCCGCGAACCCCCTTCGTTCTGCCACCATAATTTTAATGTCTGGCAGAACTCCCCATAAAAAGGAGTTGGCTTTGCGCATTCATCGTTTCTTGGCAGTCTTTGCCAAAAGCTATAACGACACAACTTAATTGATTAAAGCAGCTTGATCGCCCTAAGGTTTTTCAGGCTTAAAGTCTTTTCTATTTAAAACTGAGCAACAACAAAACTTGAGATGTGCCAAGCACAGTCTTTACGGCTTTGCTATGCCTTTTTTCTCCCAAAAAAGTATTTCATTTAGAAATAACAAGAATTTATAACGGTAAAATGATGCCAAATTTAGTTCTCTCAACACGTGCCATAAAAGTCATCAATAAGTCGATTGATCTGTTTCACTATCACGGATTCCATACCGTGGGAATCGACAGAATTGTGAAAGAATCTCAGATTCCAAAAGCGACTTTTTATAACTACTTTCACTCGAAAGAGCGGTTTATTGAAATCTGTTTGATTGTGCAAAAAGAGCGCTTAAAAGAAAAAGTGGTTTCAATTGCTGAGGAGGTCAGCTACACCAATGTAAAGGATAAACTCAACAAACTTTATTTCTTACATAGCGATGTAGAGGGACTTTACTATCTATTATTTAAAGCCATTTTTGAAACAAAACGCACTTATCCAAAAGCCTATCAAATCGCAGTAAGATATAGAACGTGGCTCATTAATGAAATCTATAGCCAACTTATAAAACTAAAAACCGATGCGACTTTTCAGGATGCCAAACTATTTTTATATATGATTGAAGGTGCCATTATTCAGCTTTTAAGCTCGGATCAGACAGATGAGCGGGAAAGGGTGTTGGATTGTTTTTTATCAACTATGAGTGTGAATACCTATCTCTAATATCTGAGTAGTTGAGCAATATCTTGCACGATTAATTGCAACCATTTTAGGTCCATTCATCGTGCGTATTGGATATTGGTTCGAAAGTTAAGCATACGTATGTTTCTTTATGCTATTTACTCCTTCAATGACAAGAGTACAAACCGCTAACCATATTGCAATATAAGTTGGCCATTCATTAATTTTAATGGTTTCACCAAGTAATATAGATACAGCCAATAATAATATTGGTTCAACATACACAAGAAGCCCAAAAAGAGTCAAATTTAGATGCGGTGCTGAAAGAGATTGAAAGCCTAAAGCAAGTGCACTGATCAAACCAAGACCTGAAATTAACCAAATGATATTAGGGTTGCTTATCAATTCATCTGAACCAATATTTCCGTTAAAAATAAAGAATAGACTAATAGGTAGACTTAGGATCATATCAAACCAAAGCCCTCCAATATGATTAGTATTAGTCTTTTGTCTTAACCAAAAATAAATCGGGTAACCTAAACAAATAAGTAAAGTTGGCCATGTCAGTGTTTTTGATATCACCAACATGTTAATGATTCCAAGTATGGCAAAAATACAGGATATTTTTTGCAATCTCGACATTCTTTCTTTAAATGCGATTCGTCCTACAATTACCATAATGATGGGCATTAAAAAATATCCAAGCGATACATCAAGGCCGTAACCATTGGTAGGAGCCCACATGAATAGCCAAAGTTGTAGTCCGATAAGAAAAGCAGAAAATATACGAGTTAAAAAGAAAAAACGGTCTAGAAATATACGCGTGTATATATCACGCACTTGTTGCCAATTGCCTTTCAAAATAATGAAAAGAGTTAAACACGGAAAAGTCAGCAATATACGCCAACCATACATTTCGTTGCCCTGTAATGAGTGGAGTAAAGATGTATAGGCAAACATTAGAGCAAATAGGATAGAGCCAATTACATTGAAGGTTATACCAAGAGCGGTATTCGATTGAGTATGCATAGATATTTACTAGCAGAGTCTTTTAATTGATATTTTATTTCAGGTTGATTGATAATTAGGCTCTTATTTCTTAAGATAAGTGAGAAAATTTCTCACCGCATGGTTTGTGATGACATTAGATAAATTTGATTTCGCTTTGCTTGAACTTCTTCAAAAAGATTGCCATATCCCATTACGAGAATTAGCAGATGCTATTCATTTATCTACTGCTTCAGTACAGCGTCGAATCCAAAAGTTACGTGAAAATGGCTATATTATTGGAAATATTGCTGTTTTAGATCCTGATAAATTAAATCAAGTAATTACAATTCTGGTCGAGATTCGAGTAAATAAAACTCATGCAACCGACCTCGATGAGCTCAAAAAAAGCTTCTCTGGGCCAGAAATTCAGCAATGTTATTATGTCACTGGTGAGGCAGACTTCATGTTGGTGCTATTAGTACCAAGTATGAGTCGTTTTCAAAAGATTTGTGATGAGCTATTTCACAATAATTCTAATGTAGAGTGGTTCAAGACAACTGTTGTACTAGATCGAGTAAAAGTTACGTTAGAAGTTCCAGAAATAGATAAAAAGTTATAATTGGCATTTCTGAAGTCGCTTTAGATTATGGTTTTACTCATTTTAGCCATGCTCTCAAAAAAGCTTTTGGCGTAACACCTCGAGAAGATTTTAAAAAGTCTTAAGAATATTTAGAAGATTCGGAAAAAATTACATGGTTCTTGAAATAAATGATGACTTCAAAAACCATGCAATTTGATAAATAGTGGCTTTAAAAATACGGAAAATTTATTTAACTCTATACCATGTTTGGTTTCGACCAATTGCAGAAATACCAATGTATCCACGTGCGGTAAGTTTTTCACCACTTGGTGAGACTATTACGCTAAAGCGATAGGTCTTATCTGATTGAGGGTCGAGAATAGATCCCTTGTCATATTTATTTTGACCTACACTTTTTAGATTTTTGACGATGGTTAAACCAATTAGAGATTTATTTTTGTAGGTACCTTCGCACATCGTACATTTATTGGCTTCATTGGGAACGAGTATTTTTTCAATATTCGCTGATAAGTTCCCATTCTTATCTTCGCTAAACCTTACCAGCGCTCTCGGTTGATTCGTTGCATCATCAATTGTTTTCCAAACACTGCCGTGTAGTTTGTCCGAAGCGAATGAATGAATCGAATAAAAACTAAGTAAAAGTAGTAATAAATGTTTTTTCATATCAAGAGTTTCTCTAATTAAAAACTGGTGATTTTAATCGCCAGAATGATTCATTTTAAATTTAACTTCACAGTCTTCTTAGTAT
>NZ_JABVBF010000243.1 GCF_013344765.1 Acinetobacter lactucae
CTCGTGCTGCTTTAGGTAAAGGGTTGTCCTGAAGCCAAATTAAATAAATAGAGAGAGGTAAATGATTCTTTGTATTTTTAAAATCTAAAAGAACTAAATGACCTTGATCGATTTTTTCTTGTACAAGTGATAAAGGAAAATTTCCCCAACCGAGTCCTGCTTCTACCATGTTAATTGCTGTTTGTAGACTATTGGTTTTCCAGTACATTGCACCAATAATTGAACGAGAATCTCTCATCTCATGTTCACTACTTGCCACAACAATTTGTCTAATATTAATTAATTCCTCAATAGAAAACTGCTTTGTTTTTTCCTGTAGAAGAGTATGACTGGATGATATAGTAGCAACTATTGTTTCAGTCATTACCAATTGCAGATTCTCACGCATTTTTATATTGAGGTCTGAACCTGCCAAGCAAAGACTAATTTGTTCTGAATAAAGTAAATTAACAATATCATCTTGAGGTGCAGTAATAATCTCTATATTCAGTAAGGGGAATTTATCAGCCAACTTGTTTATTGAATAAAATAATAATTTGGTATTTACGTCTGAGACGACTCCAATCCGTAATTTACTTTCAAGACCTAAAGACAGTTCATGGGCATGTGTACTAAATAGCCTCAGTTGTTCAGAAATAATTCGTGCTTGAGGTTCCAAAGCTAATGCGGTAGGTGTAGGAATGACCTTGCGTGGAGTACGTTCAAATAAGGTGTAACCCAATTCTGCTTCTAGATTAGCAACTGCCATACTGACTGCTGAGGGTACCCGATTTAGTTTACGGGCAGCCGCAGAGAAAGATCCTGTATCCAGTACAGTAATAAAGAGTTCAATATTTTCACTATTAAAATTCATTTTGATATCAGTAGAACTGAAAGCTATTAACTTTATATATGATTTTGACTGAAATTAAAATATAAAGAATTCATTAGAGTTTGCCTATTATGCAAGGTGTAAAGCGTCGAATTGTCTATGTTTCTTCTTATGAAGTCATCGGAATGGTTATTTCATCAGTAGGGTTAGCGATTTTGGCAGGTGATAGTGTTGAACATACAGGGCCACTATCTGTCATGATTACGACCATCGCTGTGACTTGGAATTTTATCTACAATATTTTATATGAGAAGTGGGAAGCTAGACAAAGCAGTCATATCCGTACCGTTAAACGTAGAGTAGGGCATGCTATTGGTTTTCAGCTTACTTTAGTTCTATTTTTGATCCCTCTTATTTCATGGTGGATGGATATTTCTCTGATTGAAGCTTTCTGGTTAGATGTAGCCTTTATTATCATTATTCCTATTTATACTTTTATATTTAATTGGAGCTTTGATAAATTATTTGGTTTGCCTATTTCGGCACAGGCCAAAGTACTACAAGAATAGTCATCAAATCATATCAATAAGCTATCAAGGGATTTGACATTGATAGCTTATCTCGGGTAATTACTTGATTTGATCAATCACTAACTGTTTTGAAAACTTTAATTGAGCTTTCTTGGCGAAAATATAATAAATCAAAGCAGTAGAGATAAGACCTACAAGCCACGACAAATCGATTCCACCTAACATTGCAGCAATTTGACCTGTATAAAATTTACTATCAATAAATGGCAGTTGAATCAAAATACCTAGAAAGTAGCAGGTAATCCCAATGCGATTCCAACGACCATACTTCCCATTTGGATCATAGAGTGCATCTACATCACATTCTTCTTTAGAGATAAAGTAGTAATCAACAAGATTAATGGCACTCCACGGAATAAAAAAGGTGAGTAAAAACAAAATAAACGCTTTAAAGGCGCTTAAAAAAGTATGTTCACCAATAATTGCAATAAAGGTTGAGACTACAACCATAGCAAGGACAATCAGTAATCTTGTGATTTTTGAGATTTGATGAGTGGATTTGAAACTATTCCAAATCGTAGCAATACACATAAAACTGCCATAGGCATTTAAGGTCGACAGAGTAACTTTCCCAAAAGCGATACTAAAATATAGAAAGGTTACGACAAGGGCAATTGGGTTCATACCAACAACATATTGAACTTCATTTCCGACAAAATTGCCGTTTGCAACTTGAGCAATTAAAACGCCTAAGCTCATAGAAATTTGTGAGCCGATTAAAGAACCTAAGCCGACGGCCCAAAAAACACGAGATGAAGATGTCTTAGTTGGAAGATATCGAGAATAGTCTGCAACATAGGGACCAAAAGAGATTTGCCAAGAAGCAGAAAGTGAAACAGCTAACAAGAATGAAGACCAGCTGAAATGACGTACTGTTAAGAGTTCAGAAAAATCAGAAAGTGCGAAGATCTGAGTCAAAATAATCACAAAAGCAATCAAACCAATAATACTGGCTACTTTGCCTACCAAATGAATTAAACGATATCCAATTGTTGCGAATAAAATGATTAAACTTGCATAAATTAAGATACCAGTTGTATTACTGACATGGGCTAGATGAGCAATTGCTTTACCAGCTAATACCTCTCCAGTTGCGGTAAAGCCAATATACATAAGGCAAACGAGTATGATTGGAATACATGCGCCATACACCCCAAATTGTACACGGCTTGAAATCATTTGAGGGAGGCCAAGTTTAGGGCCTTGAGCAGCATGCAATGCCATGACGGCCGCACCAAAACATTGTCCTACGAATAAACCAATAATAGACCAAAAAACATCACCACCTAACACAACGGCTAGTGCACCGGTCACAATGGCTGTGATTTGTAAATTGGCACCAAACCATAAGGTGAATTGAGCAAACACACCTCCGTGTCTTTCATTTTCAGGAATAAAATCAATGCTTCGGTTTTCTATGAAACTACTATTAGGTTTCCCTGTCGATGAGTCCATTTCACTCTCCTTATCCTTTAAGAGCCATCCTATTCTTATTTATCCATATTTGTATAAGCAAATATAAACATGTATATACAAGTAAATTTAAAAAGAATCAAATAGTTTTTAAAGGTTGAGCTTTTAAAATTGAGTTAAATAATTCATAGATAAAAAGAAAAAGGATTTGACTGATTTTTTTAAAGTTAAGTGATGGAAGAATAATATATGAAAAAGCCCTCTGCTGAGGGCTCTATTTTATTTTATACATTTGCGTCTAAAACAAGTTGGAAATAAGAGGGAAGTTCAGAAAATTGTACCAGTTGGGTCTTATCTTCTTGCTTAAAATAATACTGATAATTTGGTGTGTCTAAATGGTTATCTAGATATTGTGTTGCATCTGTGAACTGTGCTTTTGCAATTGGCTTATCTTTCTTGCATTTAATAATAACAGGATTTACGGAGTTTAATTTTACAGGAACACCATTTTCAAATTTAGCAGTTTCAATCAATAAGGAAATTTTGAAATCTCCGAAGGTTACACAAAAGTGTCCTCCATTTTCTGTCCTAATTTCTTGGTCAGAGAAAAGATCTTTAAATAAATTTTTTAGGGATTCTCTATGTTTATCTAAAGCAATTTGAAACTCATGATC
>NZ_JABVBF010000244.1 GCF_013344765.1 Acinetobacter lactucae
GCATGGTTTTTTGACGGGGCCAGATCTGCTTTACTTGCTGTAGCCACAGGATTGTTGATTTTCTTTATATACTCTCGAGAAAATCGAAAGCTCATTTTGCAAAGCTGTATTTACATTTTTTTAGCTTTTTTAGTTTATAAAACTACGATTTATTTCGCTGATAAAAATACCATGACCGTAATGAGAACTGGAACATCCATGCGTGCAGAGATGTGGAGTTTCGTTTTTGAGCAATGGAAAGAAAAACCATGGACTGGAGTAGGGGGAGGATATCTCTCAGAAATCCAATATAAATATGGACATCACATACATAACTTATATTTAAGGTTAATTTTTGAATGGGGAGTCGTTGGATGTATTTTTTTAATTTGGATGATATATCAAATTGTTAAGTTGTTTCGAGATAAGAATGTTTTACCTATTGCGAAAGCTGGCTTAATTGCAATTTTAGTTGATGCAATGTTCTCAGGAAGTATAGTTTATCCTGCTTCACAAATAGCCTGTATATTATTTTTAGCATTTGCTTTTTCTCAAATGAAATTAGCTAATAATTTAAAAATTTCGACTATGAAGACAAAAATACTGATTAGTTTATGGGGGGCTTTATTTTTGTACATTACGATCGTGTATTTAGGACAAGATTTAATGTGTTGGGGGAGTACGAGTTATGTCGGACGGATGGCGCCAAATTTTTGGTTTTATGGAGGAACAGAACATCTCATTCCTTCTGATCAGATTCCTTAACGATGATATAGCATGAATGCAAAAGAGTCATACGGAGGGAATCTAAACGGTTCCTTGATGTTCCATGTATAATTCTCTCAAATTTTGATCTTTAACCTATCGCTATGCAAGTATTCTTCCTATTCCTCGCTGTAATCCTTTTGGGCTTTGCATGGTTATCGCCATTTCATTATAGCCCTTGGGTAATGTTTTCAAGTGAAGTGAGTACATTCGGGGCTGGGTTATGTGTATTAGCTGCCCTAATTCAACAAAATATTAAAATTCCTAGGCCACAATTATTTTTGTTGCCATTTACTTTCATTCCTATGGTGCAGTGGGGCTTCGGTCTAGTTTTTGATTTGAGTACGGCCTTATTAAGTACATTTTACTTGTTAGGTTTTTGGTTCATGGTCTTAGCAGGTTACAACCTATCTTTAGATCAGCAAAAGCGAGACCAAATTTTTTCTGGCTTTAGTTTGCTAACAATTATTGTATCAATTGCAACCTGTTTTATTGCAATTTGCCAGTGGTTAAATATCGAGTCGCATTTTGTTCATATGCTTCATCTGATTGGTAATCGTCCTTACGGAAATTTTGGTCAGCCCAACAATATGGCAACATTCCTAATTATCGGATTATTAGGATGTTTGTATTTATATGAAAAAAATAAAGTAACACTTTGGTTACTCTTACCTTCAGCTCTAACTATTTTGTTTACGATCGCATTGAGTCAGTCACGCACTTCATGGATCGTTTTTCCATTCTTATTCATCTATTGGATGGTTAAACAATTTAGAAAACAAAAAAGATTTGGATTTATTCAAGGTTTTTTATGGTGTAGTGGTTTTTTCGTAATGGCTGGCATAGTTCTGCCATTTGCTACTAGTTTAATTGAAGCATGGTCAAGTACAGATGTAACCCAAGCAAGTAGTTTGGTTGAAAGAGCAAGCTCCGGGTATTTGCGATTCAATATCTGGACACAAATGCTGCTTGCTGTACAGCAGCACCCTTGGCTGGGTTATGGTTGGAATCAAACCAGTGTGGCGCAAATGACAGTCTACCATGCTTTCCCAACAGGAGAGTGGACGACTAGTGCTCATAATGTGCTGCTCGATTTAATTATCTGGAACGGTATTCCACTGGGGGCTATAATCATTACCTACTTTACTTGCTGGTTTATTTGGTTAAATCAACAGGCTAAAAATACCATCTCGATTATTACAATTATGATGGTATGTACAGTACTTATTCATGCCATGTTAGAGTTCCCACAACGCTATGCTTATTTTTTGCTTACCTGTGGATTCCTGCTTGGTATAGTACAAGCTCAGACTCCTGTGCTTAAGGGAATTGTCCTCAATAAGCATCTTCTTCGTTTGTCATGTGTTGTAAGTTTATTGCTTATTATTGCAATTCTACGTGATTATAATGTCTATGTTCTAAATAGTAATTTGCTTTTTAATAATAAGCGTCCAAACGCTGAATTTATGGGAAGCGGTAAAATTTTTGTTTTAACGCAGTTTGAGCAGCGTTTAAAGTGGATTGAACTTAATCCCCAAAATGTTTTATCTGAAGCTGATTTAATTCAATGGGAGAGGTTTGTAAAAAATAAGCCTACTCCATATAACTTGCGTAAGTACGCAAAACTACTGGCTTATAATGGAAAAGTAGAGCAGGCACAGCAGCAAATATTTATTTTACAGCACCTCTATAAACAAAAAATAACGCTACCAGAATTATTAAAAGTGAAGTAATAAAAAAAATCCCCTTGTACTCAAGGGGATTTTTTTTATAAGAAATTACATTTGGCTCTGGATATAGTTTTCAATACCTACACTGCCAATGAGATCAATTTGAGTATCCAACCAGTCCCAGTACTCTTCTTCTTTTTCTAAAATTTCTTGAACAAGGTCACGAGTGACATAATCTTGCTCTGTTTCAGCTAGAGCAACTGCTTTTTGAATTGCTTCTATATTTTCTTTTACTTTACGAATGTCACAATGGAGAACTTCTTCTGTGTGTTGACCAATATAAAGCTTGCCTAAATGCTGAAGGTTAGGCAGACCTTCTAAAAATAAAATACGTTCAATGATTTTATCAGCATGATTCATTTGACGAATTGATTCTTTATATTCAGCAGAGCCAAGCTGCTCAATTCCCCAGTCATTAAACATGCGTGAATGCAAAAAGTATTGATTAATTGCAGTTAAATGATGATACAGCACTTGATTGAGCTGATTAATGACATCACGATTGCCTTTCATTGTAGCTACTCCAAAACAATTTCTGCCTCAAACTTAATTAAGGCAATCTATAAATCCATTTTAGTGAACAATCATAGAGATGGCGAGTAATTTATGGAACAGCAAATGAAAATCGCAATCAAAAACAACACAATATTAGAAAGATGGTTTTTATGCCCAAAAAAACCGCTTGAATGAGGAACTATGAACGTTCCGCAAAAAGCGGTGGAGGAGTCAATAAATTTTGTTAAATATTCATTTTTATTATGCAGCTACAGAAATGCGAGCAGCGATTTCTGCTAATTCTTCGCTAATGATAGCGCGAGCTTCTGGAACGCAGCGTCCGCAACATGTACCAAGATCAAGCAAATCGCGAATTTCACGATAGCTTTCAGCGCCATTTTCGATAGCGTCTTTAATATCCTGATCAGTAATGCCACGACACAAGCAAACGTACATGGGAGTGATCCCCAAATATAAATGCGATAATTTATAT
>NZ_JABVBF010000245.1 GCF_013344765.1 Acinetobacter lactucae
AAACTAACAAATCAATCCAAAATCTGGATAAATTAGTTAGCTATATTAAAATATCTATTTCATAATGTGGAAATAAAATCAAAATAATGAAGTCATTAAACGAGTATAGGCTATTTATTTTTATATGGAGTCTCATAGGTTGTTTCAGCAACTGGTGAAACACGCCAAATCGTATTGCCTACATCATCTGCAACTAATACGGCACCTGAAAAATCAATGGCCACACCCACAGGACGACCATACGCTTTGCCTTTATCACTCAGGAATCCGGTCAAGATATCTTGTGGTGGGCCAGAAGGTTGACCACTTCTAAATGGTACAAAAACGACTTTATAACCACTGTGAGGCTTACGGTTCCAAGAGCCATGTTGACCGATCAATGCGCCACCTCTAAATTGTGGCATGAGTTCAGCTGTGTAAAATGCAAGGCCTAAAGAAGCCGTATGGTTACCAAGTGCATAATCAGGTTTAATTGCACGAGCAACCATTTCCGGATTTTGTGGTTTTACTCGCACATCTACATGTTGACCATAATAGCTATATGGCCATCCATAAAAACCACCGTCTTGGACTGACGTCATATAGTCAGGTACTAAGTCACTACCAATTTCATCACGTTCATTTACAACCGTCCAGAGTTTACCGCTTTGAGGTTGCCAAGCCATACCATTTGGATTGCGTAATCCGGTTGCAAATGGACGAGACTGCCCGCTTGCTATATCGAACTCCGTAATTTGTGCTCGGCCTTTTTCTTGATCTAAACCATTTTCAGCAACGTTACTATTAGAACCAACAGTAATGTACAGCTTGGTACCAGCTAGGTTAGCAATCACATTTTTGGTCCAATGGTGGTTTAAAGGGCCACCCGGTAAGTCCAATACTTTGGTTCCACTAGCTGTAATTTGAGTTTCACCTTCCTGATAAGGAAAACGCACCAGTGCATCTGTATTAGCGACATATAAGTTATTACCGACCAATGCCATACCAAATGGAGAATTTAGGTTTTGAAGAAATAGCGTTTTCTGATCAGCGACGCCATCCCCATTGGTGTCACGAAGTAAGCTAATACGGTTTGCACTTGGATGAGATGAGCCTGCACGTCTCATCACAAACGTCATGATTTTACCTTTAATACCTTTACTGTCTTCTGGTTTAGGCGGGGCATCCGTTTCAGCAACTAATACATCGCCATTTGGTAATACATAAAGCCAGCGTGGGTGTTCAAGTCCTTTCGCAAATGCTTTAACCTTTAAACCTTCTGCTGGTTTTGGCATTACCCCACTCGGCCAGCCTTCTGCTGGCGCTATATTAACGGTTGGTAATAAGCTTGATTTAGGTTCAGGTAACTTTGGTTCTGGCCCATAGCTGTCGGTAATTGGATATTGAGAGGATGAAGCGCATCCAGCTAATGTAATTAAAACCGTAGTGCCTAAAACTGGCAGTAAAAAAAGTTTAGTCATGATTTATCACCATTTATTTTTTGTCGTCTTGGAAATAGCGTAATTTATGTTTGCAATTAAACAAGCAGCTTTAATGGAGTCTTTTGTTTATGGCTTGAAAAAAACGTTCTTTATCTTTTGGCGAAATCATCACTGATGTGACTTCTCCATTTTTCATATAATAAATTTTGAGTCGATCTAAATTTCAAAAGTTATCCTCCATTTTTAAATTAGTTCTTAGCAATTTATTCATTCTAATTTATTTAATTTATCTTCTTAAGTTAAAGCCAAACTCACCGCTTCTTTGGCATGAATGGTGGTGGTATCAAATAAAGGAACCGAAAATTTAAGCTCACCAATCAACATACAAATTTCGGTACAACCCAAGATAACTCCTTGGGCACCATCAGCTATAAGCGACTCTACTATAGTCTCGTATTTTTTCCTTGAATCGGGGTTAATCACACCCAAGCAAAGCTCCTCATAGATAATACGATGTACTATCTTTCGGTCGGCTTCATTTGGAATAATCACGTCAATTCCATAATCCTGCAATCGAGCTTTATAAAAATCTTGCTCCATTGTAAAAGCTGTCCCTAACAGTGCAACTTTACCAATGTTTTGACTCAAAATTTCTTTTGCAGTTGCGTCAGCGATGTGTAAGAAAGGAATCGAAATTGAATCTTCAATCTGTGCAGCAACTTTATGCATGGTGTTAGTACACACCAAAATACAATCTGCCCCTGCTTTTTCTAAATTTTGTGCTTGCTCAGCTAAATATGTGCCAGCTTCTTGCCATAAACCCTTCGCTTGCAAGGCTGCTATTTCTTCAAAATCGACACTATTAATAATGACCTTAGCTGAGTGCAATTTTCCTAATTTAAGATGAACCATTTTATTGATTTGTTGATAATAAAGTGCCGTAGATTCCCAACTCATTCCGCCTAATAAGCCGATTGTTTTCATTATTTAGTCCTTCTATTTATGCAAAACTTATCTATATCTCTTATGAGTAAAGCGCAGCTAGAATAAAATTGCTTTTTTGATACTTAAAACTTTAAATGAAGTTAAAATATTTAGATTGAATTTATACTTGATAAAAAAGACATGAATATTGATATATTTAATGATAATTATGAATACATTGGGATTGCTGATAAAAAATTAGCCCATCAATTGGGACTATGGCATAGGGTATTTACTTGTCTTGTATATAACCCATCAACTCAATATGCTTATTTTCAGCTAAAAAATTGTGATAACTATACTTTTGACAGAGAACGTTTTCTTGATATCTCTGTTGGTGGACACTACGAGGCAGGTGAAACCATTGAACAAGGAATAAGAGAATGCGAGGAAGAGTTAGGAATTAAGGTGGAATTCAACCAACTTATCCCTATAGGAATTAGACAGACTGCTTGCCATATTGCAGATAATTATATTGCAAATGAATTTCAACATATCTTCTTACTACCTCTAAATATTGAATTATCCGAGCTAAAACCGAAAGGTAATGAGGTAGTAGGATTTGTAGAAGTTCAAATATATGATTGTATTGATTTACTCCAACATAAGGTGAATACAATACAAGTAAAACAGAATATTAAAACCAAAGAGGACTTATGGGAAGTAAGCACTGGAACCATGACATTAAAAGACTTTCCTCCAAATTATTTAGCCATTGATAAAATAATAGAGAGATTGCTCATCGCAGCTACAAGACAAATTTCTGGCGAAAATAGAGACAATATTTATTGGTGAGTTAAGAATCAATTTAAGGGAAACTTATTCATGCTTATATATTTTATAGGACCGGGAGGTGCTGGGAAAACAACTCTAGCTAAGCAATTTTCTAAAGATTTCGGTGCTATTTATTATGATTTAGATGAGCACTTTATACTTAAAATAGGAAATATTTCTC
>NZ_JABVBF010000246.1 GCF_013344765.1 Acinetobacter lactucae
CATTAATAAAACCAATGTCCTTTATTTAAATTATAAGGATTTTTATTATATAGAGTCTAGTTAAAAATTATTTAATATAAAATGGAATTATTAATATGGATTTTAAAAGACAAGCAGAAACTGGTATTAAATTAAGAGGAGCAGATAAAGTCGCTCGCATTCCTATTAAAATTTTACCTACAGAAGAGTTACCCACTAAACCGGATTGGATTAGAGCCAAAATAACCGATTTTGAAGAAATTAAACGCATAAAAAATTTACTGCGCCAACAAAAGTTACACAGTGTTTGTGAAGAAGCAGCGTGTCCAAATTTACCGGAATGTTTTGGTGGAGGTACGGCAACATTTATGATTATGGGTGATATCTGTACTCGTCGCTGCCCATTTTGTGATGTCGCTCATGGTCGGCCAAAACCGCTAGATGAAGATGAACCTAAGCATCTTGCAGAAACAGTCTCAAACCTAAACTTAAAGTATGTCGTGATTACCTCTGTAGACCGTGATGATCTACATGATGGCGGCGCTGCACATTTTGTAAAGTGTATGGAAGAAATTAGGAAACGTTGTCCAGAAACATTGATTGAGATTTTAGTACCAGATTTTCGCGGTCGTTTAGAGACAGCGCTTTCAACTCTAAGCTTATCGCCTCCAGATGTGTTTAATCATAATATTGAGACGGTTCCTCGTTTATATAAAACGATGCGCCCCGGTTCAGATTATCAACATTCGCTAGAGCTACTTAAACGCTTTAAAGCATATTGTCCTGATATCAAAACCAAGTCTGGCCTGATGGTTGGATTAGGAGAAATAGAGGCTGAAGTGCTTGCCCTACTCAACGATTTAAAAGACTATCAAGTCGATCTTGTCACGATTGGTCAATATCTTCAGCCTTCAAAATCACATGCGCCTATTCATCGGTTTGTAAATTTACATGAATTTGAACGATATACCCGACACGGTAAGCGATTAGGTTTTAAAAATATTTGGAGTGCACCTATGGTTCGTTCTAGCTATTTTGCTGATCGACAATATTTCGGAGAAGAAGTGCCAAAGCCTTTCAGCCGACAAGATGTCTTATCTTAATGATTAGGCAATTAACAAAACTTATCCAATAGGATAATGGTCGAGACCTATAAAATTATTTAAGGTAAAGGGATAACTAGGAAATAGTCACAATAAAAAGTTATAACAGTTGAGCGGCTACGGATACGCCATTTCAATGATAAAGGAATTTCGATATGGATATGTCAGAACAATTATCATCGCCTTTTATAGACACTACTCCGTCCTTATTTCGGCCGGAATCCTCACCTCATTCTAAATTATTAGGAAAAAAACCATCACTTGAGCTTGAGGCAGCACCTTTGTTTGATCTGGGTGAGGAATGGGAACATTCATTATTTGGTCGTTCGATTCATGAGTGTCATCGCAATTTAATGCATATTGCCGAAGATGCCGATATGGCCATTGGTGTGACTGATCCTCATGGCACGCTACTTTGGACATGGAGTAGCCATCCAATGCGATCATCGGCTGAGCAAGTCCATTTTGTTGAAGGTGGTCAGTGGTCTACTCAGGCAGTAGGTCAAAATGCAATTGGTTTAGCATTAAATACACATTCTGCAAGCTGTGTTTACTCACACGAAAACCAAATGAATAGTGTTAGAGACTGGGTCTGTTATGCAGCACCAATTACAGACACTCAGACTGGCCAGTTTTATGGAATTATGAATTTATCAACTAAATATCAAAAGCATAATTCTCTTGGTCTTTTAGCTGTTGAAAGATGTGCTGATATTGTGAAACAAGCCATTCAACTTCATCAGAAAAATATTTTATATATTAAGGCCTTTGGTACTCCTAAAGTTCAATATAACCAACACAATCTTACATTGACTCAACGCCAGATTGAAATTCTGTGCATTCTAACCCTTTGTCCTGAGGGAATTAACCTTGAAGAGCTTCACTATGCTTTATATGGTGATCGACCAGTTAGTACCACTACTTTAAAAGCTGAACTTTCACAGCTTCGAAACCTGATTCCCGATGTTATCGAGTCACGACCATATAGACTTAACTGTGAAATTCAATGTGACTTTCTCATGGCTGAGCAAGCACTAAACTTAGGTTTTACTGCAACCACTTTAACACTGTATAGAGGTAGTTTTTTAGCCAAGTCAGAAAGCCCATTTTTGTGTGCATGGAGAGATTGCTTTGATGCTCGCTTAAGTCACGTGATCTATCAGATTGAAGATGTTGATCAATTATTACGAGTCGTAAGTCGTGTACCAGATCGTGTAGATGCTGTTGAACGTTTGCTTGAATTATTGCCTGAAGATACGCCTTATCGAACCAAACTGTTAAAACTACTCGAATAAAATAAAAGGGAGAATACCTATACGATATTCTCCCTTTTATTGAAGTGAGATCAAGCAGAAGCTTGAAGCTGCACCCTATAACAATCATCTAAGGCTAACTCATAATAACGCAACCCTTCTTCAGCAGCATGAAATGCTTTTTGCTGCCAGTCAGGACGCTCGTTGCACAAACGTTTAATCAGCTCCATGGCTTCATAAGGATGAAGATCATCATAATGCGCATGCGCACGTAACCAAGCCAAAGAACGTTTATCAATCGTTACTTCAGGATGATCTGTATAAGTATGAATGCCTTTATAGACTTGAATTGACCAGTCCCCAGTTGCCCATTCAATTGCCAAATTTGTTGCAGCAATGCATTCTGCTAAATTGCCACGATGACTCATATTCCATAGAAAATGGTTCACTGCATTCATAGCAGCTGGTGGTCGTACATGGTCAAGCTCATCGACAGTTAAGCCAAAACCTCCAGCCCAATCGCGATACCATTTTAAGTGTCGCTCTTCCACCTTAATATTTTGGATTAACCAATCTCTTGCTTCTGTAACTCCAGGTTCAGAAAAACCTGTTGCTTTGCCTAACGCTCCAGCCATATACGATGGGAAATGAGCGACTAATGGATAGAAATTAAGTAAAGCATAACGGAAACTATCTAGACTCAATTCCCCATTGGCCATCTCCGTAAAAAACGGATGTTTACTCACTCGTTCTTTTGCTGGTAACAAATTGTCCCAGAACCGTTGTGACCATCCATTATGTGGCGTAATTTCTAAATGCATTCCATATTGATTTAGAGCAGTCATTGCTAATTTTCCTATTTATATGACAGCAATCATCTGTATTTCACGCTATAAGTCTATCCGAAAATGATAAAGATACAATCGTTAATCAACCATTTGTAACTTTTTTCGATGGATTGAGGATCTTTAGATAATTATTACGCTAATCATTGAAATGTCGTGATTTTTATCACATTTAAGGC
>NZ_JABVBF010000247.1 GCF_013344765.1 Acinetobacter lactucae
AATAAACACCATTCGAGGTGAAATAATGCTTCAGCAATGCTGCCAACTATTAGAAGATCACCAGCTCAAAATTGCTTTTATTGAAAGTGCGAGCTCTGGTTATTTAACAAGTCAGTTTTCTATTCATAAAAATAGTGGTGCAGATATTTTACTCGGTGGCTTAGTGAGCTACGACCCAAGCATTAAAATTAGTATTTTAAATATTGATCCAAAGTTAATAGAGACTTACACGGCAGAGTCACCGCAAGTCACGGAGGAAATGTGTAGGCTGGGTCAAAGCTTATTTCAACAAGCTGATATTATTGTCAGTTGCACTGGGCTATTAAAATCTGGTGGAAGTGAAACCCTAGAGAAACCAGTTGGTACTTTTTTTATTTGTATTTCTTATCAACAGAATATTTACCATTATCGTTATTTTTTATCTGGTCACTCAGAACAAAAGTTAAAGACATTAACTCAGAAAGTTTCAGATGCCATAATTGCTTTACTCACATCAACCATAAAAACTGATTCACCATAAAAAAAAGAGAATATGTTTCCATATTCTCTTTTCGGTTTTAGCAGACAAAGCTTAGCTGAGTTTCATTTTATCGAAGACTAAATGCCCATTTTCGCCTTTAACTAGAATAGTATCACCTGCGACAAAATCACCCGACAAGATTTTTTGAGCCAATGTGTTTTCAATCTGTTGTTGAATCGCACGTTTTAATGGACGCGCACCATAGACAGGATCGAAACCAGCATCAATCAATAAATCAAAAGCAGTATCATCTACAGTTAAACTCATGTCACGATCAACAAGACGCGAACGTAATCGATCCAACTGAATATCGGCAATGCCACGAATTTGTGCTTTTTTGAGTGAATGGAAAATCACAAGCTCATCAATCCGGTTAATAAATTCCG
Organism: Acinetobacter lactucae; assembly: GCF_013344765.1. Classification (GTDB taxonomy): domain Bacteria; phylum Pseudomonadota; class Gammaproteobacteria; order Pseudomonadales; family Moraxellaceae; genus Acinetobacter; species Acinetobacter lactucae_A. Next base: position 907 of record NZ_JABVBF010000247.1, read on the forward strand.
GACGGAAATGCTGACTTACCGCATTCATTACAATGGTACGCACTTCATCGTCTGTGGCACCCTCACCTAGTTCACGTACATCTTGTGAACCTAAGTTCGAAGTCATCACAATTACTGTATTTTTAAAGTCTACTACTCGACCTTGTGAATCTGTTAAGCGTCCATCATCCAATACTTGTAGCAAGATGTTGAATACATCTGGATGTGCTTTTTCGACCTCATCAAACAACACCACACTATATGGCTTACGGCGAACAGCTTCAGTTAAAACACCACCTTCTTCATAACCCACATATCCTGGAGGCGCACCGACCAAACGGCTCACCGAATGTTTCTCCATGAATTCGCTCATGTCGATACGAATCATGGCATCATCACTGTCAAACAAGAAATTAGCCAGTGCTTTGGTTAATTCTGTTTTACCAACACCTGTTGGACCTAAGAACAAGAATGATCCACTAGGTCGATTCGGGTCAGACAAACCAGCACGTGAACGACGAACAGCATTCGATACAGCTACAACAGCTTCATCTTGCCCAACAACACGGTCATGTAAAAACTCTTCCATATTAAGGAGTTTTTCACGCTCACCTTGCATCATTTTAGCAACAGGAATTCCTGTTGCCGCACTCACAACTTCGGCAATTTCATTTTCAGTCACTTTAGTACGAATGAGTTTTGGCTCTTCGTTCTCTTCTGCAACCTCATCTTGCTCAAGTTGTTTTTGAAGCTCTGGAATTACGCCATACTGTAAACGTGCTGCCTCAGCTAAGTCACCTTCACGCTGAGCTTTTTCAAAAGCAATACGCGCTTTATCAAGTTCAACCTGAGCCTGTTTAGTACCTTCTACTAAAGTTTTTTCAGACTTCCAGATTTCTTCAAGGTCGTTGTATTCTTTCTCGACTTCAGCAATCTGTTTTTCAAGATGAGTGACTTCAGCTTTACTGCCGACATCTTCATCTTTTTTCACAGCTTCCAATTGCATTTTCAACTGGATTAAACGACGATCAAGCTTATCGAGTGCTTCAGGTTTAGAGTCAATCTCCATTTTAATACGAGAAGCTGCCTCATCAATCAAATCAATTGCCTTGTCTGGTAATTGACGATCGGTAATATAACGATGAGACATTTTCGCCGCAGCAATAATCGCTGAGTCTAAAATTTGCACACCATGGTGAGTGGCATATTTCTCTTTTAGACCACGTAAAATCGCAATCGTATCTTCAACACTTGGTTCATCAACCAGTACTTTCTGGAAACGACGCTCTAAAGCAGCATCTTTTTCAATGTATTGGCGATATTCATCTAAGGTCGTCGCACCCACACAACGCAATTCACCACGTGCTAATGCAGGTTTTAACATATTCCCTGCATCCATTGCGCCATCGCCTTTACCAGCGCCTACAAGCGTATGTAGCTCGTCAATAAACAGGATGATTTCGCCTTCGTGTTTAGCCAAATCTTTTAAAACAGCTTTTAAACGTTCTTCAAACTCACCACGATATTTAGCACCAGCAAGTAATGAACCTAAATCTAATGATAAAACTCGTTTGCTTTTTAAGCCTTCTGGCACTTCACCATTCACAATACGCTGTGCCAAACCTTCAACAATAGCGGTTTTACCTACGCCCGGCTCACCAATAAGAACAGGGTTGTTTTTGGTACGACGCGATAACACCTGAATGGTACGGCGAATTTCATCATCACGCCCAATGACAGGATCAAGTTTTCCAGATAAAGCTCGCTCTGTTAAATCAATCGTATATTTATTAAGTGAGTCACGTTGGTCTTCGTGATTATTACTCATGACTTTGTCATTACCTCGAATATGTTCAATTACTTTGCGTAAGCTGTCGGGAGTTACACCTACCGCACTTAAAATATTTTTAGTTTCACCTGTCTCAGCCAAACCTAATAAAACCCAGTCAGTTGATAAAAATTCATCACCTGCTTTCTGCGCATATCTGTCTGCCAAATTAAGCGCTTTAACGGCTTCTGGGTTTAAGTTGACATCGCCCGTTGGATTGGCAATAGTCGGCGCGTCTTTTATAGCTTGCTCAAGTTTTTGTTTAAGTTCAGTTAACCGCGCACCTGCTTGTTGCAACAAACTAATATTTGATGGCTCTTCTAACAAGGTAGACAAAATATGAATACCTGCGATAGCGGTATGGTCCTTACCCATCGCTAAAGATTGAGCATCTGAGAGGGCTTGCTGCAAGCGGTTTGTAAATTTCTCAAAACGCATTCTTGTTATTCCTCACAACAAATTTGTACTTGTCTAATAGATGGGAACACTTCTTCGGATTTCAAATAAATTTTTATATATTTTTCATAATGTTATTTAAATAACAACGAGTAAAACTCCATTATAATATGGGATTGTTTTGTATATATTTCAAGTACAGTTCAGCTACATTTTATTAAAATGCTTGA
>NZ_JABVBF010000248.1 GCF_013344765.1 Acinetobacter lactucae
CATTCATTCGTGTATTCATATGGTTAAGTTTCCCTTTACAAAATAGACAGATGTTTCTGTATTTTATAAAATAATGCCAATCCTGACAAAGTTTTCATAAAAAAAGATGTTATCTCATATACATAGAATTCTAGAAGATTTGGGTATCAGCTCGCAAAAACGCGTGCTTCATATTCAGTTTTCTAATCCATCATTGAATACTCAAGTCTTTTTACAAAGTATCGAAGGGCAGCATCAGCTAAATGAAGGACTGTCTGCTGAGTTATTTTGTCTTTCTACTAATGCCCATATTTCATTAAAACAATTTATTGGTTGTCAGGTTGCAGTCGATCAAGTAACTGATCAGGGGCAATTATTTAGAACTACAGGAATTATTACAGAAGCCAGTCAGGGGCAGAGTGATGGTTCATTAACTTTGTATAAACTGAGATTACAAGACCCGACGGTGCTATGGCATAAACGCCGCAATAGCCGTGTGTTTATGAATAAGAGTGTACGGGACATCACTGAAATTCTATTTACAGAATGGCAGAACAAAAGCCCGTTGTTTGCTTCTGCCTTAACTTTGGATTTAAAAAACCTAACTCAAGACTACGATGTTCGACCTTTTGTCATGCAAAGTAACGAAACAGATTATGAATTTTTAACCAGACTTTGGCGTAGTGAAGGTATTAACTGGTTAATTGATGAAGCTCAGTTGTTTGTCGCTGATAGCTCGGATGAGATTCAACCGCAAAAATTACGTTTAATTGATAATAATGAATCATATTTAGCATTAGACCGAAGAAATATCCGTTATCACCGCAGTAGCGCAGTTGAACAACAAGACAGTATGACGAGTCTTGTGCCAACTCGAAGCTTGCAACCTACAGCCGTGCATGTGCAACGCTGGCAGGCTGATGCTTTAAGTCAAGAAGAAGGTATGGGAAGTGTTCAGTCAAAGCATAGTCATAGTGCTAATCAGGATAATGCGAGTTTAAGTCTAGAACATGCATGGCATATTAGTCCTGCTTGGATGCAAGACTTAAATGGGGAAGACCAAGCCACTGCATCGGGCCACCAGCAGCTAGAAAAACTCAATCAAAATCTATCTGATTATTATGCATTTCAATCAAAATACTTTCATGCACAAACCACGGTACGTGATGCGCAAGTTGGCTATTGGTTTGAATTGAATGAACATCCTGAAATAGATACTCATAGCGGATCAGACAAAGAATTTCTGATTATTGGGAAAAACTTCTATCTGCAAAATAATTTGCCTAAAGATTTGCAACAGCAAATCAATCAACTTTTTAGTCAAAGCCAATGGCAAAACAATCAATCAGGGCTAAATGACCAGACTGAACGTCAGGGTAATCAGCTCATCTTGTCGCGTAGAAATATTAAAACTGTTCCTGAGTATCATCCGTTAGAGCACCGACCAGCAGCTTACCCACTGCGTGCTAGAGTGGTGGGGCTAGAAGGTGAAAGTATCCATGTTGACCAATGGGGACGCATTAAAGTCCGTTTCCTATTTACCCGAGCTGATGACCATAGCCATGATGGTGGAGCAGGAAGTAACGATAATGACACCGACTCGGCTTGGGTCGATGTACTCACCCCGTGGGCAGGTGAGGGTTATGGCGCACGTTTCTTGCCTCGCGTGGGCGAGATCGTGGTGATCGACTTCTTTGACGGCAACATTGACCGCCCGTTTGTGGTGGGTCGTATTCATGAGGCTGAACGTCACCCAACGCAATTCGACCAAAAAGGCCAACTACCCGACACTAAAAAGCTCAGTGGTATCCGCTCCGAAGAAGTCGATGGTAAGGGCTTTAACCAGCTACGCTTTGATGACACCACAGGGCAAATCAGTGCCCAACTAAAAAGTAGCCATGCGGTAAGCCAACTAAACTTGGGTAACTTAAGCCATCCAAAAGATAAGGCGGAAAGTGATAGTCGTGGTGAAGGTTTCGAGCTACGAACAGACCAGTGGGGGGCAGTCAGAGCAGGCAGCGGCTTACTCCTTAGTACCCACAAACAGGATCAAGCTCAAGGCGTACACCTCGATGCAAATGAGCCCAAGCAACAAATAGAAGGCAGCCTAAATAATGCCAAGGCACTCAGTGAAGTTGCTAAAAATCAGCAAACCGACCCGTTAGATATGCTTGAGAATATTCAGACTTTCTTAGAAGTTCTCAAACAAGAAGATCCTAAAAAGGCTGCTGAGTTTCAATCAGCAGTGATGCTGCTGGCATCTCCAAAAAGTATTGCTGTAAGTAGTAATGAAGATATACACCTTAGTGCAAATGGACAGCTCACTCAAAGTGCTGAAGATAGCATTAATATTAGTACGCAAAAGAATATAGTAAGTCATGCGAGTCAAAAAATAAGTCTATTTGCCGCCCAAGAAGGTGCTCGGCTTTTTGCTGGTCAAGGTAAAGTGGAAATTCAGGCACAAGGTGATGGCTTAGATGTGATTGCTCGAAAGGGCGTACAGATTACGTCAACCGAAGACACGGTTTTTATTACTAGTCCAACTGAAATTAATCTGACTGCAAGTGGATCTCAAGTTAAGTTGAATGGTTCGGGTATTTTCCCTGTCACGGGTGGTAAGCTTGAGGTGAAGGCTGGGCAGCATTTATTTATGGGCGGCGGAAAAGTAGATGTTAAAGTGCCTAAACTAAAAGAATTAAATATAACAAAAAAATATAGCAATAAATTAGATGTTTATGAAGTTTTTCCAACAAATAAATTTACAGATTTAACTATGTCTGTAAAGGGAAGTGATGGGGTTGTTGAAGAACATAAAATTGATAAATATGGAAGAAGTCCTAGAATTTCAGATGCTGAGCCAAAAGAAGTCGAAGTATTAGTTGGTGGTGATGTTTGGAATTATTTTATTAAGAATATTGGTGGTACGAAAGATGATCCATTCTATTTTAAATTTTTAGATTATGTAGGTAAGCCTATAGTTGGAATGGAATGTTACCTTTTAGATAATTCTTTAAATATAATTAAGAAAGAAGTTACAGATGGAAATGGTGAGGTAGAGTTTGTATATACAGATGAATACTTGCCAATTATGGGTGTAATGAAGTTCGATAATAATACAGTCAAGCCTATATGCTATGTAAATCATCATAACTGTAGGGAATATATATTTATTAGTCCTAAGGTTAAAGCTAATTTAGCTTTGTTAGAAGAAGGGCAAAAAGGAGAGTATTTAAGAGCTGGCTATAAAGTCAAAGAAGGCGAAAGCCTACAAAACATTGCTGATAAGTATTCGATTACTACAGATGAAATAATTTCCTTAAATACAGGAATGGAAAATATTGATGTAAATACTAAAT
>NZ_JABVBF010000249.1 GCF_013344765.1 Acinetobacter lactucae
ATTTTATGATGTATCGTCAGCAAAACGTAACACTTGATCTCGACACTGACGTCACACATCAATGTTATTTACACCAGACGAGAGACGAACATCTCATTGGTATTATTGAATTTAATAAACCAAGCTATGAACTCAAATGGGGTGATTTAGAGTATTTTCGTCGCCGTACTGAAGAATTTTCCGTCATGCCATTTCCTGACTGCATTAATGCCATGATTGTTGATATTCGTAATATCAATATTTTTTTGGACAATGAAGTTCCGATTTTACCTTGGCGTTTACTTGAAGAAGATTGTCCAGTTCGCCTAGTGGTTCCACAAGATCGTTTGGAACATTATGCAGGTCTTTTTGAGCCAACTTGGCTTTCAACTGATGTAGATAGTGCAATTGCAGAAATTCGCGAATTTATGGATATGTTTGTCCACTAATAAACATATCCATAAAATTAATTTTAAAGTACTTTCAAAATAAGATTTATTACCAGTAATTTTCTACCGCAATATTCCCCTCACCTCGACGATTCATCGTCAAACCACGGCGTTTTAAAGCCTCTTTAGTGTCATCTACCATTTGCGGATTTCCGCAAAGCATGACATGGCTTGTGGTAGGGTTCAGTTCTATACCAGCAGATTTTTCTAGTTCACCATTTTCAATGAGAATCGGCAAACGATCATACAATAGCGCAGATGGATCTCGAGTAATAATCGGAATAAATTTAAATCCGTTATATCCTTCTCCAAAAGTTTCAGCAATCTCTTGAATACGATCAACATAAGCCAACTCATCTGCAGTACGAACACTATAGACCAAATTAATCTTTTGATAATTAGACCAAGTTTCAAAGTCTTGTAGCATCGATAAAAATGGAGCTAAACCTGTACCAGTTGCCAATAACCATAAATCATGCGGTAAAGGTTGTTGATAGCGAGCTAAAGTCAAATAGCCATATGGTATTTTTTCTAAGAAAAGCTCATCACCTACTTTTAGATGTTGAAGGTTTGAAGTAAATGCGCCATCGGGTACCACAATCGAAAAGAATTCAAGCGTTTCATCAAATGGAGAAGAAACTACAGAATAAGCACGAACAACAAGTTCCTCTCCAACTTTCAGCCCAATACGTGCAAATTGCCCAGCCGTAAATTTAAAATGTGCAGGGCGAGTCATGGTGAAACTGAAAAGAGTTGAGGTCCAACGGTGTACAGATAAAACTTTTTCTACGCTAAATTTTTCAATTGACATGATTTCAACGTGGCATGAAATAGTGCGCTCATGTTAGCATGACAGCCGAAATAATGAATACTTTTAAACGTTAAGGCTTTTTAAACATGCGCATGACATTACGCCAGTTGGCTGTTTTTGTAGCAGTCGCTCAAGAAGGAACTGTCACTAAAGCCAGTGATGCGGTCAGACTGACGCAAAGTGCAGCAAGTATGGCTTTAGCAGATTTAGAGGATGGTCTTGGTGCTCCTCTATTTGATCGTTTAGGTAAACGATTACAGCTTAATGATTTAGGTCGCTTTCTTTTGCCTCAAGCCTTAGAAATATTAGGCCGCTGTGAAGCTTTTGAGCAAGCTGCAAAAGGTGAATTGCAAAGCATTGATTTACGTATTGGGGCCACTTTAACGATTAGTGATTACCTCATGCCAGATTTAATGGCAAACTTTTTACAGCATCACCCTAAAGCACATTTGCAATTACAAGTGGGCAATACACGTCAAATGATTGAAGCAGTCAATCAATTCCAACTTGATTTAGCTTTAATTGAAGGATCATGTCACTTACCTCAGCTCCAATGTATCCATTGGCGTGATGACGAGCTTGCAGTCTGCTGCTCCCCAAATCATCCGTTAGCACGCTTAAATAGACCTTTAACAGCCCATGATTTTCTTCAAATTGAATGGATTTTACGTGAAGAAGGTTCAGGAACTCGTGAAGTGTTTGATAATGCTATATTACAAGATCTGCCAGACGCGAATATTCGCCTCACTCTAGGTCACAATGAAGCAATTTTAAAAATCGTTGCTGGTGGTTTAGGTATGTCATGTATTTCTAAACTTGCTATTGAACCTTTAATTGAAAAGGGACAATTAGTAATTTTAGATACACCATTCTGGCAGCTTACCCGTCCGCTTTATATGTTGGTACACCGTCAAAAGTATCAGGGGCCTGGCCTCAAAGCATTCTTACAATTTTGTGAAGATCAGGTTTAAAACCTGATCTTTTCATTAATTAACGTCGAAAATTTGACAATAATTGGCTTGTGATCGCTTTATTGTGATCCGCAATTTTATTTTTCTTGGTTTTCGCAGGATTCGGGTCAACACGCTCAATTTTGATTGCTTTAAATTTGCCCTGATTATCTGCGGCAAGAAATCTCACTTTTTCATTTCTTTTCGGTTCGCCCTCTGATGCTGGGAAATCAGAAATATGAAAGAAAATATCTCCTTCAGTAGTTTCAATAAAACCAAACCCTTTATCAGCATTATATTGTTTTACCCTTCCAGTATAAAACTCTTGCTTCATGATCTTTCCCCTACTTTTCCAATCCAGTCATTGCAGTAAATAAAAAAGAGACTCACGATTCCGTTTTTAAAATTATACGGTTGAATGAAGTCTCTTTTTAATGCTATTTCAAAAATTAATCTTTTTGTACACTACCAAAAATTTTATCGCCAGCATCGCCCAAGCCAGGAACAATATAACCTTGTTCATTTAAGCCATTATCAATAGATGCTGTATAAATTTGCACATCAGGATGAGCTGCTTCAACTTTAGCAATACCTTCTGGAGCAGCAACTAACACCATAACACGGATATCTTTACAACCACTTGCCTTTAATACATCAATAGCAGCAACTAACGAATTACCTGTTGCTAGCATTGGGTCAATAATCATCGCAAGACGGTTAGCCACATCTGGAACTAATTTTTTATAGTACGTGCGAACCTCTAATGTTTCTTCATTACGCTCAAGACCTAAAACGCTCACTTTTGCGCTTGGGATCAGATTGAGTACACCATCCAACATACCAATTCCAGCACGTAAAATCGGTACAATCGTTATTTTTTTACCAGCAATACGCTGTGTAGTAACAGTTCCAGCCCATCCATCAATTTCGCAATCCACAACGGGTAAATCTTTTGTTGCTTCATACGTCAACAACATAGTCACTTCCTGAGCAAGCTCACGGAAATTCTTAGTACTGATGTCAGAACGACGTAACAAACCTAATTTATGACGAATAAGTGGGTGACGAATTTCTTGAATGGCCACAGATG
>NZ_JABVBF010000024.1 GCF_013344765.1 Acinetobacter lactucae
CAGCAGTAAAACCGATATAAAAAGACAAAATAAAAGCTGGTATTTAACCAGCTATTTATTTAAAGGTTTTCCAAAATATTAACTCGCCTCAGCAAGTTTTAATTCCTTTAGATTACGATATTTTGCACCACGGTGATTTTCAGGCAAATATGGCCCAGCGCCAAATAGTTTTTCTCTTAATGTTCCTTGTGTATATGAGGTTTGATATACACCACGTTTTTGCAACTCTGGTACAATAAACTCGACTACATCGGCAAAGGTTTGATGCGCCAAAATGTAGGCAAGGTTAAAGCCATCAATATCGGTATCTTCAACCCATTGCTGTAAAGCATCCGAAACTGTTTCTGCCGAACCCACTAGTACTGGTCCATTACCACCTAAGCTGTTCCAGTTTGCAATTTCCTCAATAGTCCAAACACGCTCTGGATCTGCATTTACATAAGAATCCAGTAAAGATTGAATCGCGTTGGTTTGAATATATTCAACTTTGTCAGTGGGTTGATATTGTGAAAAATCAACACCAGACCAGCCAGATAGCAAGGTTAAAGCGCCATCATAGCTTCCATAGCTTTGATATTCCTTAAATTTAGCCTGAGCTGTTGCATCGGTTTCATCAGTGACAATTGACAAAAGCGCATAAATTTTAACTGAGTACGGGTCACGGCCTTCTTGAGCCAATTTTTGGCGAATACCCTGTACCACTTTTTTAGTGGCAATTTTAGACGGCGCTGCAATGAATACACATTCGGCATTTTGGCTGGCAAACTTCTGCCCGCGTGATGATGCACCTGCTTGGTAAAGTACTGGTGTTCGCTGCGGTGATGGTTCACAAATATGGATACCCGGCACAGTAAAGTATTTACCTTCGTGCTGAATTGGATGCACTTTTTTATGGTCAGCAAAGATACCGCTTTCACGGTCACGAAGTACCGAACCTTCTTCCCAAGAACCTTCCCAAAGTTTGTAAAGGACTTCTAAATATTCATCAGCAATATCATAACGATTGTCATGATTAACCTGAGTTTTTAATCCTAAGTTTTTCGAGCCACTTTCCAAATAAGAAGTCACGATATTCCAACCAACTCGCCCTTTGGTTAAATGATCCAGCGTGCTAATACGTCTAGCAAAAGGATAAGGATGTTCAAAGGAAATAGATGTGGTTACACCAAAACCCAAGTGCTTTGTGACTGCTGCCATCGCTGGCACAATCTGCAGAGGATCATTGACCGGAACTTGTACCGCTCCTGTTAAGGCATGCTCAGCGCTTTGATGATAAACGTCATAAATACCGAGCACATCTGCAATAAAAATACCGTCAAAAAAACCACGCTCAAGAATTTGTGCTAAATCTGTCCAATATTCTAAATCTTTATATTCAACAGATCGGTCTTGAGGATGTCGCCATAATCCAGGAGATTGATGGGCAATACAATTCATTTCAAAAGCATTAAAACTAATTTTCTTAGTCATAAAATATTCGCCAGCATTTTATTTATTTTTATACTAAAGCAATTTTTATGTTTTCTTTATAATATAAACCCCAAACAAAATATGATTTTATTCTAATAGGTTTTAATAATTTATTTCTAAAAAACATAAATAATATTAAGCCACTAAAAATAGCAGCTTAATATCTAAAACTATAATTTATTGTTTAGCAACATTCCCTATTCGCCATTGATACGGAGGTAATGTGCCGTTTACACTAAAATCACCGATAATTCGATTTTTAAATACTCTCGGGTTATGTGAAGATAAAGTTCGTACATTACGCCAGTATCGATCTAGGCCTAAATCTTTGTCTGTTGCAGAAGCACCTAAAGCATCAAATAAAATTGTAGACGCATTTAAAATTAGATCGGTAATGACCGTTTGAGACTGCGCACTTTCAAGTTCGGCAAGCGCATTTTGCTCCTCTTCAAGTTGCTCATTATTTTGAAATGCTGCCAAGTAAGCACGCTGTAAGCTTTGTGCGACTTTTTCAACAATCGCCCCTGCACTGTAAGCTGCACCACGGATTTGGCCTACGACTTGTAAAATTTGCGGATCCTGTTTTACAAATTGGGCATTTGCATGCGTGTAGTTTCGGGTACGTTTAGCAACAGCTTGAGAAACATCATAGGTTGCAGCACGCCCTAGACCTGTAATGATTGCCAGTTGAACCAGTTGATAGTAAGCCGCTGAATATTTAAAACGGTCATCGTCAGGTAAAATTTCAGTTTCATCGACCAATACATCATGGAAATATGCTGTACCGCTTGCGGTGAGTTGCTGGCCAAAGCCATTCCAGTCATCAACAATTTCGACGCCTTCATCTTCACGGCGGACAACGATAGAACCAGATTCACCATTTAAATCTGTTACACCAACGTCAACCCAGTCTGCATATAGACTGCCTGTGGTGTAATATTTTTTACCTTTAACGCGAATTTTACCGTCACTGTCTCGATATAAATGAGTTTCGAACTGATCAATTGATTCTTTCCCGCCTTCAGACCAGGCACTGCCTACTGTTTCCCCATTGGCAATTCGGCTAAGCCAACGCTGCTGAAACGCTTTATCTTTACTCACCAACACATCTTCAGTGAAACCAAAGTGCACACGCAAAGCTTGCGGTAAGTTTGAATCAGCCTCTGCAAGTTCAATGAGCAATGCAAATAATTCAGGAATAGTGGCATCAAAGCCCCCATGAGCTTTGGGAAGTCTTAACCGTGTAAAACCAATATCTTTGAGCCACTGAAGTTGTTCATAGGGCAAAATATGCTGTTGCTCACGAATTAAAGCCCCTTCTTTAATACGAGCAAAAGTCGGTCTGAAATGTTGTGCCAATTCATCATAACGTTCTGAAGGCCCTTCACCCCACACCCGAGAAATAATTTTGGCCTGACTAAGTGCCGCATGCGTTAGTGAACCGAGATGATGCTCAAAATTTAAATTTGTCATGTAAGTAAAACCAATATTGCTTTGCTTTTACCATAAAATATTTATTTCACATGAAAACGATTATTTTTTTATAACAGTATTCAAACTTTATATAACGTACAACAAAAGCCTGCCAACGCTAAGCGATCTCTTTCTTGTTAAGACTATGCTGACTTTGCAATAAGGTTTGCATATATTCTGAATAGACAGATAGTTTTTCGAAAATATGCTCTGAATAGAACATATCATCAATTAAATGAGTCATTTGATGCGTCGTGAAAGTGTCGCACAGTCCCACAAGCTTCGCATTCATCTGAGCAAATTGTGCACATAGCTGTACATAGGTTTCATCTTTATTTTTGAATAATAATTTCCGCATTTCTAAGCTATTAAGGTTTTTTAAGTCCTTATCTTTTGTCGTTTTAATCCAATAAATTTTGACCTTTAGAAATTGCTCAAGAGCTTCTAAATGCTCAATATCTATGTCTAAACTTGTAATTAAAAAAACTGTAGAAAGGTCACTTCGACACAGAGCTTTGATTAAGCTTAAATAAATAAACTCAACTTCATTAAGCTCTGCAAGTTCCAAATCAATATAAATTTTTAGACTTTCTAAAACTTCATCTACCTTAAATAGCACCTTTTTATCTGCTTGATAATATTTATTGAGAATAGAAAGTACAGGTGCAGTCGCAGGTGTCGTATAAATGGCAGGCTTGTTTAAGTTTGCAAAAATAAAAGGTGAAAATAGATAGGCCACGCTACTTTGCTGTGGCTCAATATGAGATTGGATTAAATATACAGTTTCAGATTTAGAAAAGTCTCTGAGTACTTTCGCTCTTAATAAAGTAGCTTCAAAATTAACGTAGGTTTGCTCTAACTGAGCCAATATAGATGCAGGAATAGGCTGATTTTTAATAATTTTATGCAGGACATTGAGTTGAGAAGTAATAAACATTTTTTAACATCCAAGCTATTTTAGAAGAGCTACACTTAAATCAGGTCTTTAATAACCTACGTAACAACCAGACCTCACGCAAAACAACAAAGGAATAAAAGAGAAGAAACTATTCTGCGCCTATTACCCAAAGTCGCATTCACTTTGTTTTGGAAAGTGATTTTGGCCATTCGTAAATCTTGTTCATTTATTTTGAACTTTTGAAGAATGGATACATAGCTACAGATAATTGAAAAAAAACTATAGCACACCTCATGACAGCTCCAGACTGTTATAGTTTTATAAAAAATTTCTGTATCTACATATACAAAAAGAGTAAGTGCATGATTAAGGAAACTTCTTAAGGTAGGTAGTTTTCATGAGACGATCTATTGCATATCGCCAGATATTTCATCAATGTTTCAATGCAACATGCTTTTTTACAAATGCAACATCAAACATAAACTTTGTTAACAGATTGAGAACAATCAATCAGTCTATTCTCTTGAAATATCAAGCAATTATATTGCTTTACCCTGTTGGCATTTTACTTGCTAAGAACATTTATCACAGAAGCAAGTTTAATCGTCAAAATACTTTGTTGCCTGAAAATAAGTATTTAACTCATTCAACCATCATCAGCTAGTTCACAGGGGGAAAGTTTATGAGCCTCGGTCTAACCGCTCTAGAATTAGCGCGAATACAATTTGCTTTTACAGTATCCTTCCATATTATTTTTCCGGCCACTTCCATCGGTCTTGCCTGCTTTTTAGCAGTGTTAGAGTGGAAATGGTTAAGAACCCAAAACCCGATTTATAAAGATCTATTTAAATACTGGATTAAGATCTTTGCCGTTGCCTTTGGTATGGGTGTGGTCTCGGGCGTGGTCATGAGTTACCAGTTCGGTACCAACTGGAGTGAATTTTCACGTGTCGCCGGAAGTATTACTGGTCCTTTACTGACCTATGAGGTCTTGAGTGCCTTCTTCTTAGAAGCAGGCTTCTTAGGCATTATGTTATTTGGCTGGGGGCGTGTTGGTCCTCGAGCCCATTTCTTTGCAACGCTTATGGTTGCCATCGGAACATGTATTTCCATGTTCTGGATTTTATCTTCTAATAGCTGGATGCAAACCCCTCAAGGCTTTGCCATCGAAAATGGCATTATTGTGCCAAAAGACTGGTTTGCTATTGTCTTTAACCCGTCCTTTCCTTACCGCTTTGCCCACATGGGTGCAGCCGCCTTCTTGGTTTCATCATTATTGGTCGTCGGAACATCTGCATGGCATTTAGTAAAAGGCCGTCGTGATGAATTAGTGAAAAAATCGTTCTCGATGGGTCTTTGGATGGTACTTGTGACTTCGTGTTTACAAGTCGTAATTGGTGATAATCACGGTTTAAACACCCGTGAACATCAACCAGCCAAACTTGCAGCAATGGAAGGTCACTGGGAAACCAATCACAATGAGCCGATGCCTTTATTGTTATTTGCCATTCCCGATATGAAAGAAGAACGTAACCACTTCGAAGTGGGTGTTCCTTATTTGGGTAGTTTAATTTTAACGCATAGCTTAGATGGCCAAGTGACAGGCTTAAAAGATTTCGCACCTGAAGACCGCCCAAATTCAACGATTGTTTTCTGGAGCTTCCGTGTGATGGTGGGTCTTGGCGTACTCATGGTCACTATGTCTTTAATTGCACTTTGGTTACGTAAGCGTGGAAAACTTTATGAAACGTCTTGGTTCCATAAATTTGCATTGGTGATGGGACCTTCTGGTTATGTCGCCATGCTTGCAGGCTGGGTAACCACTGAGGTTGGACGTCAACCGTGGGTTGTATACGGCATTATGCGAACCAAAGATGGGCTTTCCCATACAGTTTCTGCAGATCAAGTCGGACTAAGTCTCTTTATTTTTGTGGTGGTCTATACCATCGTTTTTGGTAGCGGTATTTACTACACCTTAAAACTGATTAATAAAGGCCCATCATTTATTGATACACCAAGTGTTGAAACTGGTGGCGTAGGACACTTTAAAACACCAATGCGTCCACTTAGTGCAGTCGATGAAAATATTGACAGCAAACAAAACTCTGGGGAGAACCGTCATGATTGATCTTTCTTTAATATGGGTCGGTATTATCGGTTTAGGTGTCATGATTTATGTGGTCATGGACGGCTTCGACTTAGGAATCGGGATTATGTTCCCATTCATTAAGGACAGCCAAGAACGTGACGTGATGATGAATACCGTGGCCCCTGTCTGGGATGGTAACGAAACTTGGATGGTTCTCGGTGGTGCTGGTCTATATGCAGCATTTCCACTGGTCTATTCAACAGTTTTATCAGCGCTATATTTACCGATCATTTTCATGGTGATTGCCCTGATTTTCCGTGGCGTGGCGTTTGAATTCCGCTTTAAAGCTCATCGCACCAAACACCTTTGGGACTTGGCTTTTATTTGGGGTTCAGTTTTAACCAGCTTCCTACAAGGGATTATTCTGGGTGCCTATATCCAAGGGATTAAAACCGAAAATGGTATTTTTGCTGGTGGGTCTTTTGATTGGCTTTCCCCGTTTACGATCTTTACAGGTATTGGCGTAGTTGCCATGTATGCCACTTTAGGCTGTGGATGGCTGATTTTAAAAACTGAAAAAGGCTTACAGCAACGCATGTATGAGCTTATGCCAAAACTGATTATTGCACTGCTCATTATTTTTGGGGGCGTGAGTTTATATACGCCGTTGACTCATCCTGAAATTGCAGATCGTTGGTTCTCTTTACCAAACCTGTTTTATTTTAGCCCTGTGCCTATTTTGGTCTTGTTGTTTGTTGGCCTGATTTTATCGGCGTGTAAAAAACAGGATCATGACCTTAAACCATTTGCATATACATTAGCCCTCGTTTTCCTTGCATTTACTGGCTTTGTGATTAGTTTATGGCCTTATATTATTCCGCCATCAGTCACAATCTGGCAAGCAGCAGCACCGCATTCAAGCCAGATGTTTGCTTTGGTCGGCGCACTTATTCTGATTCCAATTATTATTGCTTACACCATTGTTTCTTACTGGGTATTTAGAGACAAAGTCCGTGTAGGTGATGAAGGCTATCATTAAGTATGGAGGGTTTATGAAAAAGTCATCCGTTAAACTCAATCAAACCCAATGGTTTATTCTGCTATGGCTCGGTGGTTTTTTAGCCTTAGCTGTGATTGCTGGTTTGTTTAAAGTGATATTGATTTATGCCGCCCCTTACTTAAAGTAATTCCAACTTTCTAAACAAATGCCGTTTGTAGATTCTGCAAACGGCATTTATTATTGATTCAGTGCATCTTTTTTTATTTCGTGCAGCTCATACATGTATAAATCAGAACAACTCGCTCATAGCATTCGCCAACTCATTGAGAGCGGCACTTTAAATGCACATGAAAAATTACCTTCATTGAGAGATCAGGTACAACGCTCTGGCTTTAGTTTAATGACCGTAATGAATGCTTATCAGGAGCTTGAATCACAAGGTCTGATCTATTCAAAAGAAAAATCTGGATACTTTGTTGCCGAGCAAATTGCACTAAAGCCACTCGAGCAATATTCAGTTGTTTCACTGAATTCTAAAATTGAAATTAACTCATTAGTTTTTAAATATCTTAAGTCAATTCAACATGAGTCTGCCGTACCTTTTGGTTCAGCTTTTCCAGACAGTCAGCTTTTAACAGCACCCAAACTCATTCAAATTATGGGACAGCTTGCCCGTCAAAGACAAAGTTATGACCAGACAACCAGTTTACCCCCTGGTAATTTAGCCTTAAGAAAACTGATTGCTCAGCGCTACTGTATGCAAGGCATACAAACTGACCCTGATGACATTGTCATTACATCTGGAGGTTTAGATGCACTGAACCTTTCGCTACAAGCAGTTGCTCAACCCGGTGATTATATTTTATTACAGCAAACCGTGTTTTATGGTGCTTGGCAAGCTGCCGAGCGTTTAGGACTTAAAGTGATTACCATTCCTGAACATCCGCAACATGGTTTTGACCTAGAGGCTTTTGAACAGGTCATTCAAACATATCCAATCAAGGTGTGTTGGCTCATGCTGAATGCCCATAATCCGATTGGTTTTACAGTTAGTGATGACATTAAATATAAAATTGCCAAGTTGCTTCACGAACACCAAATTTATTTGATTGAAGATGATGTGTATGAAGAGCTTTTTTATGGCGGCCAAAAACCACTTTCAATGAAGTATTTTGATCAACAAAATCTGGTACTGCACTGCTCTTCTTTTTCTAAAACATTAGGTGCTGGTTTTCGGGTCGGTTGGGTCTATGCGGGTAAGTTTTCAGACCATATTCAACACTTGCAGCTTATGAGTACCATTTCAGTCAATGCACTCATTCAAAATGCGCTGGTTGAATTCTTGTCTCACCATCATTATGAAAAACACTTACGCACGCTTAGGCTTTCACTTGAGCGTTATAAAAAGCAGTTTTATCACTATTTAAAGCAGCATTTACCTAACTCTTGCGAAGTGTATTACTACCCAAGTGGCTATTTTCTATGGGTCAAACTTCCTAGTACGCTAGACAGTATGCAAGTTTATGAAGAGTTGATTCAGCAAGATATTGGCATTGCACCAAGCCCTTTGTTTAGTGTTTTACCCGCACAGCAGCATTATTTGAGAATTAACTGTTCTTTTGAATGGAACACTAAAATTCAAAGCGCATTAGATCAAGTGATTAAAACCATTCAACAAAGAGTTGAAGCAAGTCTCTAAAGAAAATGCTTCGACCTAAGCACAATTTTATAGTCTTTATTTTGTGTTAACTTTATAGCTCAAATCTATTGGTTTTAGGGAAGCAGGTTCAAAGGATTAATATGGAAATTGATGAAGAACTCACCCTTAAAAAGATACAGATTTTTTTAGCTTTTATGCGCTGTGGTAATTTGTCTAAAACAGCCACAGAAATGCAGCTGAGTAATGTCAGCGTTCATAAAGCACTACACTCTTTAGAAAGTGCTTTACGTTGTCCTCTTTTTAAAAATGAAGGCCGTAACCTCATTCCTTTAAAAAGTGCTTATGTATTTGAAGAACGTGCACAAAAAATCGTACAAGACATTTTTATCACCGTAAATAAAACCAGAGAAGCCGCTGGTTTTGCAGCCAAAGTTTTACATTTAGGGTCGCTTTATTCTCTGACTGTAAACACCATTCCAAATGTAATTAGCGGTCTTAAACTCAGACGTAGTGAGCTTGATATTCAACTCCTACTCAGTTCAAATCAGGATTTGGTGAAAAAGCTTAAAGCGACAGAGCTTGATGCGATTATCGTGGCTTTAAATGAAACCACCCAAGATGATGACTTTGAAATTTTGCCAATGTTTTCAGACGATATTTTTTTGGCAGTCAATAAAGATTCTAAATATGCCGAGTTTAAAGATATTGATTTAAGCCTTTTAAAAGAAGAAACTTTTTTAACTTTAACTAAGGGTTTTGCCACTCATAACGATAGCGACATCATTTTTAAAAAAGCTGGTTTTTCGCCTAAAGTTGCTTTACAGGTCAATGATATTTTTACCTTAATTAGTATGGTCAGCTCAGGTGTTGGTTTTGCTCTACTACCCGGCCGTATTTCTGCGGTTTATGAAAGTTCGGTCAAACTTATTCCACTAAAACAGCAATATCATATGCAACAAGAAATCGGTCTGGTTTTCTTAAAAAGTAAAGAACGAGACCCTAACTTACTTGCTCTGATTGCTGAATGTCGAATGTTCGCCACTAATTTTAGAAAATAAATATCGGCAACTTATTAAAGAATAATGAGTTGCCGTTGTGCAATTTTCCAAACTTTATCTAAAAATTGCATTAACCGTTAAGAAAAATACAGAAGGCCCAAGTAAACAGCCAAGTCCTGTATAGAAGGTTGCAACTAAAGCACCATAAGGTACCAATCGTACATCTGTACCTGCCAATCCAGCAGCCGTACCACTGGTTGTTCCTGCCAAACCGCCAAACACCATGGCAGAGCGTGGACTTTTTAGATACATAAATTTCGCAAGTAGCGGTGTACCGACCATAAAGAAAACTGACTTGATTAAACCAATTGCAATAGAAAGTGCGATCACATCAGAGCTTGCGCCAATTGCGGTTCCTGTAATTGGACCAACAATATAAGTCATTGCACCTGCACCAATCGTCGTCATCGAAATGGGATCTCGATAGCCCATAACCCATGCAACCATAACCCCAATTGCAAAAGGCACAACACAACCAAGCATTAATGCAATTAGACCAATTTTGCCTGCTTTCTTCACTTCTTTCACATCAACTTCAAATGCAGTTGAAGCAATCGCTAAATCACGAATCATGGCTCCGCCCAACAGCGCAAAACCAGAAAAAATAGCGATGTCCGAAACACCTTTGGTTCCCTGCGTATAAACTCCGGCAAAGTAAGCAACAACCAAACCTAAAGTAATCGCGATTGCAGAGCTTTGTAGTTTTCCTTTCGTCAAATATTTTGAGAGTAAATGGGAAACAAACATCATTAAACCTGTTACGGCAAGAGCAGTAACTAATGCATTTTTTGATAACACAGCAATTATAGCGTCCATCATTTAATTCCTTTTTGATTGAACTTTTTGTAGTTTATGTTTGCTTAGGCTATTTTTTCTTTGGTTTCTATCGTCCATTCATAAGTTTCATAGTCGCCACTAATTCTATTTAAATAACGGATGACTAAAACCGTACCAATTAACGATGCAATAGAGACAATTAGCCCTAACATGCCACCCGACAAAGCTGCAACGACATTTTGACCTGCTGACATCGCAACTACGATCGGAATATACATACCTGACCAATACAAAACGCCAAATTGTGTGACTTGAGGTAAGTAACCTTTTTTTGCCAATAATTCTTTAAATAAAATCAACAGAATCATCGAAATAGCGACTCCACCGACATTCGCTTTAACGCCTAATAGCATTCCTAGGGTATTGCCAAGATAGTCACCTAATAAATGACAGATCGCTAATATTGCTGTTCCATAAATAATCATTGTAAATCCCTCATATCCTTGGGTTATTACTCAATTTTTAATTTATATTGTAATTACAAAGAAGCATTATTTTCGTTTTGCATTGCTAATTGAATGCTGTCTAAACGTGTTCCCTGAAATGACAATACAGTTCCTTCTTTAAACGTTCGACGTGCAAGTGTAGTCAGTACCGTTCCCGGTAAAGCTTCTATCTGCAACCTTACACCTCGCTCCCATGCAGCTTGGATGGTACTTTCCCAATCTACAGTTCGACTCATATTAAAAGCCAAGTCATCACCAATCTGTTCTGGTCTGCCAAGCGTACGAGCCGTTGTACCACTTAAATAACGTATTTTAGGTTGATTTAAAGTGACTCCCTCCATAGACGCTGCAAGTTGCTTTGCTTGCTGACTTAATAATTCACAGTGCGATGGCACCGATACATCTAATTTTTTTGCCACCACACCTTGTTGCTTTGCCAAAATAGCAACTTGGTTCATGGCTTCAAAACTTCCTGAAATAACGATCTGGTTATTTGCATTAATATTTGCGACAAACACCTCTGGCGTTATTTCATAAACTTGTTTCACCCATACTTCTACTACTGAACGATCTGCACCAATCAAGGCGGTCATACCATAGCCAACCGGATAGGCGTTTTGCATGAGTTCACCTCGATAGGCAACAAAACGAATAGCATCTTCATAGTTTAGAACTCCTGCTACAACTGCAGCCGACCATGCACCAACCGACAAACCCGCAACATAATCTGGTATTAAGTTTTCCGCTGTTAATAAAGCTGAACTCACCACACCTGAAATCAGTAAACAAAGCTGTACTGCACGTGTCGATTGCAAGGCAGCCGGACTATCTAACATCAAGACATCTTCTTTGAGTGCATCCGATGCACGCTCAAGGTATTCTTTAACCAGTGCGGTTTGAGGTAAGTCGTGCAACATATTGCTTCGTTGCGTACCTTGTCCCGGATATACCCAAATTGAAGCCATGATATCTATTCCCTAATTCCATGGGTTTTCTACTAAAACAGCACCATCAAGACGTTTCAATAGAACTTTTCCACTGTTCCCAGCCCATTCTTTTAACGCCAAACCGCCTTTTGGAAGTTGAAGCTGTATATCCACATTCAGCCCTACTTGTTTAAAATTTTCGAGTAACTCAATCGCCTGCTTTTTGGCAAAAGGTTGTTCAGCTCGAATCAACAAATCTATGTCACTTTGCTGAGTAACTGTTTTAATGCCCGTTGCCAGTTCAAACCCGAAACTTCCTGTATATCCCCAACATCCTGAAAAGTTTTTCATAATGCAGGAAATGCTCTGTAAACGTTCTGCCAAGTGTGCGAATTGCTGCGTATCTACATGAGTCAGCGCTTCTGGCTTAAGCTGTCTGCTAATCGCAGATCGTGGCATTTGAGCTGCATATCGTTGATGACGAAATTGCCCTCTTACGCCCACAGCCACCTGATCTACAGGAGTAGTTGCCCGTCGAACTACAACAGGATCACCTCGAAGCAATACCTCTTTCACCCAAAGCGGAGCATCATCAGCCAAGCAATCGACCGTCATGCCCCACAGTAAATCATGGGCTTCGAGCTTAAGTTTCATGACCATTGCTCACGCAATAATTCACGGACCTTTTTAGACATTTGACGGTTTTGGCCGTGAAGTCTTTGTTCCAATCCTCTCGATTGATCAGCATTAATTTCTTTAAATGCTTGAGCAATTGTCTGCTTCGCTAACAAAAGATCATCGTTTGTCGGTTGTTCAGGGTTTTCAACAGATAACAGTTCAGATAACAAACCAAGCGTTGCATAACTTTCAATGTCATAAGCCATTGGCGGGATGCTAGAAGCCAATTGCTCTAACTCATCAATCGACCGTAAGGTAACGCGTGCAGCAGATTCCTTACCCATTGCATGCACCATAACACCTGAATCTTTTAAGGCAATAATACGATTGGCTTGGTATCCATGCGCCAAGAAAGCACCCGACATTGACTTACCAACCAATAAACTCACAATAGGATGGCCTGCTAATCTGGCTCTCGCATAACTATCTACTGCACCCGCTAGAGCTTGATGAATACCTAATAATTCTTCGCGGCGCCCATAGGCCTGACTTGGAACATCAACCAAACATAAAATAGCGCGTTTAATTTCCGAATGAACATCGGCTTGAATCACTTCATCAACTGCTTTGGCTAAGCTCCAGCCTTCCAAGAGTCCAACTTCACCTTGTTTTGCCCGAGGGAACAGATTATTGCTGTCTTGAACAACTGCAATCACACGCACAGCTTGCTGATCAATCTGACCATCAGCTACCCAAACAGAAGCTGGAAAACCTTCTACTGTCTTAAAGCCCTGTGTAAATGCTTTAAACCAATGTGCACCACGTGTAGATGCTTTTAATGTATCAACGGCGATATTCATGCTTGCTCTCCTTGATACAAAGCTTGAACTTGTGCTGGGGTAATCTGCTCAGTAGTATCAACGTGTTGTAGCTTCGATAAATAGAATGAGTAATTTGAACTACGATGTTGCTGAGGCACGCCTTGAGTTAAATAATCGATGACTTGCTGGCGAATTTTCTGACGATCATCGTCAACAAAAGCATCTGCCAAACCACTAGCGAAGCGCTGATTACCACCCGTAATACTCCATATAAATGGGCGATCTTTGGCGTTATATTCTTGTACGCCAGCTTCTTGTTCAATCACTTGCGGACCATTTAAGCCTAAACGTCCTTCTTGTGTCATTACAATATAGCTACATAGTCCAGCAGCAATCGACATGCCACCAAAGCACCCTACACTGCCTGCAACCACTGCAATCACAGGTTGATACTCACGTAAGTTCACAATTGCAGCCTGAATCTCAGCAATTGCAGCCAAGCCCAGATTTGCTTCTTGTAAGCGAACACCACCCGTTTCTAATAGTAAAATTGCAGCTGTTGGAATGCCTTTCAGATTGTCTTCAACCGCAAGTTCTAAGGCACCCGCAATTTTGGCACCGCCCACCTCGCCTAAGCTTCCACCCTGAAATAAGCCTTCAATTGAAATCAAAACTACTGGTCGTTCTTGAATAGATCCTTTTGCAATCACTACACCATCATCGGCTTGCGGCACAATATTCTGCTTAACGAGCCAAGGCGACATAACACGTGCAAATGGATCGAGTAGCTCTCTAAATGTTCCTTCATCCAATAATGCCTTGGCACGTCCTCTTGCACTGAGTTCAATAAAATCTTGTTTATTTAATAAACTTTGGATATCAGTCATGAGCAATCTCCTCCAAGGCTTGTTCCAGACGTAAGCGAACGACACCAGGGGTTGCACCAAAGTCATGAATATCAATATTGACGGCAGGTGGTATTTGCGCAGTAAAAATTCGTTCAAAAAGATTGTGCCAACGTGCTGCACTGCCATCTACAGAGGTGACGACATGAATAGAAGCTTTTCCCTTTTCACCTGGTTCCATCAAAATCTCTAAATCACCTGAACCCACACATCCCACCAACGCTTTTTTTATCGGTGGCTCTGCGGCTACAAATTCAAAATGAAGTGTTTCCATCATCAAAATCCCTCTTTATTTTTTAAAGATGACTGCTGAGCACGATCTATAAATAGTGTTGCTGCCAACAAATCTGCGGCACCACCAGCGGAAGCTTTCATCCGAAGCAGATCTATCTCTAAAAGATGCAAAGCACGTCGACCTTCTAAGCTTGAGCTACCGCCCAAATCCAATACTTGCTGAGCACCTTGTTGCATACGTTTTAAACCAGATGTTCCAGAGCGATAAATCACACATGTATCGGTCAGATCGGTCATCATGGCAAGCAAGGCGTCTAAACGCGCGAACTCTTCTTTCATAGGTCTACTACGACTTTGATGAAGTTGCTTTAAACCAAAATTCACAATAGTTGGAAAACCTTGTTGAGCCTGTTCTTTTGCACCTAAGATGCCTAATTTCTTTTGTACTTGCTGGCCATGACTCAAAGCCTGCTCTGGAATAAAGCGATCTTCAAGCTGAGCAATCTGGCCCGCTAACTGGCATAGCTCAACAGCCGATAAATATTTTTGATTGGTACGTGCCAATGCCGCCGCTGTAACCATTAAACCCAAGGCCCAAATTGCACCGCGATGTGTATTGACACCATCTGTCGCCAACATCATGACTTTTTCACCTTGGCGACCAATTTCACCAATATCTTCACGTAAACTCTGACACACTTTTCCATGATGCTTTGCAGCTTGGGCCATCGCTTCAAACATGGGTCCTAAACTTTTCGCAGAACGCTCCATTAATTCCAAAGTCAGGTCATAATGTGCACCACTACCACGGCGATCTACCAATGCTGGTTTAGGTGTCAGATTAACTTCATCAATTAAAGCCTCGACCGCTAAACTTGCCAAAATCTGACTATCACTAAGTGTTTGATATTGAACTTGTGCCATCATTACCAACTCCTGAATTTTGCAGGTGGTTGATATAAACCATCTGACCATGTCACCAAGTCGGCAATATTTTTTGCAGCTAAAAGCTCACGTGTTGCATCGGTACGGCGAATACCTAAATCTTCAGGGAATACCACCAAACCTTCGCTTCTTAAACGTGCTGTTGTTTTAGGGTCCTGAGTTAAACCAATACTGGTCACACCCGCTACCGCAGCAATCATGGCTTGACGCTCTTCTTGGCTGCTTGCTTTATATAGATAAGCAATGCCTTCTTCGGTGAGTAAATGGGTCACATCATCACCATAAATCATGATCGGTGCTAAAGGTAGGCCTGCTGTTTTAGCAACATCAATGGCATCAAGACGCTCTACAAAAGTCGGCTTACCGCCCTCTTGGAAGGTTTCCACCATTTGCACCACCAGTTTTTTACCACGTGCCAAATAGGTTTCAGTTTCATTGGCACCTTGCAAACGCATATCTAACCATGCTGGCGTATCGTGACGACGTCCACGCGGATCATGCCCCATGTTTGGTGCACCACCGAAACCAGCTAAACGGCCTTTAGTGACAGTCGAAGAATGGCCCATGCCATCAACTTGCAAAGTTGCGCCAATAAATAGATCAACGGCATACTGACCTGCAAGCTGACACATCATACGGTTGGAACGTAAAGCACCATCACGGCCGGTAAAGAAAACATCGGGACGAGCTGCAACATATTTTTCCATACCGAGTTCGGTACCAAAGCAATGCACGCTTTCAACCCAACCTGTTTCAATCGCTGGAATTAAGGTTGGATGCGGGTTTAGTGTCCAGTTCCGGCAAATTTTTCCTTTTAAGCCTAAAGATTCACCATAGGTCGGTAAAATCAGTTCAATTGCCGCAGTGTTAAAACCAATGCCATGATTTAACGATTGCACATTATGCTTTTCATAAATTCCGCGAATTGCCATCATCGCCATGAGCACATGCACAGGTTTGATATGTTTCGGGTCACGAGTAAACAAGGGCTCGATATAAAATGGCTGATCTGCCACAACCACATAATCCACCCAAGAAGCAGGAATATCGACACGGGGTAACTCTAAGACGTCATCGACCAGTTCATTCACCTGAACAATCACAATACCGTCGCTAAAAGCCGCAGGTTCAATGAGCGCAGGAGAATCTTCGGTACTTGGGCCTGTATAGATATTGCCTTGACGGTCTGCCATAAAGCCCGCCGAGAGCACTACATTAGGAATAAGATCGACCACCAAACGTGAATATAATTCGATATAGGTATGGATAGCCCCAATCTCTAGCAATCCATCTTCAATTAACTGACTAATACGCAAACTCTGTGGGCCAGCAAAAGAAAAATCGAGCTTACGCGCAATGCCTTTTTCAAATAGATCAAGATGTTCCGAACGCCCAACACTTGGCATGATCATATGTAAATCATGCAAAACATCTGGATTGGTTTGAGCCAAAGAGCGCGATAAAAAATCTGCTTGCTTTTGGTTATTCCCTTCGAGTACAACTCTGTCACCCGGTGTAATCAGGGTTTCTAAAACTTTAATAATATCTTGAGTTGGAATCACCACACCATCTGTATATTGGTTTGCCATCTCTAGTTTTAGTTGTTTGGCATGACGCCGCTTTGTCCATAACCGTTCTTTATTCTGAACTGATCCTTCCATGTACTTACCTATATAGATCGCAGTTTTGTTCTGTATCTATAAAAACGCTTTATGGAGTTTCGATCAATCAACCTACATCGGTAGTTATTAACCTGAAGTTAATGGTTGAAATAAAGAATAGCTATTTATGAAATAGTTTTAGGACTTTTAACCTACGACTTATTTCTAACGCGGTTTGCTTAACAGCCATTTCAAGTTTGATGAACCGCAGACCACTCGTGTTTAAGTGGCCCGCAAAATATCATCTTTGAGAATTTGAAATTAACTGTCCTTAGAACCTGACCTTTTCATTCATGATTTGGAACTAAATAATAATTTCACACCCAATCCAATAAAGCCTAAAGCAAAACTGCGTCTAAGCCACTTTAATACAACAGGTTTGCCTACTACATGTTGACGCATCATTGCCGCAAAAGTACCATAAAACATAAAAACCACTAGCGTAATGAGCATAAAGATTGCACCCAATAGCAACATATCCCATGTAGGTGTTGTCGTATCAGTTCTAACAAACTGAGGTAAAAAGGCAAAGAAAAACAATGGTAATTTGGGGTTAAATAAATTTATAAATACAGCATAATTTATAATTTCGAAGGCTGAATATTCTTTATTTTCTTGTTCAAAATGAAATGTTCCCTTCTCCTTAAGTGATGACCAAGCCATATACAATAAATAGGAAACTCCTAGAAATTTTAAAATAGTAAATAGATAGGGACTCGTGACAAACATTAAAGCAAGGCCTGCAATCGCCAGTACCATGTGTGGAATAATACCAAGAGTACAACCCACCGCTGCAAACAGACTGGCTTTTCCCCCTCGGATTAAACCTGTGGCAATGGTATAAATTGCGCCTGAACCCGGCGAGATAACCACAATAAATGATGTAACTAAAAATTCGATACTGATCTGCATAAGCCACTCCAAACATGGATTTTGGCTGAGTATTACAGAGATATAAAATAGCGGTCTTGAACAAAATTGCAGAAGTTTTTCTAAGATAAAATAGCTTTTTGATAACGACTCGGAGTAATGCCTAACTGGCGGACAAACGCTCTTGTCATATGGCTTTGATCAGCAAAACCTGCTCGTAAGGCTGCTTCAATTAGAGTATTTCCCTCTAACAGATAACGGCGTGCATGGCATACTCGTCGTTGTAGTAAATATGCATGTGGCGTAATACCGAACTCACGAGAAAAGCTTCGCAATAACTGAAAACGGCTCAGATCACATAAACTAGCCAACTCACCGAGTGTAACCGCGTGCTCCGACATATCATCAAGATATTCTTTGGCACGTTGAGCAGAAGAACAACGGGCGTGTTGATAACGTTCAGAGAGCATGTGGTAACGGCTTACATGCATCAAGCTAAATAAAAGCATTTCCTCTAAGGCTGTGTTTTCAGCAATGGGCAATGACATTTCATTAAATAATCGCAATAAGCACTGGCCTAAAAGCCTATCACGTACCAAAGGCTGCAATACAACATCAGCACTACGCCCTTCAGCAGCCAATTCTTGTTTTAATATTTCTGGCTGAATATAAACCATTTGCCATGCACGAGGACCATCAAGCGGTATACCATCATGAATTTCATCAGGGTTTACAATAATGACATCACCCTGTCCCGCCTCAACATGACCAACCAAACTCCATGACCGTTGTGCACCGCTGGTAATGATGCCAATACCGAGATGATCATGTGAGTGACGTGGAAAACTATGCTCAGTCAATAATGATAGAGCCTCCGTTCCAACCATTCGAGAACACAGTGGATCAGCCTGATGGACTGTTCTAAACAAGGGACGCATCCTGTAATAATAGTTATTTATTCTAATGCTTTTTCAAGAGCAGTAGAAATTGTGATCAAAGTATTAATTTTGCATAATTCATATCATTCAGCAATCCTCTCTCAGCTAGAGAGGATACTTTTAGAAGAAATGAATTGTTAAATTATTTTACTCTTGGCTTACATAGTAACCATTCCAAGTTTTGACGGACCGCAGGCCACTCATGTTTCAAAATACTGTAAACGTGAGTGTCCCGCAAAATATCATCTTTCACAATTTGATGGCTTCTTAGCACACCATCGAGCTTTGCACCTAAGCGTACAATTGCGGCTTGACTTTGAACATTCAAAGAAGATGTGCGTAACTCAACCGCAATACAGTTTAAAGTCTCAAATGCATGAGCCAATAGCAGCTTTTTACATTCAGTATTGACTGGCGTACGTTGTGCAGACTTTCGATACCACGTCGAGCCAATTTCTACACGGCGATGCGCTTCTTCAATATGCATTAAAGTTGTCATGCCAAGCGCTCGTCCCGTTTTTCGGTCTTCAATATAAAATGGCAACATAGAACCAGATTTTTTTAAACCAAGACGTCTTTCAATTTCAGCAGTCATTTTTTCAGGTCTTGGCACACGGGTATACCAAAGATTATAAAGCTCCCCATCACAAACGGCCTCTTTGAGCGCTTCTGCTTGAGTTACATCTAGCGGCTTTAAAATAACGTGCTCACCCACTAATTCAACAGGTGTAGTCAAAGACATCTTTATCTCCTCAATTAATATTAAAGTTTTATATTTTCAAAATTATTTATTTAACTCAGCCACACTGTACATAGCATTCGCTATAGTTTGATGACCAGATTTCGATAGGCCATCTGCCGCGCCTAAAATGTCTCGGCGTTCTTTGTTTTGCCCAAGTTTTGATTTTCCTTGAAGCTTGGTAATTTCAATCTCAATACCTACAATGGCTTTTAACATCGGTTCAAGATAGTCCTTTGGTGCATCGGACATTTTCCATGGTTCAGGTTGAGATGCTTCATGGGTACGAGTTAAACGAGCCACAACACCACGGACGTAACGTTCATCATCTCGAATGGTTACTTTGCCATAAGCATGCACAACCCTATAGTTCCATGTCGGTACTTGTCTGTGCTGTTCATGTTTGGATGGGTACCAGTTTGGTGAAATATAAGCATCGCCCGCTTGAAACACGACCAACACCTCATCTCCATTTTTAATGTCCTGCCAGACTGGATTAACTCTAGACACATGCGCACGTAGCACACCCAAGTTTCCTTCGCTTGCCTGTAATTCGAATGGAAGATGATTTGCATCTAAGCCATTACTTCCATGAGTAAAAAGCACACCAAATGGATATTCGGTAATAAGAGAATGCAATACATCCAAATGGTTTTCTGCATAATCATCGGGGATATACATGGCTAAAAACCTCACTGTAAATATCAGGGTTATTTATATTTTGTGTTGTAAATTTTCTGGTTTATGTGGTTTATTAAAAAGAACCACTTTGTATTTTTTTAAGTAGACCAGAATTATGGCAAGAATGGCAAAAGTTGTTGAACTTCCGTCTATTGCAAAGATTAATAAAAGCCAAGGCAAGATTAGTGCTCAACTAACTCAAGCTTTACGCGAAGCCGTACAAAGTGGTGATTTACAGCCCGGCGATCCGTTGCCTTCTTCTCGTGAACTGGCTCAAACACTTGGGGTCGCTCGCGGAACAATTATTGAAGCTTACGATCAGCTTTTAGCTGAAGGTGTTTTTGACTCTCAAGCACGTACTGGCACCTATGTATCTCATGCTTTAGCTAAAAAAACTACGCAGCAACACTCTCAAAAAGAGACCACACCTAACTCAATCCCTTTGACTAAATCAGCACTTTCTTATGCCGAGGTACTCAAAGAGTTTAAACCGCTTCCCCACACTCCTTTTGCAGTATCTGTTCCGATTGGTCGCACTCAACCAAGTGATATCTGGCGTAAATTCGGTAATAAATTTAGATCGCGAGGAGCCGGAGTTCCTTCGGGTTATGGTGAACCTCAAGGCGTGCTATCACTCAGAGTTGCTATAGCAGACTATGTACGCCGATCTCGTTCTGTCCACTGCGAACCTGACCAAATTGTGATTACACCCGGTATTCAACAGTCACTTTATATTTGTAGCCAGATTTTATTTGAAGCAAAAGATGAAGTTTGGATTGAAGATCCAGCCTATCGCGGTACAATAGCCATTTTTGAACATGCCGTAAAAAATATCAGTACGGTACGTGTTCCTGTCGATGAAGAAGGTATTCAAGTTGAAACTGGGATTAAACTTTCAAAACATGCGCGTGCTGCTTTTGTGACACCATCTCACCAATATCCACTTGGTATGCCGATGAGCCTAGCAAGACGTACTGCTTTATTGGCTTGGGCAAAACAGCAAAATGCATGGATCATTGAAGATGACTATGACAGTGAACTTCGTTATAACGGTCAGCCCTTTCCATCTTTACAAGGTATGGCACCCAACCAAGTGATTTATTTGGGTACTTTTAGCAAAGTGTTATTTCCATCGCTTAGGCTTGGCTATGCCGTATTGCCTAAAGAACTGGTGGCACCTTTTTGTGGGCTGAGAGTATTAATTGATAGACACCCACCTGCTGCTGACCAACACGTTTTAGCTGCTTTTATTCAAGAAGGCTATTTAGAACGACATATTCGACGTACTCGACATGTTTATGCGGAAGTTCGGCAATACATTATTGGCTTGATTGAAAAACATATACCTCAAGAACTGGCTTGGTTACAGCCGGGTGATCAAGGCATGCATATTGTGTTATGGCTTGCTCATCATATTAATGATATTGACGTTGCAAGCTCGGCAGTCGATGCAGGTATTGCCGTTAAAGCAATTTCACCAACATTTTCAAAAGAGCAGCAACGTCCGGGTTTAATTGTCGGCTTAGGTGATTTTGAACCCGAACAGATGCAACAAGCCATTAAAAAACTATCAAAAATTATTCAACAACATGACAAACCGTCTTAATCCAAGCTTACAACATCAACCATAGATGAATCGCAAATGGCCCAATCAGCACCATTAAAATACCGGCGATGACCATAGTTAAACTGGCAATTACACCTTCTTCGCTATTACGCTGCTGAGCTCTAACTGTACCAAAACCATGCGCTGCATTACCAAAGGCAGCTCCATTTGCTACATTAGAACGGATTTTAGTAATCGCTAAAATCGCATCACCACAAATCATACCAACCAAACCAGTAATAACGGTAAATAGTGAAACCAATGCTGCCGAACCATGAATATCTTCCGCTAGAATCATGGCAAATGGTGTTGAAATAGAACGTGCCATCAAACTGTTGGTCACTTCAGGGCTAAAATGGAACCACTGTGCCATTTCATAGGCAGACATCACACCTACACTCATTCCCACAATAATCGCGATAGATAAAACACCTAAGTTTTTACGGATTGTTTCCCGATAGCGATAAATCGGTACAGCAAAAGCAACCGTAGCTGGCCCTAATAAATTAACAATCCACTGCGTATCTTCTGAATAAGTTTGGTATGAAATTCCAAAAATCGTCATCAATATAATAGTAAGTACAGGTACGCTAATCGCAGGCGATAACCAAAGTTTTGGATTTTTCTGATAGATTCGCTTTGCCACAACATAGGCTGCCAAAGTCCAGATCAGACAAAGAATTGACCAAATATTCATGTTGTTGTGCTCTTAGATATGCTTATGTTAAAGACGTTTTCGAGCTTGTAAATAAGCTTTCAAACGATTGTAAAAGTGAATCGTCAGGCACGTACTGAGCATGACCGAAATGGTCCCAACCGCAATGCTCAAGACAATTTGCCATCCTTCAGTCATAAACAAGGTTTTATACTGCACTACAGCGACCACAACGGGCACAAAAAACAGCAAAAGTTCGCCTAAAACAACGGTTGCTCCTATTGCCACCTGATCCATTTTGATAATTTTAAAGAACAGACATAAAAGCAATAAAAACATACCTAAAATACCTGCCGAGACAGGTACACCAAGTTTTTGATGTAAAAGATATCCTAGCCACCAAAATCCAGCCAAAATCAAAACTTGTTTAACTAAAACTAAAAATGTAGGTTGTGTGGGTGTTCCCGAAGCAGATTCAGTACTCATTTTGCGAAATTAAATGGTTAACTACACCATTATGCTATCTTGGTTAAATCTGCTAAATATGAATTATTCATGTTAATATTATTCCAAAATGGAATAATTTATTCTTTATTATGCTTTCTCTAAAATCACTACAGTGCTTCGTTACGCTGGTAAAAACTAAAAGTTTTACTCGTACTGCTGAAGAGTTGTATCTGACTCAACCCACTATTAGTAAAATAATACAGCAGCTTGAAGAGCAGCTTCAGGTACAGCTTTTGGTTAAACCCGATCACGGCCGAAAAAGACAAATTGAACTAACTGAAATTGGAGAGCGTATTTATCAACATGCAATCGAGCTTCTTCAGGCAGAACAGAACATCTTTCTTGAGATAGAAAACTATCAACAATTAAAAACAGGGACTTTAAAACTTGGCGTTCCGCCTTTAGGCTCGCAGCTCCTAACAACTGCCTTGTTTGATTATCATCAGCAATTGCCAGATATTGAATTGGCTTTTATGGAGATTGGTTCACGCGGTATTGAACAGGCTTTACTCAATAATGAGTTAGACGTTGGCGTTTTATTGCAGCCTTTTGATACGCAAATTTTCAATACCATTGAGCTATGTAACTACCCTTTAATGGTTCTTTTACGTCGGGATGCGACTTGGGCAACACGCAAAAAAATAAATCTAGAAGAGCTACAACATCAATCGTTTTTAATGTTTCCTGAAAATTTCTCTTTAAACAGTATTATTCTCGATGCCTGTAAGCAGCATGGCTTCTATCCGACCATTGCTTGCCGGACCAGCCAATGGCATCTCTTGGCAGATATGGTGCTACAAGGTATGGGAATCGCGCTTCTTCCTCAATATTATACCGACATGCTTGACCCTACTTTATTTGCAGCAGTACCGCTTGAAAAACCAAATATTCAGTGGCACTTAGTGATGGCTTGGAAAAAGAACCATCCCGTCTCACCAGCGGTACAGGCGTGGCTTAGTATTGTTCGTCAGCATTTTCAGCATATTAAGCCCTAACGTTGAACACTGAAATCGCTTAATTCAAAAACTGATAAAGCTTTTCCACAAAAAAGCTACCCAATCTTGGATCAGCTCACTTAGACTAGATCCGATTGTTTTATGACATGGACAATAACAATGAATAATGAACACTTTAAGCTGTACACAGATTCACAATTTCTAAGCCCCTACGCGTTTACAGTTTTTGTAGGGCTCCATGAAAAACAAATTCCATTTGAAATAGCGACCATCAACTTAGGCCAGCAAGGCCAGTTTGAAAAATCTTATGTAGCAAAGTCATTAACAGCCAAAGTGCCTGTACTTGAGCATAACGATTTTGCCTTATCAGAATCATCTGCCATTTTGGAATATTTAGAAGAGCTTTATCCAAACACATCTATTTATCCCAAAGATATTCAAGCCCGTGCTAGAGCAAAACAAATTCAGGCATGGCTCCGATCAGACTTAGTGGCACTAAGAACTGAGCGTCCAACCGATGTTATTTTTACTCAGCCCACATCCACTCCACTTTCAGAAGAAGGTCTAAAAGCAGCCGAGAAACTGTTCTTTGTTGCAGAAAAACTTCTTGCATCTAATGCCGAATTTCTTTTTGATTCATGGTGTATTGTAGATGCAGAACTCGCACTGATGTTACAACGCCTCATCCAAAACGGTGACACGGTACCAGAGCGATTAAAAGATTATGCACTGCAACAATGGCAACGACCGAGCGTACAAAAATGGCTTGCCTTTCGACATAACTAAACCCTTATATTTCAACCAAACATGAGATAAAAAATGAATGATTCAAACTATATTCCTCCACAAGTTTGGCAATGGACTGGAGAAAAAACTGATTTAAACCAACCTACTTCAGGCGCTCGCTACGAACACACACTCCCTGTCGGAAAACACCCACTACAGCTCTATTCTTTAGCAACACCTAATGGACAAAAAGTCACTATTTTGCTTGAAGAGCTTTTAGAATTAGGAATTCAAGATGCTGAATATAATGCTTGGCTGATTAAAATTGGTGAAGGCCAACAATTTGGCAGTGGCTTTGTAGAAGCTAACCCTAACTCTAAAATTCCGGCATTGGTTGACCATAGCCAAAACCCTCCATTAAGAGTTTTCGAGTCTGGCTCAATTTTGCTTTACTTGGCTGAAAAGTTTAAAGCTTTCATTCCGACCGATATTGCTGCACGTACTGAATGTCTCAATTGGTTATTCTGGCAAATGGGCAGCGCGCCATATTTAGGGGGAGGTTTTGGACATTTTTATGCCTACGCACCCGTTAAAATTGAATATGCAATTAATCGTTTTGCTATGGAAACAAAACGATTGCTAGATGTGTTAGATCAGCATTTAGCAAAAAATGAATATTTATCAGGCTCTGAATATACCATCGCGGATATTGCGGCATTCCCTTGGTATGGTGGTCTTGTTAAAAACTGGGTGTATAACGGCGCGGAGTTTTTAGGGGTCGACCAATATAAAAATGTTCAACGTTGGGCAGATGCGATTTTAGCGCGCCCTGCGGTACAACGTGGTCGTATGGTCAACCGTACTTTTGGCGATTTAGCTACACAGTTGCATGAACGCCATGATGCCAGCGATTTTGAGAACAAAACTCAAGATATAGTTTAATCATCATTTTTAAAATATTTAGCCCGCTCTTTGAGTGGGCTTTTTATTAAAATCAGTTAATCTAAAATTTATAATAAATATAGCTTAAAACAATATAAGAACTTTCAAGTAATTTATACATCTACACTTAAAACATTAAAAGTCATTTTATCAAAAAAATATATATAAATAGATATTCGTTATTTCTGCTTATATTCAAATCAGCGTAAATTCAATAATAACAATCTAGATAGAAGATAAAGGATATTTTTAATGAATGCCAAATTAAATGCAGAAAACCGTTCTGGTTTTATTTCATCGGGTTCAAATCCATCCTTGTCAAACGAAGAGATTTTTTCTAAAGCAAAACAATATGCACAAGACCATGAACTGAATTTTAGTGGAAGTTTATCACCCACTGATGCATGGCAACTCGTACAACAAGGACAAGCCGTTTTAGTTGATGTACGTACTAACGAAGAACGCAAATTTGTAGGATATGTTCCTGAAAGTATTCATGTTGCATGGGCAACAGGCACATCATTTAACCGTAATCCACGCTTTTTAAAAGAACTTGAATCAAAGGTCGGCAAAGATAAAACCATTCTTTTGTTATGCCGTAGTGGCAACCGTTCAGCACAAGCTGCCGAAGCCGCATTTAATGCTGGTTTTGAGCACATTTATAACGTTCTTGAAGGCTTCGAAGGCGATCTCAATGATCAGCAACAGCGCAATCAAAAAAATGGCTGGCGCATTCATCAACTTCCTTGGCAACAAGACTAATACTTCAATCAACTTTCAGTGAATCAAGGAAAGCTTGTGACTCAATGGAACATTAATGCTGTTGTACAGGGTTTACAACAAGCAAGGCATGACTGGCGTCAGCAACAGCACAGAATCAAAGAATTTGGGGGCCGTGAACTTCCATCTAAAGAAGCTTTGAAAGCTATTTTAGATGATCTCTGCGGGATTCTATTTCCAATGCGCTTAGGCCCTGCCGACTTACGTCAGGAAACTGAAGATTCTTATATTGCCTATACTTTAAATCGGGTACTCACAGCCTTACATGCTCAAGTACAACTGGCTTTAAATTATGAAGCAAAACGTCATTTGAGTCATTCAAGCCCAGTACAGCAGCCACAAGAACTTGCTCAAACTATTGTGCAGGATTTTGCCAACACCTTGCCCTCTATACGGCGCCTTTTAGACGGCGATGTGCGGGCGGCTTATGAAGGTGATCCGGCGGCGCATAGTGTGGATGAGGTATTACTTTGCTATCCGGGCATATTTGCGATTATTCATCACCGAATTGCGCATCAGTTATATGCCCAAGTACCTCTACTGTCTCGCATTATTTCTGAGTTAGCCCACTCTGCAACGGGAATTGATATTCATCCGGGTGCACAAATCGGCAAAGGTTTTTTTATCGATCATGGTACAGGTGTGGTGATTGGTGAGACTTGCGTGATTGGGGAACGTGTCCGTATTTATCAGGCAGTAACACTTGGAGCAAAACGATTTGAAACAAATGATGATGGTGCTTTGAAAAAAGACTATACACGCCATCCAATTGTTGAAGATGACGTGGTGATCTATGCAGGTGCCACTATTTTAGGTCGTATTACGATTGGTCGAGGGTCCATTATTGGGGGAAATGTCTGGCTTACACATAGTATTCCCGCAGGAAGCCAGATTTTACAGTCACCACTGGAGGCTTATCAAAAAAATCCAGAATTTAAATAAATCG
>NZ_JABVBF010000250.1 GCF_013344765.1 Acinetobacter lactucae
ATATAAAGAAAAAGGGCAATTAGAAATCTAAATGCCCTTTGGAAACTATATTATAGTTTTATAGGCGTTTACGCTTTGCAGCAGCAATTTGTGACTGTCGCATACGGAAACCAGCTTTTTGCTTTTCTGTGGTCTTGTCGATGCAATAAACGCAAGAAACACCGTGTTCATAACTAGGTAGAGCCGACTCTTCAGGAGTTAAAGGCCAGCCACAAGCATGACATTTAATGTTAACGCCTTCTTCGACGCCATGAGTTACAGCAGTACGTCCGTCAAATACGAAACATTCACCTTCCCATAAACTTTCATCAGCAGGGGTTTCTTCTAAATACTTAAGAATACCGCCCTTAAGATGGTAAACCTCTTTAAATCCTTCTTGAAGAAGTAAAGAAGTTGATTTTTCACAGCGAATACCACCAGTACAAAACATCGCAATTTTTTTGTCTTTATGTTGCTCTAATTCTTTCTTAACATATTCTGGGAATTCACGGAATGTTTCTGTTTTAGGGTCAATGGCGCCCTTAAATGTACCCGCTTTATATTCGTAATCATTACGTGTGTCGATTAAAATTACATCATCACGTGCGATTAAATCATTCCACTCTTTAGGATCAAGGTAGTGACCGACTAAGTCACGAGGTTTAACCTCAACACCTAAAGTCACAATTTCTTCTTTAAGTTTAATTTTCATTTTGCGGAAAGGTTTATCAGAACTATGGGATTCTTTGTATTCCATAGCGCCAAAGCCTTCATTGAGCAAAAATTGATGTAACGTATCAATTGCTACGCGATCGCCAGCAACAGTACCATTAATTCCTTCACCTGCTACAATCAGAGTTCCACAGAGGTTAATTGTTTTCACTAAGTCTAATAAGCGTTGTTGAAGATCGGCAGGATCTTGAACTTCTTTAAATTGATATAGTGCGGCAACAACCCAACCTGCGGTCGCTTGCTGTTCTACAGGTGCAAGCTGTTCTACAGTAGCGTTCATGGAAAACTCCAAATGTATTAAGATAGAAATTTAAGGCGCATATTTTAGCGCGAAAATTTGTAATAAGCGAGAAAACCATAAAAAGTATATGGTTTATTTAAGGAGTTTGTTTTGAGTAATGATCATCGAACGCTCTCTCTGACCCCATGTGCAGGGCGTTGTTCAACAGTTTTTGGTGATCAGGTTTGTCGTGGTTGTCGCCGTTTTAACCACGAGGTGATTCAATGGAATACTTATACGGTAGAGCAGCGTTTGGCTGTATGGAAGCGTTTAGATGATCAATTGAATCAAATCTTAGTGCCGATGTTGCCTCATGCAGACTTACAGCACGTTGAGGGCTTTATTCTAAGTAAGCGTGTGCGGTTAATGGAAGGGGCGAGCCAAGGCCGTAAGCTTTACCATGCCTTAAAAATATGTGAAAAAAATAAGCATCTGGCACACGAGAGTGGTTTGGGTATTTCAGAGTCTCAAGTCAAAACTATATGGGTTGAGTTCGAAAGACGTGTTTTAGCTCTGGCTAAAGCGAGTTATGAATTGGCGTGGTTACGCGCTGATGGAATTAGTCATCACTTGTTAAGCATGTTTGAAGAAGAATAAGTCTAGAGTAGAAAAAGACGTAAATAAAAAAGCTGCCAGAAGGCAGCTTTTTTTCATTAATTTTCTTTCGAATATTAACGTTTGATGTCGCGTTGAGTCTCACCAGTATAAAGCTGACGAGGACGACCGATTTTGTAAGGACCGCTGTGCATTTCTAACCAGTGGCTGATCCAACCAACTGTACGAGCAAGAGCGAAGATTACAGTAAACATTTCTGTTGGGATACCAATCGCTTTAAGGATGATACCTGAGTAGAAGTCTACGTTAGGGTAAAGTTTACGCTCAACGAAGTACGGGTCGTTCAATGCGATACGCTCAAGTTCCATAGCAAGTGCTAATTGAGGATCGTTGATACCTAATGCTTCAAGAACTTCGTCACAAGTTTGCTTCATCACTTTAGCACGTGGATCGAAGTTTTTGTAAACGCGGTGACCGAAGCCCATAAGTTTAACTTCTTTGCGTTTAACTTTTTCCATGAACTCTGCAACGTTTTCAACGCTACCGATTTCATCAAGCATCTTAAGAACTGCTTCGTTTGCACCACCGTGAGCAGGTCCCCAAAGTGCAGAGATACCAGCAGAGATACATGCATACGGGTTTGCACCAGTAGAACCAGCAAGACGTACTGTAGATGTAGAAGCATTTTGCTCATGGTCAGCATGAAGCGTGAAAATACGATCCATTGCGCGAGCAAGAACAGGATTTACTTTGTAATCACGGTCAGCAGGGGTAGCAAACATCATGTGCAAGAAGTTTTCCGCATAATTTAAATCATTACGTGGATAGATGAATGGTTGACCTACTGTGTATTTGTAACTCCAAGCAGCAAGTGTTGGAATTTTTGCAATTAAGCGAATTGCAGTGATTTCACGGTGGTTGATATCTTCAATATCTAGGTTGTTATGATAGAACGCAGATAAAGCACCAACAACACCTACCATGATTGCCATAGGGTGAGCATCACGACGGAAACCATTGAAGAAACGGCTAACTTGATCGTGAACCATAGTATGAGCACGAACTTTCGTATCAAACTCAACTTTTTGTTCAGCAGTTGGAAGCTCGCCATTTAATAATAAATAACAAGTTTCAAGATAGTCTGCTTGAGTTGCTAACTGATCAATTGGGTAGCCGCGGTGTAATAAAATACCTTTGTCACCATCAATAAAAGTAATTTTAGATTCGCATGCGGCTGTCGCCATAAAACCAGGATCGAAAGTAAAATGACCTTCTTTCAGTATGCTGCTGACATCAATTACATCTGGACCTAAAGTGCCACTGTAGATTGGTAATCCAATTTCTTTGCCATCAAGATGTAATACGGCTTTTTTGCCATTTGCTTCAGACATTCAATAGATCTCCTGTCCTGGTGAATGTTGATCTGACTCGAAATCCTAATGTTCTCATGTGCGAATCAGACGGTGTCAAAATTTGCTATAAGATTAGTGAGTACTGAAATTTTGTCAATTATACTTATGGATAAAAAATGACGTTTCCACAGAGAGTTAGTCATCAAGACCCGAGCAAAAAAGTCAGTAAAATCACTGCATCGGGATGGTATAATAAGTCAATTCAACAAGAACGTGCAGAAAAAAAATGAAGGATGAGTAC
>NZ_JABVBF010000251.1 GCF_013344765.1 Acinetobacter lactucae
AAATAGGGTTCTTTTTACAATTAATAATTAAATTTTGTTAGCATGCGCGTTATA
Organism: Acinetobacter lactucae; assembly: GCF_013344765.1. GTDB lineage: Bacteria > Pseudomonadota > Gammaproteobacteria > Pseudomonadales > Moraxellaceae > Acinetobacter > Acinetobacter lactucae_A. Next base: position 55 of record NZ_JABVBF010000251.1, read on the forward strand.
CACAATAAGAACTGTATATGAATTATGACCGATCAATTAAGAGCAAAATTTGAAAATTTAGAACTTAACGCAGGTTTAGGAAAAATTAGTGCTTTTATTTCCATGGCATTAAGCCTACTTTGCCTATTTGGTGCTTTATGTTTTTTATTTCCCAGTGTATTAACGACTCCAGAACTCCGTCCTCTTTATGCAAAACACTATCATCTTTTTTATTATGGCCTAATTACGGGCATTGTGATTAGTGCTGGTTTCGGTGCATTTAGTGCAATTGTGCGTCAAAACAGATATGGCTTTTACGGACTATGTTTTTCACTTGTAGCAGCAGTTTTGGGCTGTGGTGTAATTGAGGCGCCCGTTTTACCAAGTGTACCGTTTTATGCAGGTATTGATTATTTTGTACTGACCTTATTCATTTTAGCGTTCATTTTTATTCCGCTTGAAGGTTTTTTTGCTAAAAATCCTGAACAGAAAATATTAAGAGTGGGCTGGGTGACTGATATGAAATATTTCATGGTCAGCCATGTGGGGATTCAATTATTCAGCTTTTTAACGGTCATGCCGATTCAATATTGGATTACGCATCTACCTGATAATCCAATTGTGCCTTATGTACAAGCTCAGCCGATTTGGCTGCAATTTATTGAACTATTAATTGTGGTCGATTTTACGGTGTACTGGTTACATCGAGCTATGCATGAGGTTAATTTCTTATGGCGCTTTCACGCGATTCATCATTCGACTGAATATATGGATTGGTTAGCATCTTCACGATTGCATGTCATTGAAGTGCTCATGACACGTTTTATTGCCACTTTACCGATTTTCTTGTTGGGTTTTCATACTTCGGCTGTTTTTGCCTATTTAGTCTTTATTTCATTTCACGCTATTTTCATTCATTCGAATGTGCGTTTTCGTTTTCCATATTTGCGCTGGATTATCGCTACGCCAGAATTCCACCATTGGCATCACTCTTCAGAAAAACCTGCGATTGATAAAAATTACGCTGCCTTTATTCCTCTATATGATGTCATCTTCAAAAGTGTATATATGCCAAATCATCTGGCAAGCGTGTATGGCACGGTGGGTTATAAAATTCCAAATAGTTTTACAAAACAATTTACATGGCCATTTAAAAAATATGTAAAGCGGTTTTTAAAACCTTGGCGTGATCAATGAAATAAAAAATAGCCTCAATAGAGGCTATTTTTTATAGGCTTATTTACTTTTAAAGTTTTTAAAAATCAAAAGAAGGGCAACAAACGATAGTAGGATAATAAAACAAATATAACTATTTGCCGTACTCATTAGCCCAATTTTCCCAACAAAATAGCCAGCTAAAATTGCAGGAATACTAAAAGCCAAATAACTTTCAACAAAAAATGCAGCCATAAGACCTGCGCGTTCTTCTGGTAAAGCTAGGGGCATTACCGTGCGGATTGCACCCATAAAAGCTGTACCAAAACCAACCCCAGTAATAATAGAACCGAGAAATAAAACTACTGCACTTGTAAGATTAATTGCTAAAAATAAAATGGTAGAACCAATAGCAATTGAAAGAGTACCTGTTAATAAAATACGGTAATTTGTCGACTTTCTAAGCGTTAATATACCCGCCGCACCTGAGAGTGCTAGCGCCATAAACATAATACCGTTTAGCCATGCAGATGAAGTATGGAAAATTTTTGCCAGTAAAGAGGGCATCAGTGATAGGAAGAAACCACTGACCATCCAAAGAGCAATATTAATCGGACTAATACTCAATAATGCACTTTTTGTTTGTGGGGGAATAGCCATATTGGGTTTTAATGAAGCGAAAGCCCCTGATCTTTTCTGGGCTGTCTCTGGAGTAAAAAAACTTAAAATGAGTTCACAAATAAGAAGAAGACACAAGAATTCAAAAACAAGCTGTAATGGTTGGGCAGAGAATTGCAAAATAGAACAAGTTAGAAATATACCAACAGCCATACCGACCATTGGTGCGATACTATTAATAAGCGAACCCTGAAGCTTACTAAAATCTAAAATTGCTGCGCCTATAGCCGAGACAGCAAGCCCTGTTGCGATTCCTTGTAAGCCCCGTGCAATAAATAACATCGAAACATCTGAAGCAAATAAGAAAAAGCTCATCGAAATAATTTGCAGAAAAATTGCTGCAATAATGACAGGACGACGTCCAATATAGTCAGACAAAGAACCAATAATGAGTAGAGACGCAAGTAAGGTAAAGGCGTAGGTCGCAAAAATTAAAGTTAAGGTAACAGGCGAAAATTGCCATGTCTGCTGATACAAACGATATAGAGGTGTAGGGGCACTAGACGCCGCCATAAAGGTCATGAGCGTGATTGTATTTAAGGTCAACGCCACTTTTGGATCTAACTGAAAAACTGATCCAGACCGTTTTGAACTTGAATTGTTCATATAAGATGAATAACATAAAAGCGAATATTTAGCTTTTATACATTATTTTTACACTAAAGCAAATCCTTAGCTTTAGTGTATTTTGTATATAGATATAAATATTTATAAATTTTTTGATCCCTTTACAGAGTTTATAAATGGCAAAAGTTGTTACTGGTTTACGTCCAGGCGGTCGTAGTGAAAGAATTCAAACTGCGGTACATCAAGCAGTAAAAGAGCTTCAAAAAAATTTGGAGCAAAGCCAAATTACTATTCCTATGATTGCTCAAAAAGCAGGAGTAACACCTTCAACTATTTATCGCCGTTGGGGTGATATCAATCAGTTATTTTCAGATGTAGCCTTAAATGAACTGAAGCCAGATATGGAACCGAAAGATTTAGGTTCATTTCAGCTTGATGTTACTGCATGGATTGAACAATATTTTGAGGAGTACTCTTCTGAAGTAGGGCAAACATTGCTACGTGATGTGCTACATACAAACGATTCTTCCAACGCTCGAAAATGTGAAACTTTAATTATTCAACAGCTTGATATTATTCAAGCTAGAGCTAAATCACGTAATGAATTAACCATCGACAATCAGGAAATTATCGAAGCTGTGATTGCACCTATGCTGTTCAGAATTTTATTCACCGATCGAGCATTAGGCTTAGATTATGTCCAAACTTTATTGGCACGTTTATTTAAAGCACGTTCTGATGTCATTTAAATGAAAAGGATTATT
>NZ_JABVBF010000252.1 GCF_013344765.1 Acinetobacter lactucae
AGAATTTAAGCCTAGATGTCTTAAAAACAACAATTAAGAATGTCTATATCCTGCGTCCTGAAACATCCATTCCCGATGCGCGTATTGACGAATATATCAAACCATACGAAGCAAGCTGGTTCTGGTCGATTGTTTTAAGAGACTGGAAACGCTACGTTGACATTATGTTTGCCTCACTGATTGCCAATGTCTTGGCACTGGCAACCATTATTTTCTCCATGCAAGTGTATGACCGTGTTGTACCATCTCAGTCTATCCCGACGTTATGGGTGCTGGCAGGCGGTGTACTGATTGCAGCACTTTTTGAGTTTACCTTACGTATATCACGGGTCTATTTATCCGATATTATCGGTAAACGCGCTGACTTACGGGTGTCTGACCGTGTATTTGGTCATGCCTTACGCATCAAAAATAAAGACCGTTCAAAATCTACCGGTAGTTTTATTTCCCAGATTCGTGAGCTCGAAGGTGTGCGTGAGCTGGTGACTTCAACCACCATTAGTGCAATTGCCGATTTCCCATTCTTTTTCTTGTTCCTGATCATTTTTGCGATTATCGGTGGGAAACTGTTTTGGGTGATGCTGCTGGTTGTACCGCTTATGCTTTTGCCGGGTATTCTGGCACAGAAGAAGTTAGCGCAACTCGCACAAGAGGGTATGAGAGAATCTTCAATCCGTAACGCTATTCTTGTTGAAGCGGTGCAGGGTATTGAAGACATTAAGCTATTACGTGCTGAGTCTCGCTTCCAAAACCAGTGGAACCACATGAACGAAGTTTCAGCCGATATCGGGATGAGACAGCGTAAAATTGTCGGTACCTTAATGGCATGGACTCAAATGCTTCAAGGCTTAACCTATGCAATTGTGGTGTTGGTAGGATGTTTTGCCGTGATGGAAGGTGAAATGACTACAGGTGCGTTAGTGGCTTGTTCAATTCTATCTTCACGTATGTTGGCACCGATTGCACAAATTACAGGTGTTTTAGGGCGTTTACAGCAAGCAAAAGTTGCCAAACAAAGCCTTGATGAACTTATGCAACGTCCGATCGATCAGGCAGATCGTTCGCATCTGGTACACAAAGCAGTTTTAAATGGCGATTACGAATTAAAAAATGTCTTATTCCAATATGGCGAAGAAGACCCGAAACCAAGTTTGGCAATCCGTCATTTAAAAATTCGTGCTGGTGAAAAAATTGCCATATTGGGGCGTAATGGTGCGGGTAAATCGACACTGCTCCAGCTTCTATCGGGTATGCAAGTTCCAACTCAAGGCGCAGTACATTTAGATGGTCTCGATCTTTCGTTAATTGATCCGTCTGATGTACGTCGTGATATGGGTTTACTGAACCAGAATGCACATCTTTTCTACGGTACGATTCGTGAAAACCTCACTTTAGGTGCACCGCTTGCAACGGATGAAGAGATTCTTCGTGCGTTAGTAGTGACTGGTGCATTACCTTTTGTTCAAGAGAAAAAAGAAGGGCTAGATCACCTGATTTTAGAAGGTGGTGTTGGTTTCTCTGGTGGTCAGAAACAAGCGTTGTTACTGGCTCGTCTATTGATTCGTCAACCTAACATTTTATTGTTAGACGAACCGACAGCAGCCATTGATGACGTGGCAGAGAAACAACTGATTGATCATTTAAAAGGTTGGCTGGCACATCGTACTTTGGTCGTTGCGACCCACCGCCGCGCTGTTTTAGAACTGGTGGACCGTATTATTGTCGTAAATGAAGGCAAAATCGTGATGGACGGTCCAAGAGATCAGGTACTCAATCAATCAACAGCCCAACAAAAACAAGTGAGCCAAGGGGGTAATTCATGAGCGAACCACAACAAGAACAACAACTTACCCGTTCAATGAATGTCTCTTATAGTGAGCCACCCTTACCACGTGCCAGTCTAGTGATCTGGATTGTGGGAATTGGCCTAGTCATTTTCTTTATCTGGGCGTGGGTATTTAAACTTGAAGAAGTTTCTACTGGTACAGGTAAAGTCATTCCATCATCTAAAGAGCAGGTGATTCAGTCTTTAGAAGGCGGTATCTTAACCAAGCTGAATGTACAAGAAGGTGACATTGTTCAAAAAGGCGAAATTCTTGCGCAGCTTGATCCAACCCGTTTTGCATCAAATGTTGGTGAATCAAGATCTTTACTGATCTCTGCTCAGGCGACAGCAGCGCGTTTGCGTGCGGAAGTAAACGGTACACCTTTGGTTTTTCCTGAAATTGTGATGAAAGAACCAAAGTTAGTACAAGAAGAAACTGCATTATATCGCTCGCGTCGTGCTGATCTTGAACAAACCCTTGCAGGTTTAAGACAGGCGTTACAACTTGTGCAACAAGAACTGGCGATGACAGAACCGCTGGTTGCTAAAGGTGCAGCAAGTGAGGTCGAGGTTTTACGTTTACGTCGTGAAGCAAATGATTTGCAAAACAAAATGAATGATGCGCAGAACCAGTACTATGTGAAAGCGCGTGAAGAGTTATCTAAAGCGAATACGGATAGCGAAACGCAACAACAAATTGTACTGGGTCGTAGTGACAGTTTAGATCGCGCAGTGTTCAGAGCACCGGTGCGTGGTGTCGTCAAAGAAATTGCAGTGACTACCCGTGGTGGTGTTGTTCCACAAAACGGTAAACTGATGACGATTGTACCGATTGATGAACAACTACTTATTGAAGCGCGTATTTTGCCGCGTGACATTGCCTTTATTCGTCCGGGACAAGAAGCACTGGTTAAGATCACGGCCTATGACTACTCAATTTATGGTGGTTTAAAAGGGAAGGTTACGGTTATTTCACCAGACACGATTCGTGATGAAGTGAAACAGGACCAATTCTATTATCGTGTTTATATCCGCACTGATTCTGACAAACTTTACAATAAAGAAGGTAAAGCGTTTGGTATTACACCGGGTATGGTGGCAACAGTAGATATTCGTACTGGTCAAAAAACAGTACTCGATTACTTACTTAAACCATTTAATAAAGCCAAAGAAGCGTTACGAGAAAGATAAAATATATATATA
>NZ_JABVBF010000253.1 GCF_013344765.1 Acinetobacter lactucae
GAGCTATACTGTTTAAATAGAGTAAAAAAATTAAAATCTGAGAAAAGTCGCACTTGATAAACCTAATATAGCACTCATTAATAATAAAGCATGTTTGTTTTTATCGAGTTAAAATCAAATGTACTCTAGTATTGCAGACTCTGGCTGATTCGATAGGGTTGGGGCAAATAAAACTGCAATGAATTTCCTTTTTGAGATAGATAAAGTTTTACATGAATTTACTTCTTATTGTAGTTCTGGGCGCGATTGTTGAAATTGCCGTATGGATTGGCGTAGCACAGTTCATCAGTGGATGGTATGTGTTCTTTTGGTTCATTCTTGCTTTCTTTATTGGTTTAGGGCTTATTCGCAGAAGTACTGCTGGTATTATGCCTCAATTACAGCAAATGCAGATGACTGGCCAACTCGGTAATGACCCGGCAGTAACTAAAAAACTTGCTTATGCTTTTGCAGGTTTCTTACTAATGTTGCCAGGTCTTGTTTCTGATGTATTAGCTGTTTTGATTTTGATCCCTGGTGTTCAAACTGCTTTCCGTAATATGGCGATGAGAACTCTCGCAAAACGCCAACAGGCTATGATGGATAAAATGATGGGTGGCATGGGCGGTAATATGGGTGGACAAAACCCATTTGCTGATTTAATGCGCCAAATGCAAGATATGCAGAATCAACAAGGTGGGGGGAGTCAAGGTCAATATCGTGATTCAAGCATTATTGATGGAGAAGCTCGTGAAGTCACTCCAGAACATAAGAAAATTGAACATAAAAATAAGGATTAATCATTACTTTATCTAAAGGCCTAAACCTCCAAAGTTTAGGCCTTTTTTATTTTAAGAAGATATACATTATTTAGTTAGAGATTCTTCAGTCCCACTAAGATCTTTTTGAGCCAATTCAGTTTGGTCTTCTTGTAATTTTGTTTGAGGTTGATATTTGTTGGAAGCTAAGGCAGTTTGCTTATTTTCAGATTGTTGATAACCTCGGCTTCGGTTGGCTCTTTCGCGAAAGCCACCTTTATTAATGAGCTTTGTATGTGACATGCATTTGCCTAAAATGTGAGATTATTCGCTTATTTTAACAAATTTGGCAAAATATCAAAATAAGAAAAATAGTCCTATAAAAATAATATTTAAGTTATATATATGTTTTTAATTAATATTTTTTAATTGACTCAATTGTTCATCTAGATTGAATTATCTTTTCATTTCACATAGGATAAATATAAAGGATGTATAAATTAAAAATGCAGCAAACCTATTAAAAAAACAACGGTTGAAATGAGGGAAGGAGGGTTACCTATGCTATATCAATACCATTGTGCGTGTTGTGACAAAGTTGTGGCATCGACTGATAAATCATGTCCATATTGTGGTTCACAACATATTCGAAGCCCGTATGGCTTATGGATGTTTTGTGTGATGGCTTGTCTAGCTGTTGTCGTCGTGTTTAAAGTTGTGCATATCTATATCCAGAACCATCAAGATACTCCAACGCAGTCAACTTTACTGGATGTATTAAATCAGGATGATAAAACCACAAGACAATAGACTTTGGTTACAGCTATAAATGATATGGCATCAAGGACGATTGCTAGAAGATTAAACCCTACATACCATAAAATTTTAATTATTAAAAAAGCCCGCTCAATGGCGGGCTTTTTATGATTTCATCTTAGAGGCCAGCAGCATTTTTAAGAGCATCAACTTTATCAGTTTTTTCCCAAGTAAATGCCGAGTCTGAACCTTCACGACCAAAGTGGCCATAAGCCGCAGTTTGTTTGTACATCGGTTGAAGAAGATCCAACATACGGGTAATACCAAACGGTCTTAAATCGAAATGATCACGTACGAGTTGAATAATCAACTCATCAGAAACCTTTGCTGTACCAAAGGTATTAATTGAAATTGAAGTAGGTTCTGCTACACCAATGGCATAACTCACCTGAATTTCACATTTGTCAGCAAGGCCGGCAGCTACAATATTTTTTGCAACATAACGACCTGCATATGCAGCAGAACGGTCAACTTTAGATGGATCTTTACCAGAAAAAGCACCACCCCCGTGACGAGCCATACCGCCGTATGTATCAACAATAATTTTACGACCAGTTAAACCACAATCACCTACAGGGCCGCCAATCACGAACATACCTGTTGGGTTAATGTGGAATTTAGTAGCAGCATGGAACATTTCTGCAGGGATGATCGGTTTGATAATTTCTTCAATAACAGCTTCTTTAAGCTGGCTTTGAGAAATTTCAGGATCGTGCTGAGTAGATAAAACAACCGCATCTAGACGAACAGGCTTACCATTTTCATATGCAAAAGTAACTTGGCTTTTTGCATCTGGGCGTAACCATGGAAGTGCACCTGAACGGCGAAGTTCAGCTTGACGCTCCATTAAACGGTGAGCATAAGAAATCGGAGCCGGCATAAGCACATCTGTTTCACGGCTTGCATAACCGAACATTAGACCTTGGTCACCGGCACCTTGATCTTCAGGTTTTTGGCGGTCGACACCTTGAGCAATTTCAGGTGATTGTTTACCAATCATATTGATTACAGCACAGGTTGATCCATCAAAGCCAAGATCAGAGTGATGGTAACCAATACCATTAACAGTATTACGAACAACAGCTTCAACATCAATATTAGCAGTCGTTGTTACTTCACCAGCAAGTACAACAGCGCCTGTTTTTACCAGTGTTTCACAAGCAACACGTGCATATGGGTCTTCTTTTAAGATTGCATCCAAAATAGCGTCGCTAATTTGGTCGGCCATTTTATCGGGATGACCTTCGCTTACAGATTCCGAGGTAAAAACAGCGTACTCGCGCATGAAAGTCCTATCTTGGTTATTTCAAAAGACATAATATGTTACATCGACTTGAGCTTGAGGACCAGTTCATACTGACCAAAAAGCATGAATTTATTTCATTTATAGTGTGTTTTAATTGATAAGTGTATAAGTAAAATTGATATGGATAACTTTAATTTAAAGTATTTATATTTTAACAAGTTGTTGTG
>NZ_JABVBF010000254.1 GCF_013344765.1 Acinetobacter lactucae
CTCATTAGGCCTCTTTTTCGAAGTTTAAACGCTTTTAATTATTCACGAATAAAAGCCAACAAGTCAGCATTAATTACTTCATGGTTAACAGTTAACATACCATGTGAAAAACCTGGATAGATTTTGAGTTGGCTGTTTTGAAGTAATTCAGCAGATTTCACGCCAGAAGTTTTATAAGGCACGATCTGGTCATCGTCACCATGCAGCACCAAAACCGGAACAGTGATTTTCTTTAAATCTTCAGTAAAGTCGGTTTGTGAGAATGCCACAATACCATCGTAATGTGCTTTTGCACTACCTGTCATGCCTTGACGCCACCAGTTAGAAATGATGCCTTCAGATGGCTTCGCATCAGGTCGGTTAAAACCATAAAACGGACCTGACGGAAGGTCGCGGAAAAATTGTGCACGATTAGTGAGAACTTGATTTTGCAGGTCATCAAAAACTTCTTTTGGTAAACCTTCAGGGTTATTTTCAGTTTTAACCATAAGTGGCGGTACTGCACTGACAAGCACAGCTTTTGCAACATTTTCTTGACCATGACGAGCAATATAGTGAGCTACTTCACCACCACCCGTTGAGTGGCCAATGTGAATTGCATTTTTAATGTTTAGGTGTTTAACCACTTCTGCAACGTCATCTGCATAGTGGTCCATATCATGACCATCCCACACCTGACTTGAGCGTCCGTGCCCACGTCTGTCATGAGCCACAACACGAAAACCTTCTTTAAGGAAAAAAAGCAATTGTGTGTCCCAGTCATCTGAACTTAAAGGCCAACCGTGATGAAAAAATAAAACTTGGGCATCGCGTGGACCCCAATCTTTATAGAAAATATCAACGCCGTCTTTTGTGGTTAAATATCCCATCTTTGTTCTCCTGCTAAAAACTGTTTATAGATTCGTTATAAAGGCCTGAATATTTATACTAAGGTTAAAGTTAACTTTAAGGTCAATCATCTTGAACCGTATTTTAAAAATAAAATTTATATGAAGACTCTACTCAACTTTGTAGCTTTTTAATCTTTAATTGTTTTGATTTTATTTCTTTTAAATGTCAAAGATTTGACATGTCAAAATTAAAGCATTGACTTTAAAGTTAACTTTAACCTTATAGTGCCCACATTGGCTGTTAATTAACATGTCTTGATAAAGCCAACCATAGCTACTCGCTCATTAAATGTTAAAGGTGAACTCTCATGAATATAAAACAACAGTTTACTGAGGTTGAATTTGGGCAACAAAAAGTCAACGTATTCAAAGGTGGTTATTATGACCGATTCAGAATGAACCCTGACCTAGATCAAGTCGCGCAAGACCCAGCTGCTGGCAATATCGACTTTTTCCGCCATATTCCTAAAAAAATTGTAGAGTCACGTGTAGGTCCTGTCTGGGCACCCAACTTTTATTATCGTAGTGCAAATGTACAGCTTTTAATGCTTGCTCCAATTAAGCTCATTAAGGCAAAACTTTCTGCTGCTTTAACACCATTACAACCATTTCCGGGTTATGGATTGGTCGCCGTCACGTTCTTTAACTATTCAGTTTGTGATAACGACCCTTATAACGAAGTGTCGATTGCGATTGTTGTACGTAAGCCGAATGCTCGTGGTCCACATATTGCAGAGTTGATGAAATCGATGCGTCAACGTCATTTTTATGCACATGTTTTAGCATTACCTGTCGATACGGAAATTGCCAGAGTTCGTGGTGTATATGGTTACCAACTTCCAAAATGGTTAACTAAAATTGATGTCGACATTAATTCAAAAGAGGTTCAAGCCAAAATTTTCGATGTTAATGGAACATTAGATTTAAGCCTCACTACTCCTGTTCCAACTTTAAAACATGTTAATTCTGAAACGCACCTCAATAAAGCAACCATGCTACATGTTGTTGATGGGAAATGGCATCAAACGGAAGTTCAATCTAATGTTCTTTCTTTTGCACAAAAGCTTTTTCCAAAGAAAGTACGACTAATGAAAAACGAAGGCCCTTTAACTACTTTACTAAATGAGCTGGGCACCTCGACTATTCTGCGTTTAGATGTTGTTGCGGATACTCAGGTAGTGCTTAATTTGCCTACGTTAATCAATTCTAAAACTCAATAAACAGTCAGCTTTAACTACGTTTGAAAGTTTGAGTTTAGCGGTGCCTTCAAGCGTAGTTAACTAATCAATTTAACTTAAAATACTTTTTTAACTGAGACAGTCAATGTCGAATCAATCGGATTTGAAATAGGTGCATCTGGCTCACCATTACTATACTTTTTATAGAACCCATTTTTATCCCAAGCTTTGGTATAGGCCAACCCCGTATTCCAGCCATCGCCTAAGTCCTTAATCAGCTCAACCTTAACATCCTGAAAATTAGCTTCTGAGAAATTTTTAATTCTTTCATAGCCATAATGGGCACCAAAAGTCCAAGTCTCATTGATAGGCTGAGTAAAAGTTAAATCTAAATAAGTTGTTCCTCGTGAACGTTTACCCTCGGGGCCGCCCATCGTATCTGAGTTATAACCAGCATAATCTGGGGTATAGGTAATATAATATTTAAGAGTCAAAGGTCCATAACCAATTTGAGGCACGATTTCGCCATAGTTATAACTGGTACTCCCCGTTTCAGGCGTGCTTTCAGCTCCCGGATAGTAATAATAAAAAACCGTCATTCCAGCCGAAAACTTATCGAAAGTTTTGATATAACCTGTATAAAAATCCCATTCAACCGAGGCATCCCGAAGGTAGTTTGAGCTCACACTTGATGCCCAAGTCCCGACAAAAAAACCATTCGGGCTGGCATAATCCAGTCCACCTTGCAAAGCAGGTTTACCCCAAGTTTGTTGAAAACCACGTGAAATGTATTGGCTAGCAAAAGTAATATTCGCACTATACGGAGAAATTTTTTCTTGTTCATTTAATTGTTCAGCATGTACAACACCAGTAGACATAATAAGTGAAGCTATCCCTAAAATTTTTCTCATTCAATAATTCCTTTTACATATTACCTATA
>NZ_JABVBF010000255.1 GCF_013344765.1 Acinetobacter lactucae
GGTTTTACTGCTGAGTTAATAATGAAAAGATAATTCTATAATTGAGATTAAAACATCAGATTAATTTGTTTTTGTATTATGTGAATAATCATTATTTTGTTCCTGTTATTAAAATTCAGGAATTATTAAGTGAGCACACAAGAACTCGATCATAACCATCGTTATGAAATTAAATCTCCCGATGATGTTTCACAATTAATTTCCAAATTTGCAGGGAAGGGTAAATCGAATAAAGTTATTTGGTTGGCACTCATTGGGGTGTTTATTGATGCCTATGATTTAACAACACTGTCCTTTGGTATTGAGCAAGTCATCTCAGAGTTTTCTTTAAGCCCTGTGATGACAGGTGTTGTAGCTTCAGCAATTGTCTGCGGAACCATTGTTGGTAACCTGATTGGTGGTTGGCTGACAGATAAAATCGGCCGTTATCGGGTCTTCATGGCGGACATGGTGCTGTTTGTCATTGCGGCAATTGTCGCAGGCTTTGCACCGAATGTATGGGTTTTGATTTTAGCCCGATTTATTATGGGAATTAGTGTTGGTATTGATTTGCCTGTCGCAATGTCATACTTATCTGAGTTTTCCAAGTTTAACGGTAGTAGCAACAAGGCTGCGCGGTTAGCCGCATGGTGCCCAATGTGGTATGCCGCTTCTTCGGTCTGTTTTGGTCTAGTTCTGGCGCTTTATTTCCTTTTACCCCCTGAGCATAGCAACTGGTTATGGCGAGCATCTTTAATTTTTGGAGCAGTGCCAGCGTTACTCATTATTTTTATTCGCGGTAAATATTTAACTGAATCACCAATCTGGCTTGCAAACCAAGGTGATTTAAAGGGGGCAGCTAAAGTTCTACAAAAATCCTATGCAATTCATGCAGTCGCAACAGTCGAAAAAGTAGAAAGAAATGCTGAAAAGAAAAAGCGCGAGGGTTTTGCAGTTTTATTTAATAAAACCTATTTGCCAAGAACGATTGTGGCAATTGTGATTCATATTTCGGTGGCATTTCAGTACACCACCATTGCCTTCTTTTTACCTTCTATTTTAACGCGTTTCTTTCATACCGATGTCTTGACGACCATTACCACCACACTTGGGCTTAATTTACTGTTTGCGTTTACGGGCGGATTATTAGGTGTATTTGTTGCCAGCAGATTTAAATCTCGTCATGTGTTGCTTACAGGCTTTTTACTCCAGTTTATAGCCCTCATTGCCTTGGCATTAATTGGTGAACCCGGTAATAGCCTTTTACTCTACACCGCAATTGGTATGCTCGGTTTGTGGCTTTTTGCCGAAGGCTTTGGGCCAGGGGCACAAATGATGGTTTATCCAACCATGGCTTATCCAGCTTCGATCCGTGGTGTTGGAGTCGGCTTTAACCGTGCGGTAACAGGTGTTGCTCAGGCGATTGCTTTGTTTGTTTTACCAATCTGGATGGCGGGTTATAAAACCGATGTTTACCTAATTATTTCTATCTTTGCATTTATCCCTTTAATTGTGATTGGACTACTGATTAAGTTTGAGCCTACCGCTCAAGATGTTGATGTTATCGATGAAGATAAAACAGAACTTCCTCTCAATAATTCACCAGTAATCGACTAACGTAAAAATAGATATCTAAATAAAAATAAAGGCCAACAGATGTTGGCCTTTATTTTTGGAGTTAAAAGTAATAAGCAAAAATTACAAATGCTTTTTTATTCCATTTATCATTGGTTCCACCAGCTGCAAGGCCTTCACTGTCTCCTAGGTATGGATCATGTTTACCCATCAGTAATTCGGCTTGTACCGTCAGTTTTTGATAGTTAAAGGCAATGCCGGGAATAAAACGGGTAGAGTCTTTAAAGCCGTCTTGTTCTTTTCGATAAGAACTATAGTTCAAGTACGGGCGAACAGAGGTAATCGGTCCAAATTGCTGAGGAAATAAATAGCTGAGTTCGGCTGAATAAATCTGACCTTTGGTTGCAGAGTTAAAGGAATAATCGAAACCGCCCAAAGTCAGGTGGTCTTTATATTGAGTGTCGGCATTATCGATGTCTTGATAACCGGCCAAAAGCTGCAAATTCCATTGGTTGTAATTGGTATTGCTAAAAACTGAGTAGACTTGGCGATCGCCATCTTGTCCTGAACGTTTGTTTTCAATGGTGGAATACCATGCAGAAGCACCCAGTTGGGTAGAGAAATTTTCTTGGCCTAAGACATTCTTAAAGGTATGAGCACCACGAACTACAATCGAGTTCTTTTCTTTAGTATTGGTGCCTTGTGGTACAGAGTCATCTGCATTGACAGGGTTGATACTAAATCGACTCGAGTCTTTGCTTTTACCTCTATAGGTGCCACCATCGGTAGGATAAAAGGCGAGTTGTGCTTCGTTGATTCCATCATTGAAATCGTATTTCACCCCAAGATTGTGTACATCTTCCCAACCAGCACTATTGGCAATGCCTAAATAATAAGTATTTCCCCAAAATCGGCCCAAGCCAAAAGGAACAGGGTTTAAGCCAGCAATAATTTTACTGTTGTCATTAATTTTATAACCCAACCATGCATCGGTGAGCCAGTTGGCATCGCCTAAACGTCCATAATATTCATAAACCCGATAATCTAGACGGCCAATCCATTTCGGAGAGTTGTAGTCCAGCCATAATACGGCGTCATTAAAAGAAAATTTACTGGTAGTGGGATCAGAGTCAAAATCGTAAACATATTTAGCCCGAACAGTACCACTTACTTTAAGTTGACCTTCTTCAGCATTGCCAAAGGTAAGCGCTGCATGACTTGAAAGGCTGAATGTAATCAAAGTTGTCGCGATGAATATTTTTTTGAAAGTTGTGGGATGTTTAAACAAAAGATTCTTCCTCCTCTTAAAAATAAAAATTAAATTTGCGTTATGTATAAACCAGAAAAAGATTTGTCCAAATCTTAATATTTGCAGAAGATTCAAGATAAAAAGATAATAAAATCTGTACTTTATAT
>NZ_JABVBF010000256.1 GCF_013344765.1 Acinetobacter lactucae
GACTAAAGTCTCATTTATTTATCGAAATTGTATATTTTTTGATTGATTTTTCATTTTATCTTCTTATAATACGTTTTTTTTCAATCTCCCCCCTTACGATTATGCGTTTAACATCTTTGTTATTAGGCGTAGCCTTCGCTTTTTCTAATTTTCAGGCTAATGCTAATCTTGCTACTCCAACTCATACTCAAATTCAGCAAAAAGCAGGTCAACATCTGACTTATAAAATTGCTGAAATTGATCCACGTTTTGGTTTAAGTCAAGATCAATTGATTCAGATTAGCCAACAAGCTGCGGATATTTGGGAACAAGGCACTGGGCAGAATTATTTTACTTATGATCCAAATGCAAAGTTGGAGATTCGTCTAGTTTACGATAATAGCCAAAGTCGTTCAGAACAACGTCAAAAAATTGCAGCTCAGTTCCAACAAGAACAGCAACGTGTAATTGATGAGCAGCAACAAATTAAGCAATTGAAGCAAACTTTAAGTCAAACTCAGTCTGACCTTGAAAGTAAAAAGCAAATTTTGAATGAGAAATTGAAAAATTTTGACCAGCAAATGATGCAACTTAATCAAGGCAAATTAGCACCTGAATATAGTGCTAAATCTCTGGCTAAAACTCAGAAAGATCTGCAAAAACAAACTGTTGCCTTAAAGAAAGAAATTGCTGCATATAACCAGCAAGCTAAAGATTTAAATGTCAAAGTTAGTCATTTTAATCAGATTAATAATGAGTTTAATAATTCATTAAATCAATTTAAGCAAAATGCTCAAGCAGATGTCTTTAAAAAAGGTATTTACAACGGCAAGCAAATTGTGATTTATGAGTTTAAGTCTATTGATGATTTACGTTTAACGATTGCTCATGAGTTAGGACATGCGCTTGGCTTAAAACATAGTGATCAACCAAATGCATTAATGCACTCAGTGCGTAAAGATGGTGACAAAAAAATCACTGGCCTTACAGATGCTGATCGTGATCTATTAAGTGCTTTACCTCAATAATTGAGAGCTTGATATAAAGTGATGTATCTATTTCTAGATAGATACATCGAAATTAATATCAAAGTCATGTTATTGTGGTCATAAGAGCTAACGAAAATAGAATGGAGATCAAGATGAGTTATTATCATATCCTGATTGAAGTAAATGATCATATCAGCACAATTGAACAGACTCGTGATATTGAACTGTTTGATATTATTGAAATTAAACCATACCTCCATTCTATTCTAATTCCCTTTTTCAATGAACATGAAATCGAGCTTGAAGATGAAAATATCGAATATAAAGATATTCTCCATCTTGAGGTAAAACAAACTCTGTTACCGATTGAACATTTAATTGAAGAAGAGCAAAAGCAATTACCAAGTGATACTGATGTCACCATTACTGCATATGAAATCTTTAATGATCGTGACTTAAGCCAAGATGTCACTTCGGTTATTTTTGATATTTTGGAAGCGGTTAAATTAGAGTAGCTATCTTATATAAGTGCCTATAAAAAAGGTCTGCATGAGCAGACCTTTTTTATTATTTTCAGTTTATTGCATCATTTTTTTAGCTTGTTCTTGACGGAATGCACGTAAGATTTGTTGCCCTGCCCGTCCCGTTGGATTTAAACCTAAACGAGTTTGCTCCTGACGAATAGCCACACGGGTTTTATCACCAATGAGACCATCAACTGCACCAATATCATAGCCATGATTAATCAAAAACTGTTGGATTTCACGACGTTCTGCACGTGAAGTTCCCGGATCATCAGTGGGCCAAGACGCAATAAATGGACCAGCACCTTTTAAACGATCAGATAAATGTGCAATCGCCAGTCCATAGCTTTCCGCAGCATTATAGCTATAGATAGCATCAAAATTCTTAAATACTAAAAATACTGGACCATTTACACCTGCTGGTGCCATTAAACCCGCTGAAGTATTGCCAGATAAAGCTCCTTGAACAAGTGGAGAACCATCCATTCGGGTTACCCCTCGTGCACTCCAGCTACTTAAAGCTTTCTTAGAACGTCGCCCTTCTCCATCAATTGACATACCTTGGGGAACTTTAACTTCAAAACCCCATGGCATTCCTGTTTGCCACCCTGCTTTATTTAAGAAATTAGCAGTTGAAGCCAGTGCATCCGCTGTACTAGAAACTAAATCTCGACGACCATCTCCATCAAAATCAACCGCTAAACGTTCATAAGTAGATGGCATAAATTGAGTATGACCAAATGCCCCAGCCCATGAACCTTTCAGTTGGTCTTCGGTTAAATCACCACGTTGTAAAATACGCATAGTGGCAAAAAACTCAGTGCGGAAATAACTTTGTCGACGACCTTCACAACTTAAAGTCCCGAGTGCTTGTAATAAAGGATATTTTCCAGAAATATCACCAAAATTACTTTCCACGCCCCACACTGCTACAATTGTTTCCGGTGGCACACCGTAGGTTTGAGAAGCACGGTTTAAAACATCTCGATGTTGCGCCAGTTTTTGTTTTCCAAGCTCAACACGCTCTTCATCGACTAGACCAGAAAGATAATCCCAAATAGGCGTCGAAAATTCTGGTTGGTAATTTAATTTATCAATAACCGAATAATCTGGAGTTAAGTTTTGAGTATAACGATCATAGGTTGTACCAGAGACTCCAGCAGCAACCGCTTGAGAGCGTAAATTTGCCAAACAACTTTGGAAATTATTATTAGGCGTATAATTTTCGTTAGTCACTGTCGGAACAGTAGCACTGCTAGATATTGTAGAACCATTAATTACGAGCTCTGCTTGAGCCTGAGTCATTGCTAAAAATACAGAGCCAACAATACAAGAAAAACGTCGCATATTATCCCAGTTTCAATTTTTGAATTTAAATTTTTAAGTACCATACCATTATG
>NZ_JABVBF010000257.1 GCF_013344765.1 Acinetobacter lactucae
CATATCGAAAAATTTATACAGTTCATCAACAGTAATCGTTTTAAACCTTATATAACAAACTCTAGTGGAACAGTAATTGTGAGAAAAGCATCAAAGAATGAAGTGATTGAGATATCTCCTTAGAGTTTTTATTTAACATAATGGGCGTTATCTGAAACCATATTTAAAAAGATTTTTTAAATCAAAGTATTAAGATTTTTTATTTGCTACAAAAAAAACAAAATTCCGTTTTTGACACAAGTCGGATTTTTATGAGCAGATTTGATAGTTCTCGCCAATCATTTTGACTAAAAATCACTCTATACAACTTGAGCGAGACATAACTAGGTTTAACTTAAAATTTCTTTTTCGAATTCAAAATTAGAATAAAAGCTAATTTTTATTACAACAGATATTCTTGTAGTTCTTTTTCAATTGTCTCACTAATCAACATTGAATAGTCACTATCCTTAGTATCTAAATGACGCATTAACCACACATCTTGTTTTAAAGTTTGCTCAGGTAGTATTGGCACTAAACCAGAAGCCTTTGCAACAAAACAAGGCAGGGCTGTAACTCCTTGTCCTTCAATGACTGCTCGTAGTTGCGAGTGCATGTTATCAAAAGACAAAGCAGGGGCTGTATCTTGGGTGAGTTCACGCATCCATTGTGCTAAAAACGTATATTGAAGGCTTCGGTCCCAACCGATTATACGATGATTCAATAAATCATCAGCCATTTCAGCATGCTCTGTGAAACTAGCGAGATAATCTTTACTGCAATAAAGCCCATACTCCAGTTGGCCAAGTCGCCGAATAATGTAGCGCCCGCTTTCTGGTCGCACAAGTCGAAGAATAATGTCAGCTTCCCGTCGGGAAAAATCAACAGGAACGACACTCGTTGAGATCTCTAATTGTAAATCTGGATGCTTCAGTTGTAATGCGGTTAGCTTTGACTGAAGTAACTGTTGCCCGATTAACTCAGGTAAAGCAATGCGGAATAATGATTGCTGTCCTTGATCGTTGTAACGTTCCATTGCTATCAAATGCTCTTCTGCTTTTTCAGCCAAAACAAAAAAATGTTTTCCAACATGGGTGAGTGTATAGCCATCACTGTCTCGGGAAAAAAGAACCGCATTGAGGCTTTTTTCCAGTTCAACGGCTCTGCGATGTACGGTAGAAACACTAATACCAAGCAATTTTGCACTGCGGCTCAACCCGCCAGTTCGCCCAATAGCTAACAAAATTTTAGTATCGTCCCAGTTCATACCTTTCCATTTTTAAAAAATGCGTTTGCAATAAAAACTATAGTATCCCCGATGTTTAGATTTATACAATTCAAACAACCACTACAAAGACTCAAAATTCATTATATGAGGCGACTATAAGCCTTTTAGAGCGGTGATATGTGTTGCTGCAATTAAATAAGATTTTCTAGTCATGGCGGGAGCTATTTCTGAGATCACAATATTAACAACAGAGGAATTCTGCCATGACGACCATTTATGTGGTTGATGCATTTACCACCAAACCAAATACAGGAAATCGAGCGGGGGTTGTTCTAGATGCTGACCATCTTACAACTCAAGAGATGCAAGATATTGCTGCATTCGCAGGGTATTCAGAAACTGCCTTTGTTTTATCACCAAAAGATCAAAGTCATGACATACATGTTCGATATTTTACCCCTACAAATGAAGTCCCGATCTGTGGACACGCGACGATCGCTAGTCATTTTTTACGTGCAACTACAGGCCACCAATCAGACTATCCATTAATCGCAAAAACGGGAGCAGGTCATTTACCCGTTTCAATATTTGGAAGTCCAAAAGCGTTATTTGTGAAAATGACCCAAGGTCGCGTAGAGTTTTTACCACCTTTTAGTGGGAGTCAACGGAGTGAACTTGCAAGCGCACTGGGTGTGAGCGAGAGAGATTTTGCGGACTTGCCAATACAAGTTGTCACGACGGGGCATTCCAAGGTGATGGTGCCAATGCGGAGCAGAAGTAAGCTTGATGGATTAACTCCGAACAATGAAAAATTGAAAGCTATTAGCGCTGAAATAGGTTGCAATGGTTTTTTCACTCTTGTCTTGGAAGGTAGTAGGCAAGAACCTATTACCTATGGTCGCATGTTCGCGCCTGCAATCGGTATTAATGAAGATCCTGTAACTGGTAATGCAAATGGTCCAGCGGGAGCGTACCTTGTTCACCACGATTTAATCGAATGTGACCAGAAAGTTAGTTATTGGGGATATCAAGGTCTTGCAATAGAAAAACCGGGGCGAGTTTTAGTAACAGTTGAGAAAATAGATTCAATATTACACGTTAGCATTGCAGGACAAGCGGTTTTAGTTGGCTCAGTTTTGTACTCGGGTAAAGGTTGATGATCTTTTAGAAATTATGACATTTTGAGTAATAAAAAACCGCTATAGATAGCGGCTTTTTATTTAGTAGATCGTCACACGACGCATATGCTGTCATTCTCTTATAAATAAATTCAAAAGCTTAGTAATCTTTATGGCACATGAAGACAAAATACAACGACACAACTTGTGACATTTTGTTGGTAAAACGACACAATAACTGTCACTATGAATATTGTAGCCTGAATTTATGGATATGAAGAAAAGATGAATAAAGCAGGCCTTGAATGATGAGATTTATTACATTTATTAATTTTTTGATTTATGAAAACTTATGTATTGATAAATGAAATTTCACGTGTCGCGTGACATGACACCAAACGAGACAGAGCTTGTCATTATGAGTGTAGGATGGCTCATCTAGTATCTTTTTCCTATAAGTTTTTTAGATTCAATATTCATTTAAGTAAATTCATTGACACAAAATTCTATTTTTGGATTAGCAGTAGTTTTATAAAATTGAACACTAAATAA
>NZ_JABVBF010000258.1 GCF_013344765.1 Acinetobacter lactucae
ACTGTAGACCATGAAAACTAAACAAATAATTGAGAGGATTTTAATGCAAGATGTGAGGGATGGTTTATTAATACTTGAAAATAAAGAAGTTGAGAATATAGTTGAAGTCTATTCTTTTGAACAAATTAGAGAAATACTTATTTTTGCTCTATCTGATAGTACTTCAGAATATTGGACAATATTAGCTCTAAACCTATTGAATAAAAAATCCGAGTATATTTCTTATGAAATAATCTTAATGCTTAAAGAAATAGCAGGCATGCCAAAAAAATATACACAAAAAACCAGACATGAGGCATTAAAAATATTAAAAAAAGGAGTACCTATGAGATCTTTATATCAGGTAACAGCTTGTGACATCTCGGTAGTACCTTACTATCTGAAAGGGTATCAGCAACATGGCTTGCAGTACGGTATAAACGAATATGAAAGAGCTGAACCATTAGGTGCGCAATGTACAAATTGCCATACCATTCTATGGATAACAGGTCGTAATGATCCTATCTTGAATAAAGATGATAGTAATATACCTGACAGTGGACCAATTTACAGAGAGTACTATAAGAATAAACTAAAACGGTTTTTAAGTTCATTACCTTCCTGCCCAAATTGTCATCAACAGGCATATGATTTGTTCGTTAATAATACAACATTAACTAGATTTGAAGATGGTAGTCCAGCTCCAAAATATCCAGAAGAATATTATGGGGTTGATGAAGAAATGTCAGCTAAAGTCAAAGATAAAGCTGTATGGTGGTACGGTGATGAAACCGAGGCTAAAAGGCTAAATCTGAAATTTTTATAATATTTTTTAAATACACGGTTGATAATCAGAAATTATTGATTAAGAAGATTTTACATATAGTCGAATTAATGGTTTTTATGATCCTAAAGGAACAATGATATGAAATTATATCCAATACCTGCTGATTTTATTAATGAAAAGGTGAACCTTTCATGGTGTGATATCAAATGGGGCTATGAAAATAATCTTCTTACTTCAGAAATACCAATAAAAAAAGCAGAGAATAGTTTATTAACGGAAAACTATACTAACGCTGAACTTGAGTTGTCATTCCTTATACCCACTGAGTCAAATGACATCAGTTCTTTTATTTATGAATTATGTCCAAATTTTAAAGAAGATGAATATGAGACCATTAGTCAAAAATGGTTATATGTAATTCTTAGCTGGCTCTGGCTTAATCGAGAAAGTTTTGAAGATCCTTTAGATGAAGTAGAAAGTATTTATACAGATTTTGATTGTCCAGCCGAAATGGATAATTTTATTAAATATATGCCTCCTACAGATGGATATAATCCATCATTGTATTCTTATGCAGAAAATATTAATCGCTTAATGAAGAATTGGGAGAACTATTTGCAAAAGAGTGCTGAAAAGTATAAGTGAAGCACTATGCGATCTATGACACTTAATAATATTAGGCAATTTTTTTAAATACTGGAGAACCATCAAATGCTACAAGATATTGGGGATCAGTATCCAAATGGCGCAATTAATAAAGAAATTATTGAAAATTTTGCAGCTACTTTAGAAGTTACATTTCCACCAGAATATGTTGAACTTATTTCTCAACATGATGGAATTTATCCTGAAATTTCTAACTTTGATTATGTTGACACTGATGGTGAGCTAAATATCAGTACAGTAGAGTTAGGAGGATATTTGCATGAACCTCGAATAGAAGGGATGCAATTTCCCGAAGGTGCTGATGATTATGAAGGAAAATTAATAGGATTTGGATCTACACCTGGTGGAAATTTTATTTGTTTTGATTACAGATTTCCTTGGATAAAAGATCAACCAAAGATCGTGCTTGTTTTACATGACGACTACTATAATTTTGGAATGAATGAGGGAAAAAGAAAGGTTCTGTACCTAGCAGATAACTTTGTACACTTTATAAATTCATTACATGAATTTATTGAATACTGATTATTATTTAAAAAAGCATCACAAAGATGCATGCTTTGTTATTACAAATTGCTTGAAATATATACAGAAAACTCCCTGAAACGAGTTGGAATGCTACAAACGTGGATGATACTTTAAACTCCACTCTTCCCAATAAGTGAGGTGAGCAATGAAACTGTTAGCTTTGATTAGCATGGGAGTTGCAGCGAGTTATTGGTATAAAACTATAAAAAATAGCAAGCTAGCTCTTCTGAACCCAAATTTTGATGAAATAGTAAAAAAAATCGTATTAGCAGACTTTAAAGCCTAATACATTTAATAATCTCAATTAAATAAAAAGCTCATTTAAAGATGGGCTTTTTTGCTTTACTGGAATATATAGAAATTGGTGCGAACGAATTTAGATATCATTATCTACTTTCATTTTTATTTAATTCTTCAAACATTTTGTATTGTTCTTCAAATATTGTTTTATGATTTTCAATCGTTTTTAAATATTTAACACATTCAGGGCATTGATCTATAAGTAATGATTGCTCAAGCCTTACAAGGATCTCTCTATTCAAAGAGTGATGACTTTTATTTGCTGCATTTGTAAGCTTATCTTTAAGTTCTTTTGGTAAACGCAAGCTATAGTGGGAAGGTATCGGTTCACTATCATTAATGTTCTTCATGTTTATTCCATCCATGTATTATTATTTATAAAGTGAAGATAATTGTAAGACAATTTTAAGATAGTATATTGCTCTAATATGAGAATAACAAGATATCTTATTGATTAATATAAAAGTTAATTAGATGGGGTTGGCTTGATGTATTTGGCATTTTTTATTTAAAAAAGCAAATTGATTATCATTGTTGGTGATGAAATTTACTGGATTAGTTATAGTGTAAATGGTCCCACTAAATATTGATT
>NZ_JABVBF010000259.1 GCF_013344765.1 Acinetobacter lactucae
GTTCAACACTGTATTATTGAATTGCATGATATTCAATTTAATTAAAATTATTTTTCAAACTGAACTTAGATGTTTTTCTAAAAAGTTAATTTGATCGGTAAGTAACTTTTCTTGCCATGGTGTAGCGTAAAAATCAAAGTGATCAATTGGGTACTCAATTAATTCGGTAGGGCCTTTCATTAAGCTTGCAGTTTTTTTGGCAGCATCTGGTGGAGCAATTTGATCATTGGCTCCTACTTGTACTAACGCAGGGCATTGTATACTTTTAGCAAAAGTGATAGGTCGATTTCTAGTTACTTCTAAGGCTGCTCGAGCACAGACTTCATTACGCCACGTCGGGCCAGCCATTGATTTATAATTCTCTTCTGCGCCAGGCGTACTAATCATTGCAGCCGTTCCAGGTTGTCCCACAATTGGAATGGTGTGAGAGTCTTGAAGCATAATTGCCCTAAATTGATCTTTCAAGCCATGGGCTATAGCGGTAGTTAATTGTTTGAAACCGCCATATTGGAAAACTTGAAAAAGAGCTGCTAAACCATCTGTTGCAGGGTTCATAGAAATAACAGCTGAAATTTTTTGATCTTGCGCTGCAACGGTAATAACATGACCGCCAGAGTAAGAAGTGCCCCAAAGTACTATTCGGTTTCGATCTACATAGGGTAAATTTCGTACAGTTGTAATTGCAGCTTGGTAGTCTTCACGTTGCGCTTTATAGGAAACATTTTGTCTTGGGAAGCCACCAGATTCTCCAAAACCACGATAATCGAAAATAAATGTATCAAAACCAGCTTTGTTTAAGGGTTCTGCAAAATTTAATAAACCTGTATCTTTAGTACCGCCAAAACCATTCGCCATGACAATGCATGGTCTGCCTTTTGAGTTCATATGTTTATCGGTACTTGCAGGAATATACCATGCTGAACATGTAACTCCTTTACTTGTAAATTTGATATTTTCCATAATATTTTTCCTTTATATTCAGTCTCTTATTTTTTGTGAATTTAATAAGAGACTGAAATTTTTTTATATATGATTAAGCTTGTACTTTTGTGCCTTCTGGTGATGGGTCCGTAACTACAGTCAATTTTTTCTTTGGTATGATCTGACTAAACTGTAATTCCTTATCAAATACAGGTCCCTTATCAAGTCTTTCAAGATCAAACTCATAATCCTGTAATAAAGTCCATGGACCTTCGGTACCTGCCTTAGGAAATTGTGCAATACTTCTTTGAATGTACCCAGAATTCAAATCGACAAATGGTACACGTTTCATATTTTTGTTACTGATGACTGGTGTAAAAATTCTATATTGGTTCTTATCCATGTAGTCTAAAAGTCTACAGAAGTGTCTCCAAATAAGATCAATTTTTAAAGTCCAGGCGATGTTGGTATAACCAAATGCGAACGCAAAATTAGGTACATCTGACAACATCATAGATTTAAATATCGTAGTGTCTGGATAGTTTATTGCTTTACCATCTACAGATAATTGAATACGACTAAATGGCAGAGCATTTAAACCTGTAGCTGTAATAATAATGTCGGCGTCTAATGTTTTCCCGGATTTTAGTAAAATACCATTTTTGGTAAATTTATCGATATGATCGGTTACTACTGACGCTTTTCCAGAAGAAATTGCTTTAAACATATCTCCATCTGGTACTACGCATAGACGTTCGTCCCACGGATTGTACTTTGGCGAAAAATGAGTAGATACATCAAAATCTTTAGGTAGTTTTCTTCGTACATCTGCAATTAATAAGCGGCGCATAGCACTTGGGAATTGACGACTTAATTTATAAACTGCTCTACTTAACGTAATATTCTTACGTCTAATAAGATCAAAAGCTCGTTTTGGAGAAAAAAGTTTATTTAAAGTATTGGCGATAGGATCTACACTAGGAAGGGCCATTAAATAGCTCGGAGATCTTTGAAGCATAGTGATATGCTTAACTTTTTCAGCCATAGCTGGAATTAATGTGACTGCAGTAGCACCACTACCAATAACAATTACTTTTTTACCCGTATAATCTAGGTTTTCAGGCCATTGTTGAGGATGGATGATTTGACCTTGAAAGTCTTCAGTTCCTTTAAAATCTGGTGTGTAACCAGTGTTGTAGTCATAGTAACCTGTGCTCAGGATTAAGAATCTAGAACGCAAAGTGGTGATGTCTTTTTGATTTTTTTGTTTAACTTTGACTGTCCAAATACCTTCATCAGATGAAAATTCTGCATTTGTTACAGAGTGGCTAAGACAAATATGCTTTTCAATATCATTCTCTGAAACTGTTTCTTTTAGATAATCGCAAATCATTTTTGCACTACCAAAAGTTCTTTCGCTAGTCCAAGGCTTAAAACCAAAAGCAAAACATTGCATATCTGAATCAGAACGGATACCAGGGTAGCGGAATAAGCTCCAAGTCCCTCCAATTTCACTACGTCCTTCTAATATTTTAAAAGTTGAGTGCGGTCTATATTTCTTTAAATGGTAAGCTGCGCTAATACCTGCGATCCCTGCACCGATAATTAAAACATCTGTAATAGCAGTTTGATCTGATGAACTCATATCTTTTCCTCTTTGCATAACTTCACTAAATTGAGCACCATTTAGATTTTCTAAGATGTTGATTTTTAATCTTCATTCTTCCTTGATCCTGATGAACAAAAGCCTAATTCAGATATGTCTATTCAGGTTTATATATACCTGCTCTGATAAATGAAAAAAGG
>NZ_JABVBF010000025.1 GCF_013344765.1 Acinetobacter lactucae
GATTTATCAAACTATTGAACAGGTTCCAAAACTTGTTTCAACGAGTCTATTATCTAGAATCATTCTTTTCAGTAAAATTTTAATTGAATCTCAAGGCAAAATATTTATTGCTTTATGTCCCTTAATGTTGATTTTCTTTCAACAGATTTCATGGGTTGCGCCTTTTACAAATATTATTGCAGTTCCTTTATTCGGAGGAGTGATTGTTCCTTTAAATATTTTTGCAGCTTGTGTATGGCTTATTTTTAACTCATTCGGAAATTTACTTTTTCAAATTAATGACGTCCTGATTAGTATAGTACTGACATGTTTTGGCTTTTTAGAGAATTTATCCCTACCACTACAAGGCTTTAGCCTGACACCACTTGATTTAGTTTGCCTTAGCTTCGTTATTATTATCTTATTTTTACCGCGTGGAGTTTTACCAAAATCTTGGGGGCTCATATGCTGTTTACCCTTGGTTATTCCGAATAAGTCGTCCCAGCAAATTCAAATCAATATTATAGATGTAGGACAAGGGCAAGCTATTTTCCTGCAGCACCCGCAGCAGACATGGCTCATCGATACGGGTGGGTCTTATGATGAAAAGGCTTTTAGTATTGGTCAAAATGTGGTGATCCCATATTTACGTCAAAAGGGAGTTAAACAATTAGATCACGTCATACTATCTCATCTTGACCAAGACCATAGCGGAGCATTTCCTTCTATTGCGCACGCTTTTCCTATTAAACAAGTCATATCAAATGAACTATGGAAAGAACAAATTAGAGAACCATTTACTTATTGTCATCAAGGGCAAAAATGGCAATATCCACAATTAGATATTGAAATTCTTTGGCCTAAGGAAAAGGATTTAAATTTAGTTTCTTCAAATCAAAACCAATATTCTTGTGTCGTTTATATTCATTTAAAACAGATAAATGGCTATCAAAATTATTTAATTATGGGTGATGCAGGGTGGGAAGCAGAATATCAACTTATAAAGGAATATCCCGAGTTAAAGGTAGATGTTCTGGTATTAGGTCACCATGGGAGTAAGCATAGTTCGGCTTATGATTTTTTAGCCACATTAAAGCCAAAGCTTGTGATTGCCTCGGCTGGCTTTAATAATCGATATGGGCACCCAAGCAAAGAGGTTTTGGCGAGGGTACAAGCACTTCATATTCCGTTTAAAAGCACAGTTGAGCAAGGAACATTAAGTTTTGTATCTCGCAATCATGAGATGGTTTTATACACTCGACGTTTCGAGCGTATTTGGCTTCACAGGAATTTGTGAAGCTTCTGCTTTAAGTTTAGCCACAATTTGAAGTGCTTCATCTGGATCAAGATTATAAAGATTATCTAAAGCTGGATTTGCTTTAAAACGTTTATAACTCCAGTGATAGTGTTCCGGATACTGTTGGATCAGCTGTTCAATGGCTTGATGAATAACAAAGGTTCCGTCATCGGCACTACCTTCGTAAATCTTCTCATCCATAGGTTCAATATGCATCGTAAAACCCTCATGTTCATTACGAATCGCATAAAGAAATAATGCCTTGGCCTTGGTTTTTTGGATGAGTTTGGCACTTAAATTACTTGAGGCAAGGGGTACACCAAAATAATTGATCATATCACCACCAACATTTGGGGTATGGTCAGGTAAAATTACAGTGGTTTCACCTTGTTTTAACGCTTTAAAAATTTGTCGAACACCAGTCTCATCGGTAGGTACCAAGTTGGCTTGTTCACGACTACGTGCTTCTCGAACAAAACGGTCTGCATCTACATTTTTTACAGGTTTGTATAAAATAGTCATGGAAGTGAACTGTGCACACCAAGCATTCATGATTTCCCATGTACCAAAATGTGGAACAATCAAAACCACACCTTTTTTTGCTGCCAGTGCTTCATGAAAGTAATGTTCACCCTCAATATGGTGAATACGTGAAATATTCTTACTATTTGATGAGCCCCAAATACTTAAAAATTCGAAGTATGAGGTTAACTCGTTACGAATAGCTTGTTGTGTAATATCTATTCGTTGCTGTGGTGTTAAGTGGGGAAGTGCAATTTGTAAGTTAAGTTCTATACTTTTTGATGTTCTAGTAATTTTTAAAGTATTGACTAACCCTGCCAACATACGGGCAATAAAACGTCCAAATTGAATTGGTTGACGGCTAAAAGTTTTAAGTAAGTAATAGTTCATGCTTTTTACATCTAGTTTGGTCATCTATCGCGGTAAAAAGGAGGCAACAAGTAAAAAAAGATAAAAATATTATAAATGAAATCATATTATTTAGACAGTTTTTATCAAATCAACGTATATAATGACATCATTTTAGATTGATTTGGATTGGAATTTTATGTCCGATTGGCCACCAAAACCACAAAATGAACCTATAACCCCTAAACAAAATGGACCAGAATGGCAAATTCTTGAGAAGGCTGTACTTGCTTCAGTGGAGGAACAGCGTCGTAGTCGTCGTTGGGGTATCTTCTTTAAAACATTAACTTTTATTTATTTACTATTGATTATTGTACTCATGGGTAAAGGCTGTTCAACCAGCAAAGAAGGCTCTCCTGTAAGTAGCAGTAGTGCTCATTTGGCAGTGGTGGATATTATTGGAACGATTGATTCTTCAAGCAATCAATCTGTAAATAGTGAAGATACCAATAAAGCGCTCAAACGTGCTTTTGAAGCTTCAAATAGTAAAGCTGTTGCACTTAACATTAACTCACCTGGCGGTTCCCCAGTTCAGTCTGATGAAATCTGGCAGGAAATTCGTTATTTGAAAAAACAACATCCTAATAAGAAAGTGTATGCCGTTATTGGTGATATGGGGGCATCGGGTGCCTACTATATTGCTTCTGCTGCTGATGAAATTATTGTTAATCCATCAAGTTTAGTTGGCTCAATTGGTGTCATCATGCCTAACTATGGTATTACTGGTTTAGCTCAGAAGCTCGGTATCGAAGATCGCACTTTAACGGCAGGAACGAATAAAGACATTTTAAGTATGACAAAACCGATTGATCCTGCTCAAAAGCAACATATTCAATCTGTGCTTGATAATGTTCATACTCACTTTATCACTGCTGTTAAAGAAGGCCGTGGTAAGCGCTTGAAATCGAATGATCCAGCTATTTTTTCTGGCTTATTTTGGACTGGTGAACAAGCAATTCAATTAGGTGTTGCTGACCGTTCAGGTAATATTACGAGCTTGATGCATGAACTAAACCTTGATAATAAAGTTGACTACACAATTGAGCGCAACCCATTAGAATCCATTTTAGGTCGTATGGGTGCACAAATTGGGCAAGGGGTAAGTGAATCTATTGTTCAAGAAGTGCAAACTCATCAAAGCGCAAAATTACAATAAATCTGTATTTTTAGGATAGCGGTATGTCAATAAAACCAGTTATACACTTTGCTCATGCCAATGGTGTACCATCAAAAGTGTATCAAAAACTGTTTGACCAGTTGAAAGGGGAATATGATGTTATTTATGTTCCCTTGATTGGTCCTGATAAGCGCTATCCTGTGACGAATCATTGGCCTGCTTTAGTTGATCAGGTTATTGATAGTATTGTGCGTCAGGCGAAAGGACGGAAAGTCATTGGACTAGGTCATTCTCTTGGTTCGGTCCTAACATTGATGGCATCCTTTCGACGTCCTGAACTTTTTTCTCAAGTTATTATGTTAGACCCGCCTCTTATTTTAGGACGATATTCATTTGCTTTTCATATGGCAAAATTATTTCGTCCTAAACTAGTGGATGCAATGACGCCAGCTGGCTTATCTGCACGTCGTCGTGAACATTGGGAATCGAGAGAGCAGGCGGCTGAATTACTACGTCCTAAAGGATTCTACAAAGATTTTGATGAAGATTGTTTTCAAGCTTATATTGATTATGCTTTGAAAGAGGATTCGGTTCGCGGTGGGGTAACTTTAACCATTTCCCGTGAAGATGAAGTTGCGATTTTCCGTAAAAATCCTTCTTGGTGGTGGCTGCCTATGCCAAAACCTAAGATGCCTGTGCATTTAGTTGTGGGGAAAGAAAGTGCTTTCTTAAAAAGAGGCTTTCCTCAGATGGCGAAGCGAAAAATGGGAATCCCATTTGCTGTGGTTGAAGGAGGACATATGTTCCCTCTAGAGCATCCTATTGACACGGTAAACTCTATAAAGAAATTGATTCATCAGTGAAATTAATTTGAAACTCATAAAAAAGGACATGCCAACATGTCCTTTTTTATTTTTGTAGGTTAGTAAAATCTTTTACCAACTTGCAAAACGAATAGGGTCTTTTAGAACTTTATTACGGAAATAAGCTTGTCCATCTTTCCATGTAAGTTGACCGTTACATAACCACTCTGCAACTTGTGGGTAGATAAAGTGCTCAAGAGTATGTACTCGATCTGCTAATGACGCAGCAGTATCATGCTCTCTAACTGAAATAGCTGACTGGGCAATAGATTGACCAGAATCCAGTTCAGCAGTTACAAAGTGCACGGTGCAACCATGTAAACGATCACCTGTATTTAGAACACGTTGGTGAGTATTTACACCTTTGTAGGCAGGAAGAAGCGAGGGATGTATGTTCAGCATCTTCCCTTGCCATTTATTGACAAAGGCTGATGTTAAAATACGCATGAAGCCAGCTAAAATAACCACATCTACTTGCCAAGCCAAGAGTTGCTGATGCATTGCTTCATCAAACACTTCACGGGTTGGAAAGTCTTTATGGGAGATAACAGCGGTAGCAATATTGGCTTTTTGAGCGCGCTCTAGGGCATAAGCATCTGCTTTATTAGATAGTACACCTACAATTTGCCCTGATAGTTTTGCATCTATCAAGGCTTGTAAATTACTACCGTTCCCAGAGACTAGAACAGCAATTTTTATCATGCAAAGATCACACGGATTTTTTCGTCTGCGCCTTCCACTGATTCAGCATTTTCTTGGATATGTCCGATTTTCCAAGCTTTTTCGCCTTGAGCATTAAGTACTTCAATTGTTTTTTCAGCATCATTTGCATCAACAGCAATGACCATACCTACACCACAGTTAAAAGTACGGTACATTTCAAAGCGTTCTACATTGCCTTCGCGTTGTAGAAGTTGGAACAATTCAGGCCATTCCCAAGAAGATTCATCAATCACTGCTTGTGCACCATTTGGTAATACGCGAGGTAAGTTACCTGGTAAACCACCACCAGTAATGTGTGCCATAGCATGAACATCAACTTGTTTGCAGAGTTCAAGAACTGGTTTTACATAAATACGAGTTGGTTCCATTGCTACATCAGCAAGAGGACGTCCATCAATCGTTTGAGTTAAATCAACGTTTTTAACATCTAAAATTTTACGTAGTAATGAGTAACCATTAGAGTGAGCACCACTTGATGCAACACCAATAAGTACGTCACCAGACTTTACTTTAGAGCCATCAATAATTTTACTTTGCTCAACAACACCAACGGCAAAACCAGCAAGATCGTAATCTTCGCCTTCATACATGCCTGGCATTTCTGCGGTTTCACCACCTACAAGTGCGCAACCTGCAAGCTCACAACCTTTACCAATACCAGTAACAACATTTGCAGCAACGTCAACATTTAAGTGACCAGTCGCATAATAATCAAGGAAGAATAATGGTTCTGCACCACAAACTAAAAGGTCATTTACACACATAGCCACAAGGTCTTGGCCGATTGTGTCATGACGATTAAGATTAAGTGCCAAACGTAATTTAGTTCCTACACCATCGGTTCCAGAAACTAAAACAGGCTCTTCATAACCTTTAGGAATTTTGCATAGTGCACCAAAGCCACCAAGCCCGCCCATTACTTCAGGACGACTTGTACGTTTAGCGACTGACTTGATACGATCGACCAGTGCGTCGCCCGCTTCAATGTCAACACCCGCATCTTTGTAGCTTAAACCGGTATTTGGGGTAGAAGTTGAGTTGCTCATAAATGAAGTCTCCGCATTGGCGGCAGATTATAACCTGAATATACGAAACTCTTATGTTATTTATGCTCGAAAATGCTATCTTTAATAAAAATATTTTTTCATTTATAACGATTAAATCAAAAAAGGCTAGATTTTATGCAAGATCGTATACTGCGCCGTATTTTTTTACTCGCAGGTATTGTATTGCTGGTATGGGTGTTGTACTTGCTCAAGCCTGTAGTCATTCCTTTTATCGGCGCTTTTTTCCTGGCTTATTTATTCAGTCCACTTGTTGATGTGCTGGTAAAAATGAAATTGCCTCGCTGGTTAGCAATTAGCGTGGTATTTGTCGGAATAGGTGTAACATTAACTATTGCACTCTGGTATTTGGTTCCACTCATCTGGAAACAGTTAGTTTATGCCCGCGATAGTATTCCAGCGGGTATTCACTGGATTAAT
The DNA here is from genome assembly GCF_013344765.1 of Acinetobacter lactucae. Lineage (GTDB taxonomy): Bacteria > Pseudomonadota > Gammaproteobacteria > Pseudomonadales > Moraxellaceae > Acinetobacter > Acinetobacter lactucae_A. The sequence continues at coordinate 6,394 of NZ_JABVBF010000025.1, forward strand.
GCTACCTTTTTACCTTGGGTATCTTCGACATTTAATGTCCAGCAAATGGAAATTGATACAGAACAGTTGTCTAAAGCTGTGATGGAGTATGTCCAAACAAATTATAGTGCAGACAGCATTCAGGCAGTGTTATTAAAATTAGCTCAATCTGGTTTGAATTTTATTCAGATTGGTGGAACGGTTGTTTTAATTCCTATTATTGCTTTCTATTTCTTGCTCGATTGGGAACGTATGTTACAAAACTTACGTCGTCTCATTCCACGTCCATACGAAGCAACTACTTTACAGATCGTTGGTGAATGCCATAGCGTTTTAGGGGCATTTGTTAAAGGTCAGTTTCTAGTCATGCTATTACTCGGCATAGTCTATGCAGTTGGTTTACAGCTCATTGGTTTGGAAGTTGGCTTGATTATTGGTATGGTGGCTGGTCTTGCTAGTATTATTCCTTATTTAGGCTTTGCCGTAGGTATCATTGCAGCTGTTATAGCCAGCTTGTTCCAGTTCGGCTTGGATTGGGTACATTTATTACTCGTCGGTGTAGTTTTTATGGTTGGTCAAGCGGTAGAGGGCTATATTCTACAACCATTCCTATTGGGCGATAAAATTGGTTTATCTCCTGTAGCGGTTGTTTTTGCAGTATTGGCAGGAGCACAGCTTGCAGGTTTCTTGGGAATGTTAATTGCATTGCCGGTGGCAGCCGTTATTGTAGTGTTGTTAAAACACTTAAGAGATAACTATGAAAGAAGTTCGCTTTATGCTCCACCTTCTACATTAGTAATCCAACATGGCGATATTGAGCAAATTCATGTGGAAACTGAAAGCACTAAGCTTGATCTTGAAGTTAAAACACAGCAAGATACAGATGAACTGAAATCCCCTAACCAGAAATAATTTCAAGGTTAATTCAATATATGCGTCAACTCCAACTGGATATAGAACCTCAACTTGATGCCCGAATCAGCGATTTTTCGGGACCGGGTTGGGGGCATGTAGTCGATGCCGTGCGTCAACTCCATGCTGGTCTGGTGAGTAGGTTCTATATATACGGTGGAGCGGGGACGGGGAAGAGTCATTTACTTTCTGCAATTTGTGATTCTTATTTAGAAATAGGCAAATCTGCGATTAAAGTATCTTTGCTTGAACTTCTTGACGCACCTATTGAAGCAATTACCTCTTTAGAACATTATGACCTTGTCGCTTTAGATGATATTGAATCAATTAGTGGTGTGCCTCACTGGCAAAAAGCCGTTTTCCATTTAATGAATAATCACGAAGGACAATTGGTATTTTCTTCACGTGTTGCACCAATCGAATTAAAGCTTGAATTGCCAGACTTACAATCACGACTTACACAAGCCGTGAGTGTAAAAGTGCCGAGTGGAAGTTTATATGCAGACCGCTATGCCTTGGTCACATCTGTAATGGCTAGACGGGGTATCCACTTTGACCAACAAATTGTTGATTACTTATTATTGCACGGTCCTCATCAAGCTTCTCTTTTATTGCAAACTGTTGCTCAGTTAGAAAAACTACTCAAAGGCGAAAAAACAAAACTTTCTAATGCGACTTTAAGACAAATTTACGCTTTGATTGATGAGTATCAACAATAGAGCTTGTAACTTTTAAATTTGCTGTTTTGACCAAATTTATTTCAAACAATAAAAAATCGCTTTCCAGACATAAGTTTTCCATTACAGAATAGTTGTATTTATAACTGCTAAATTTTCTTTGAATTTTTTTAATAAGCTACTTTTTGTATTTAAAAAACTTTTTTAAATCTATGATGCTTTTTGTAAGCTGGTTTAAAAATGACTCGATAGACTGACCAAAATGTCTTGAGAAATTCTACTTGCTGTGACAAAGTACGCACAAAGGATGCGATTGCAAAAGCGGAAATTTTGCAATATTGACAAAGAAAAATGAAAAAAAGATGTAAGGAGATGGGTATGCTCAAACGGAGCATTGCTTTTGCTTTATTGGCTGTTGCTGGACACGCTTATTCTGCTGATATTCAAGTCACAACTACAATTGATGAAGACATCGATAACACAGCCTGTTCGTTACGTGAAGCAATACAATTTCTAAAATATCGTGCTTCTTCTAATGCTGCTGAAGTTGAAAAATATGCAAACGGTTATAACGGTTGCGGAAATAAAGACGCTTCTTCAAATATTATTTTGCAGCGTGATAAAGAATATACTTTAAATAAAAGTATAGTAATTACCGTTCCTGTAGCTATCAGTACCGCAAAAAATGATTCTACTCTGGTTGAGGAAGGAGCGCCCAACTCTCATAATGCAACAATTAAAATGGTTGGTACTGATCAACTATTCCGTATAGATGATGGTAGTGTTGAAAAAGCTTCTTTTACAGTTTCATTTGTTGATGTCAATTTAAAAGGTGCTGGCTCAAAGAGTGTAATACCTCAAGGTAATGGCGGATTAATTTATAATCATGAACAATTGGTTATTCAAAATTCTCGTTTAATGGATGGGTATGCCACAAATGGCGGAGCAATTTATAATGCTGGTAATTTATCAAATACTACAAAAACAGCAGGTTCGGTAACTGTTACTAATAGCCTGCTTCAGAATAATAAAGCGAGTCAGGGTGGTGTTTTATATAGTGATATGCCACTTTACTATATCAGTCGCTCTGTAGTGCGTAATAATGAAGTGACCGCAGCGGATGGCGCATTGTTTCATGCTGAAACTAAATTTGCAGATGAAAGTACGGGCGGATACTTAACCTCTCGTATTATTGGTTTAAGTAATAGTACGATTTTTCATAATAAGGGGAGTTTTATTGCCAATGTCCGTGATGGAATGGTTGTAAATAATATTACGATGATAAAAAACGTGGGAGGTTTATTGTTTGATGCTCCACAGGGTAATGCTTCTGTCTCTAACAGTATTTTAGTAGGTAATACAACAAACTGTAAGGCATCTGCAACAGATAAAACGATTGTGCAAAGCAATTTAGTAACAACAGAATGTAACCGCAATGCTTCAGCAGAGTTACCAAATATTATATATCCTGCAAGCGAAAAACTAATTGCTGGAAATGCAGATGAAGGAACCTGTGATGTACCACCAGCAGATGGATTGCTATGTCCATATTCAACCCCAAGTGATAGTTTTTTAGGATTCTTTAAACCTCGAGTTTTAGATAAATATACTAGCCTTTCGCAATCATTGTTAATTAACAAAGGTCGTTTATATAGCGATGGAACTTCTGTCGGTTTGGCGAGTTGTGAAAAGCAAGATCAACGTGGAAAGAATCGAAGTGGTTATGATGAGTTATGTGATTTAGGTGCAATTGAATTAATTACCAACCGCGATGATATTAGTACACATGGTCAAGACATTAAATATGGAGAAATTGCCAAATTTAATATTGCCGATGTAGTCGGTGATGGTGAGTTAGTTTCTCCACAAACATGTGAAAAAATGTTTGGAAAAAGAACAGATGGTCAGGCTTGGCAGTCAGGCTGTATGAAGATTGTTCAAACAAGTACTCCATCTAAAGGAACTTTATCTATCGATGCTCAAGGTAATTTAACTTATGTTCCAAATGGAAACTGGCATGGAGCGGATGTATTTAATCTGTTAGTTGTTACTACTACCACACGTTTTAATGATGCGGCGGATGTTTATTTAACAATTCCAGTTCAAATTGTACAAGATCCACCATCAGGTATTGAGGATAAATCTGTAAGCACGGGTGGTGGCGGAAGTGTAGGTGGTGGTTTAGTTTTAGGTTTATTTGGCTTAATTGCTCTAAGACGTTTAAAGTCATAATCAAGGATGATAAAGGCTATGAAAAATTATAAAAAGGCTTTTTTAGCATTAGCTGTGATTGCTGCAATGCCATTATTTGCAGATACCACGACTGGAAGAATTGATGTTACAACTTTTGACGATGAAGATGGTGAAAATACGAATGCCTGCTCATTGCGTGAAGCAATAAAGACAGCTGAGTTGCGTAAATCGTATGGTGGATGCACGGTTATTGACACACGTGAAACTACACAAAAATCGATTCAACTTCAATCAGGAACTTATGCTTTAACCAAGGAATTAGTACCAAATGCAAATATTGCTATTTTTGGAGCTGATCCCGTTGATTGGCAGAAAAAAAGCGTATTAACCAATGATTATCCCGCACAGCTTGACTTGCAAACACGTATTAATGCTCAAGGTAAATCACGTATTTTCAATACGACTATTTATAAACAGCCCTTAAGCTTAAATAATATCATTCTTGAAAATGGCCTCACAACTGGTCAGGGTGGAGCGATTTATGCTGGTGCTGATATTGCTTTGCAAAATAGCCAGATTTTATCATCTCGGGCAACAAGCGGCGGAGCAATTTATTTAGCTTCACCTAATATTACTTTGTCAGTAAATCATTCTTTACTGAAAGGTAATAACGCAACACAAGGCAGTGTTTTATCAATGGGGTGTTTTAGTGACACTGTCTATGCACCACGTACCATTACCCTCACATCAAATAGTATTGTGAATAATGGAAATACAGCTTCAACAAGTGCATTTGAGTTTTGCGGGAAACCTACTGCGACGTTATCTGTTAATACTATTGCAAAAAATATCGCAAATAGTACTAATGGCAGTATTATCAAGTTTACTGGCGATACCAATAATCCAGCCAATTCATCAAGTATTTTAAGTTCAAGCAGTAGTTTAGTACTCTTAAATAATACAATTGTTGAAAACAACGCGAATAGTACTTTCCTCTACGACAAATTAGGCGCAAAAAAGTTAAGTTTTAACGTGCTCGCTTATAATACTGGAAGTTATGCCTGTAAATATCTTTTAGGTGCGGTAGCAGAGGAAAAGAGTGTAGGTTTAACGCTGAGTTTCAATGCACTTGATTGGAAATCGGCGACAGCAAAATGTGATGTTCCTAAAGAATCTTTACCTGATGGACAGACCAATGTTGATATCAGTGCACAAACATTCAGTAATTTATTGAGTCCTTTGCAAACGGCAACTGCTTATACTGGGTTCCTACCTATTTATTATCCAAAAAATATTTCTTCTAATACAGATTTAATTGATGTGGATCAAGATAGTAAAGGAAGCTGTGCCACAATTGACCAACGTGGTTTAAACCGTCTGACAGACGGTACATCATATTACCAATCGGGAAGTCGCAATAGCTGTGATATTGGTTCCGTTGAGTTAATGAAACTCACCTCAGGCGACTTGGAGGATGTTAGTAATATTTCATTAACGACTTTTATTGATACTTATCAACAAAATTATGATTTATTTGATAAGTATATTAAAGATCCTAAGACGCCTTCCAACTTTATCACTTACTATAAAGTACGTTTAGCTGAGTTTAAGAATCTAATTGATACCACTAAGGCAAATCTTAAATATCGCGCGATTTATCTTGATTTAAAGAACTATGATTTACCATTACCGGCTGAAGATGCTAATCATGTACTGAAGTTCTTCAACACAACTGACTATCGTATTACAACAGAACCACTAGGTATTGGATCACTTGACGACAAATACGATGGGCAACAAGTTAAAGATCTAACAGATAAGGACAAACTATTTTGCGAGTGGAATAGCGCTTTACAGCAAATTGTTTTTTATCGCAAAGACGATATCGTGACTCAAGCTGGTACATATGCTTACTGCAAATATACAATTACTACAGCCGATAATAAATTAAGCTCAAGCGGTCTGATAAAAGCTCGTTTTAATAATATAGAACCAGTGTCTGGCGATGGAACAATTACATTTAAATATCTTGCAAATGAAACTATTCCATTGAATTTGCTTAAATATGCGAATGATAATGGTGATGGGCCTGTAAATACGCTTTTAAAGCCAAAATCACAATTTTGGGTAAATGAAGATGGTGTAGAGTTACCGATTTATTTACCAAGCAAAACATCGAAAGATGGTATTTTTAAAGTGGTGAAAGCTGATCGAGAAGGGCCATGTCCGAAAGATGACAAAGATAAAACTTGTTATGGTGGAAATATCTATATTCAGGCAAATAACGTATTTAATACTTTTAATGATTCGTTAAGCTATAACGTTTATGACGCAGATGGGAAAATTTCACCTAAAGCTGGCGTAATTACCCTTGTAAGCACTGCCACTACTACAGATGATACACGTAGTGGCGGCGGCGGTAGCTTAGGAATTCTATCTATAGCGTCTTTACTTGGTTTAGCGGTCTATAGACGCTATCGTAAATAAACGATATAAAATAAAAAAGCCTCCAATTGGAGGCTTTTTTATGGAAAGTATATAAGTCATGAAATTCACTGGGTATGAACTTCATATACTTATATTAATGTTCTAAATACTTGTTCATATATTCTTCACGAATAGCTGTTCTTTCTTCGCCATTCGCTTTAAGCATACGTTCGCGTAAATCTTTACGCTCTTGTGTACTCATTTTTTGCCATGCTTCACGCATTTTTTCTTTTTCAGCATCGGGGAGTTGAGTAAACCAGTCCATACGTTGCTGTAGGTTCGTACTTTGATTTGCTGGTAACTCTTTTAAGCTTTGGTAGCGTTTAATAACCGCACGTTGTTCTTCTTCAGAAAGAGCATTCCATGTGTCATCAACTTGTGTATTGGCATCTTTAGAAAAAATCCAAAATCGTTCAAAACCTGCAAAACTGGTTTGCAAGAAACTTAATGAACAAAGGATAAGAGCTAATTTTTTAGCTGCCATGTTGTACTTTATCCTCACCCAAGACCATTAGCATTTCTAAATCTTCCACCATTTGTGGGGATAATTTAGGATTTACAATCACTTGATTTTGCGGCTTATCAACAATATCTGCTGAATTAGGTAAAATTACAAAACCTGTGATCGCTGCTGCAAGTGCAAAACCAGACATTTTCCAGACACTATAAAAAGAGGCTGGTTTTTGTTGAATATGGTCAAGCACATGATTCATGACCACTGTTTTATTTTTATGGTGATGTGCCAAACTATCAAGTTTAGACGTCACCTTTTTAGTGAAATCATCATGATTCATCAGAACCTCCCAAGGGATTTAAATGGGCCAAGTACTCTCTAAGTCCCTGAATTGCTCGGTGATAATGGGTTTTTACACTACCTTCGGTACAGTTCATGATCTGAGCTGTTGTGTGTGTGTCAAAACCTTCCCACGCACGTAACATAAATGCCTGTTGTTGACGAACTGGTAATTTTGAAATCGCTTCTCGAATTTCTTCGATAGTCACCGCTTGATCGAGAAAATCCGCAGGATTAATGGCTTTTTCATCAACTACATCAATAATTTCGTTGTCGTCATTGTCGAGACTAACTTTTTTGAAGAATGAAAATGGATTTGCTCTGCGAGATTCTTTGCGGCGCCAATCCTGAAGTTTGTTGTTTAAAATCGTATAAAACAGGGGATACCATTCTTCAGTACTTTTATCGGCATAAGATTTGTGTAAAGCAATAAATGCTTCTTGAACCAAATCCATCGCAATACCTTGTTGACCTTGGGTAGCACTCTCCATCATCACCAAAGCACGACCAGTTACATCTTGCATGAAAACTTTCAGGCGTTGCTCAGCCGTGCTTGCATGAGCACTAGATGTTTCCGATCGAGACTTTTTCGGTGCTAAATCCATGGAGATGGAAAATCCTGTCATTGGACATACCCACCTTATCTTCAATATATCTCTTATATAACGTTTAAAAGAGGTGGGAGGTTGACAACAATCGGTTATTTTTTACTAGTGTAATTGATTTTTTTCACAAATATGTGAGATGTAAAATAAATTAACGTTTTACTGACGTTGGCGGACCATCTCAAAAAAGCAAATAGATCCTGCAATTGCCACGTTTAATGACTCTTGTCCACCTGGTTGGGGGATGGTCACTGATTGTGCGTGATCTAGGGCGTAATCACTAGCGCCTTGACCTTCATTTCCTAAAATCCAGACACACGGTTTTGAAAGGTCTTTTGAATAAAGACTCGTTGAGCGATGAGAGCTTGTAACAAAAACCGGAATTTGGAATTTTGGAAGAATATCTGTCAGCTGGAAGTTTTCAAAACAATGTAAGCTAAAATGAGCGCCCATACCCGCTCTTAAAACTCGTGGTGACCAAAGTGAGGCAGAGCCTTGTGTGCAAATAATTTGTTTAATATTTGCTGCTGCTGCTGAACGTAGTAATGTACCTACGTTACCTGGATCCTGAATATTTTCAAGAATTAAAGTATCCACGTTGTAGTCAATTGTAGATGACGTTTTTGGTAGGTCGATAATAGCTAAGCAAGTTAAACTTGTACCTAATGTACTCAAATCTCTGTATAAAACTTCGCTAATAACAAAGATGTGACCTTGATGCAGTTCAATTATTTTTTTTAAATCTTCGTGTTCTAATGCTTGTTCAGTGGTAAATAAAGAAAAAATCTTCTTTTGCTGTTGTAACCAAGCTAAACAAAGATGTGTGCCTTCAAGAACGGTTTGTTGGTGCTTTTTTCGGGCGTTACTGAGTTCGATTAATCCACGCAAATGTTTAATTTTTGCATTGTCTTTTGATTCTAAAAAAATAACAGCCATAAGAAAATATCCAACAAAAGGGCACCATCATACTATGATGCCCTAAGTAATTAAAATTATTAGTGGTAGCTTGTTACGCGTTCAACTTCATTTTTAGAACCAATGATTACAGGAACACGTTGGTGAAGCTCGGTTGGTTCAATATCTAAAATACGAACACGGCCTGTAGTTGAAGCACCACCAGCTTGTTCAATGAGCATACTCATTGGATTCGCTTCATACATTAAACGTAAACGCCCCGCTTTTTTCGGATCTTTTAAGTCATATGGATAAAGGAAAATACCACTACGACATAAAATACGGTGAATATCACCCACCATACATGCGACCCAGCGCATATTGAAATCTTTTCCACGAACAGATGTTTTACCTGCAAGTAATTCATCAATATATTGTTTTACGGGATTTTCCCAATGACGTTGGTTAGATGCATTAATTGCAAACTCTTGAGTATCTGCTGCAACTTGAACATTGTCATTCGTCAGCAAGAAAGTTTGAGTTTCTGGGTCTAAAGTAAAGAATGCTACGCCATTTCCAACTGTTAAAGCCATCATGGTTGATGGACCATAAAGTACATAACCAGCCGCAACTTGCTGTGTGCCAGCTTGCATGAAATCTTCTGCTTGCGTTACTGCATTTTTTGCAGGAAGGATTGAGAAAATTGTGCCTACACACATATTGATATCGATATTGCTTGAGCCATCTAATGGATCAAATAAAACCAGATATTTACCATTTTCTTGTGCAGGGGTGAAATCATCAAGCTCTTCAGAAGCGAGGCCACCTACATGTGGATGTACTTTTAAAGCATCAATTAAGTAGTCATTAGAAATTACATCTAGTTTTTTTTGTGTTTCACCTTGAACATTTTCATTGCCAGCACTACCTAAAATACCAGCGAGAGCACCTTTTTGTAAGGCTTGATCGATCGTTTTACAAGTAGTGGCAATAGTATCGATGACTTGAGCCAACTCAGGTGTTAGGTTCCCTTTTTGTTGTTGTAAAAATTGGGACAAAGTGAGGTTGGACATAAAAAAAGCTCCTGTGCTTCAAGCATCAAAATGAGTCAGATAAATACGTGGCATATTCTAGATGAGAATGTCACAAAATAAAAATTATCTTACTTTATTTGTGTTGGATTTATGCTTACAAGCCCCCAATTAAAATGGTATGTTGATTGCATCACAAAGGACTGTATATTTTTAGGAGAATCGAAATGACAACAAAGAAGTTTGATGCGACCCCCACGGCAGGTGAACCAATCAATCTAGATGAAATTTCGAAAGAAAATGTTCAGGAAGCTTGGAAAGACTACGAGGCAAAACCTGAATATAAAGATTTTAATAAGCATGATCTGATTGAGTCCATGCAACATACTGAAGAAGAAAAGAAATCTTCTAAGTAATAAAAAACGCTCATATTTTTATGAGCGTTTTTTTGCATATCCTTTATTTTAATAAAGGAGGGACTGCTTCGTAATTAATTTCAACACGGCGGTTTTCTTTCCACGCTGATTCATCATGTCCTGCATTAACAGGAGCTTCTTTACCATAACTTACAGCTTCAAGTTGCTGCGGGTTTACGCCATTGGTAATTAAATAGCTTTGTACAGCTTTAGCACGACGCTCGCCTAGAGCCATGTTGTATTCACGTGTACCACGTTCATCTGTATGGCCAGTTAATGCAACTTTTGAGTTTGCATTTGCCATGAGAAATTGTGCGTGAGCTTGAAGCGTTTGGTAATCTTCAGTAGATAAGTCACTGCTGTCATAATCAAAATGAACAACGCGTTTAGCCAAAGCTGCTTTATTTGCTTCAGTCACACCCTTAGATGAAGCACCTGCCAAATTTTGAGCATTTAATGCCGCATCTTCACTTAAACCAGAAGTGTTTACTGTACTTGGATTTGTACCAGTTGCTGTAGTCGCTGCCGGTTTACGGCTAGCACAGCCTGTCATCACGAGTGCTACGCTAAGAAAGGGTAGAGCTAAATATTTGATTGATTTCATGATCATCTCCATCAATGGAATTAAAAGTTATTTTGGTGCCCATGCCGGTTCGCGTACTTCACCTTGTTCACTTGGTAAATTCATACGGAAACGTCCATCTGTAGACATAATAGACAACAAGCCACGGTTGCCTTCACGAGTTGCGTAGACCACCATTTGCCCATTTGGTGAGAAACTTGGTGATTCATCTAAACTAGTTGGGGTAAGGATATTGGTGATGCCAGTATTAATGTCTTGAATTGCAACTTTATAACTGCTACCACTTGGGCGATGAACAAGTGCAATCTTTTTGCCATCTGCACTTAGAGTTCCACGTGCATTAAATGAGCCTTTAAATGTCAAACGCTTTACTGAGCCATCAGCAAAGGTATAACGATAAATTTGGGCAGAGCCACCACGGTCAGAAGTGAAGATAAAGGATTTTCCATCGGGTGTATAACGTGCTTCGGTATCAATTGCCGAATCATTTGTCATGCGTTTGACTTGGCGTGTTGATAAATCCATTTGATAGATTTCAGGGTTACCATTCATCGATGCTGTAAACAGCATTGATTGGCCATCTGGTGAGAAACTTGGCGCGCCGTTTAGGCCTCTAAAACTGGTAAGCACTTCACGTGTTCCAGTTGATAAATCTTGTAAATAAATTGCTGGACGTTTAGTTTCAAAAGAAACATAAGCAATTTTTTTGGCATCTGGTGTCCATGCCGGAGATAAAATCGGGTCACGCGACGATAAAACAGTCTTTGGTTGTTCGCCATCCGTATCTGCAATTTGTAGCGTATAACGCTCGGCAGGTGTTGCAGGATTTCTTAATACATAAGCAATACGGCCGCTAAAGTCACCTGGAATACCAGTAAGTGCTTGATAAATAGCATCACTTACCATATGACCAGCTTGACGTATGCGTGAAGCAGGTACATTTAAAAGCTCATTTAAAATGTATTGTTGCTTTTGTACATCATAAAGTTGGTAGTGAACTTCAAAACCTGTCGCTGTTTGTTTAATTTGTCCAGTAACAACATATGGAATACCAGCAGCTTGCCAGTCAGAAGCTTGAATCTGATTGATTGCAGCATTGGCAGGCAAATTTTTAGATGAGCTTGTAAAGCGCCCAGAACGGTTTAAGTCTGTTTCAACAATAGGATAGAGCCCATTGTCATTGGTAAACGGAACAATAGCAATTTTGGGTGCCTGATCTGGTGCTTTGGCAATTTCCAGATATAACTGGGCAAAAGCAGTTGTAGAAGCAATAGGGCTTAAGGCTGTGATCAGTGCTAAAGATAGCAGGTGTTTGCGGCTCGTATTCATAAGTTTAAAGTCATATCAGGTATTTTTGTGACTGTTGATTTTGTAGCATAGTTACATGCCTTAAACTATTTAAAGCATGTAACTCTTTCAAAATTATTGCGCTCTAAATGTAGAGTTAACACTTCTTGCTTCACGCCTTGCATCTGGATCTGATGGCATAGGATATGGTGCTGCGGCTTGAATTGCAGCTTTAATACTTGCATCTAAGGCATCATCACCACTTGAACGCGTGATCACAATAGAGTTAACGCTTCCCGAATCGGAGAGGGTAAAACGAACACCAACTGTTTTACCGCTACTGCCAGTTGGGACATCCCAAGAGCGTCGAATTTTTTGCTCAAAATCGCGTCTAGCTGAAGAGGCAACTTTTTTAGCTTCAGCTTTCTTTTGCGCTGCCTCTTCTTGTGCTTTTTGAGCAGATGCAGCTTTTGCTTCGGCCTCAGCTTCAGCTTTACGCTTAGCATCCTCAGCAGCTTTTTGCTGTTTGGCTTTAGCGTCAGCCTCAGCTTTACGTTTAGCATCTTCAGCAGCTTTTTGCTGTTTTGCTTTCGCATCAGCCTCAGCTTTACGTTTAGCATCTTCAGCAGCTTTTTGCTGTTTTGCTTTAGCATCAGCCTCGGCTTTACGTTTAGCATCGTCAGCAGCCTTTTGCTGTTTTGCTTTCTCAGCCTCAGCTTTACGTTTAGCATCATCAGCTTTTTGTTGCTTAGCTTTTGCATCTGCTTCCACTTTACGTTTGGCATCGTCATTGGCTTTTTGTTGTTTAGCTTTAGCATCTGCTTCAGCTTTACGTTTAGCTTCTTGTTGTGCTTGAAGTTTAGCGTTTTCAGCCTTTTGAGCTTCACGTTTTAATTTTGCATCTGCTTCAGCTTTACGTTTAGCGTCGTCAGCAGCTTTTTGTCTGGCCTTAGCTTCTGCTTCGGCTTTTGCATTTTGTTCAGCCTTACGTTTGTGTTCGGTTTCTGATTTTGCTTTAGCCTCAGCTTGGCGTTTAGCTTCAGCCTGCTGTTTTTGAGCTTCCTCTATGCGTTGCTGTTCTGCTGCTTGTTTCACTTTCGCAGCTTCTTCAGCTTTGCGCTTTTGCTCAGCTAACTTGGCTTGCTGGGCCTGTTCGGCCTTTTGCTTTTGAGCAGCAAGTTGTTGAGCTGTTGGAGGAGGAGGTGCAACTGGAAGATTTTGAGGTAGTGTTTCATCCACAATAGGGGCTAATACCTCTTTTGCTTCATTCGTAGCTGTAGTCTCTTGTTCAATTTCTTTGGCTAAAGGAGGGGGTAAATCTTCTGGCTTAACTAAAATAGTTGTTAGCTTTTTTGGCTGTTCAGGTGGTTTACTCAAGCCTAAAAAAAGCAAGCCAACAATGGCAATTGTATGAACTCCGAGTGTAAAGCTCAATGCAATCGCATTTTGTTTAAAGGGCGGCTTTTGATTTTTGTTCATAGCTTATTTTAAAGGCTCTGTCAGAAGGCCAACTTGAGTTAAACCTGCTTCTTGTAAACTCGCCATCAATGATACGACTTCTCCATAAGGGCGAGACTTATCACCATTGACTAAAACTGTGAGTTGTTTGTTTTCTTGTTCAGCTTGTTTTTGAGCATCGCTTAAAACTTCTTCAAGTTTTTCACGAGATAATGGCTCACTATCTTTGTAATCTTCATACTGAAGATAAATATTGCCATCTTTGCCAATTGTTACCATGGCTGGCATATCTTTTGATTCGATTGGATGGTTATTTGCTTGAGGTAAATCAACCTTGATTCCACTGGTAATCATAGGAGCAGTTACCATAAAAATAACCAAAAGTACGAGCATAACGTCAATATAAGGTACGACGTTCATATCACTTTTTAATGGTTTTTTTATGCGCTCAAAGCGCCCTGAACGCTGAATTGCCATTATGCATCTTCCTGTGATGAACCCACAGATTGACGCTGCAATAATGCAATCATCTCTTCAGCAAACAAAGCCCGATCAGAATAAACACTTTCACTTTTAGCAGTGAAGTGGTTAAAAGCCAGTACAGCAGGAATTGCAGCAAATAAACCAATTGCGGTTGCGATAAGTGCCTCAGCAATACCTGGTGCAACAGTTGCAAGAGTTACTTGATCAACGGCAGCCAAACCGATAAAGGCATTCATAATACCCCATACAGTACCGAATAGACCGATGTAAGGTGCTACAGAACCAATACTTGCTAAAGTCCCTAAACCATATTCCAAATGGCTTTGATCACGGCTCAAACCTACGCGTAAAATACGTTCAGTGCCTTCGATTGTTTGCGAAACAGGGGCCTGACGTTTCTTAAGTTTAAAAAATTCGCTCAATCCTTGATAAAAAATATCTTCAAGACCTGAGCGCTTTGAGTTGAGTTGGGCGTTGTTGTATAGCGTATTGAGTTCAGCACCAGACCAGAACATTTTTTGGAAATGTTCATCGTCTTGGTGTGCTTTTTTATAACTCATATGTAACTTGGCAATCAGATACCAACTAAAGATCGATGCTAACAATAAAATTAGCATGACCAACTGAACGACTGGACTTGCCTGTAAAATAAGGTCAGAAATATGCAGGGTTGATTCAATGTTTGTTGCCATAGTTACATATGCCGGTTGTTTTTTTAGTCTTGTTCCAATTCTTTACGAATAAGATCACGTATTTCTTCTGGAAGACGACGAGCTACCAGTTCTTTGCTTAAACATGCCAACTCAACCTCGCCAGAAGCAAGCAAGATTTCACCACGATAAATATTTTGTTGCAACACAAATGACGCAGCTTTACATGAAACTACACGTGCTGTAACAGTAATTAAATCATCCATTAAAATAGGACGCATGTATTTTACGTCAATTTTGTGTACGACAAAGTTGTAGTCTTTTTGGTGCCAGTAATGATCAACGCCAGAAGCACGAAGCCATTCAGTACGGGTACGTTCCATATAGCGAATATGGTTGGCATGGTAAACAATACCACCTGCGTCCGTATCTTCAATATAAACACGAATGTTGAATTCAAAATGATTCGCCATGAGAGTATTCCGTTTTAGTTCACTATAGAGCTTTATATTTAAAATATGGCTTTGAATAAAATATTAGCTCTACTCAAAAGCCATATCTATGCTTTTAAATACGGGGCAGTTTAGCAGATTGCATACTAAGTCCTATGGCACAACCTTTCAATTGCGATTGCTGTATTTCTAGTCACAAAACGGAGAACTCTATGTTTAGCATGGTTTTAAGTTAAGAGGGCTTCCATGCGGTTTGAACTTGTTTTGATATATTCGGATAATCTAATATGAACCTTACATGTAGTTCAGTTCCTGTTTTTAAGGCTTTATTATCTACAATAAAGTAAGGACTATGATTGGGTGCAGCTTGGCTTAAATCTTGATTTTCTGGTGTTGCACCTAAGAAAACAAAGAATGAGGGCATTAATTTTCCATAATAAGCAAAATCTTCACTTGCGCTCTCATTGTGATCCAAAACATGTAGTTTTGAAGCTTCAACAACTTTGGCTAATGTTGGCTGAATAAATTGAGTAAGCGCCTTGTCATTCATAGTTACTGGAGCGTAAGGAGCAATTTCAACTTTAGCAGTCACGTCATTGGCTTGAGCGTTATGTTCTATCATGGTTGGTAAACTTTTTAAGATATTTGCCCGTATCTGTTCGTTGTTAGAGCGAATAGTCCCAATCATACTGACTTGTTCTGGAATCACATTTCCTGCTGTACCGCCTTGAATATTACCGATGCTGACTACACCCATGCCTTTAGTTAGATCGGTCCTTCGGCTAATAAGACTCTGTAAATTATTAATCATTTGTGCCGATGCATAAATTGGATCTCTGCCTAGCCACGGCGTCGAACCATGCACCTGCTTACCGTTGACCTGAATGCGTAAATGGTCTGCACTATTTAAAATAGCGCCATCTTTATAATAAAGGTGCCCACTTTTCATGCCTGCTATGACATGCATTCCAAATATAGCTTCTGGTTTATAGTCATTAAAGGCGCCGTCTGCGATCATTTTTCTAGAACCGATTTGATCGCCATGAGTAAAGTTATCTATATCTGCACCACCTTCTTCAGCAGGTTGAAAAACAAAAACAACTGTGCCCGATATTTTATCTTTATTCGCAGCCAGAATTTTTGCCGCGCCTAATAACATTGCAGTGTGTGCATCATGTCCGCAAGCATGCATCACATAAGTTTCTTTACCTTGATAAATTGCTTTTTGTTTACTTGCAAAGGGTAGGCCGCTTTTTTCTTCCATTGGCAGAGCATCCATATCAGCTCTAAGTGCGATGATAGGGCCGGGTTTGTCGCCTTTTAAAATGCCGATTACGCCAGTTTTTGCATAACCTGTTTTGACTTGAATGCCATAGGACTTCAATTCTTTTTGAACCAGTGCAGATGTTTTAAATTCCATATTGCCTAGTTCAGGATGTTCATGAATATGTTGTCTTAATTGAATAACCTGATTTTCATTTTGTTGTGCTGCATCTTTTACCCAATCTGCTAGGCTTAGCTGGCTCATTAGAACGAGTGGCAAAAATAAAGCGGTTTTTTTATACATATCTTTATCCTAAAAATATTATTGTTCATGAGATTTACTATCTTGATTTCTTATAATTCAGTTTTTAAAAATATTAAAAAATCAATATGGTATAAATAAATACTTAAAAGGTATGGAGTGGCTAATTTATTGATAAAACAATTTTTATTTAATTTGAAAGAATAAAAGAATTAAAAAAAGGAAGAGAAAATTCTCTTCCTTTGGTTAGTTTTTAGGCTCAGGTGGCGTCATTCCAAACTGTAAATAAGATTGGTTGGTTGCGATGCGACCTCGTGCAGTACGCATCACATAACCTTGTTGAATTAAGTAAGGTTCAATCACATCTTCAAGTGTGCCGCTATCTTCAGCCATCGCTGCTGCAAGAGCTTCAACTCCGGCAGGGCCACCATCAAAACGCTCTAGTAACATACTCAAATAACGTCGGTCTAGGGTATCTAGGCCAGCCTTATCAACATTAAGCATATCAAGCGCACGCTGTGCCATTTCATGGGTCACTTCGCCTGTGCCTTTCACTTGTGCATAGTCACGAACACGTCGTAATAAACGGTTGGCGATACGAGGTGTTCCGCGCGATCGGCGTGCTACTTCTTCTGCGCCTTCAACTGTAATGGGTACATCCATGAGGTTTGCAGAGCGTGACACAATGTGTGTTAAGTCTTCTACAGAGTAAAACTCAAGACGTTGCACAATACCAAAACGGTCACGTAATGGTGAGGTCAACAAGCCCGCACGTGTGGTCGCAGCAACAAGTGTAAAAGGGGGTAAATCGAGTTTAATTGAACGGGCAGCAGGACCTTCACCAATCATGATATCGAGTTGGTAATCTTCCATCGCTGGATAGAGAATTTCTTCAATCACTGGTGAAAGACGATGAATTTCATCGATAAATAAAACATCGCCTTCTTCAAGATTGGTGAGCATTGCTGCTAAATCGCCTGCACGCTCTAATACAGGTCCTGATGTCGATTTAAGATTGCCACCCATTTCACGGGCAATAATATTAGCAAGGGTAGTTTTACCCAAACCCGGCGGACCAAAAATCAGTGTGTGGTCGAGAGCTTCACCACGACCACGAGCAGCGCCAATGAAAATTTCCATTTGCTCGCGTACGACTGGTTGCCCAATATAGTCGGCAAGCGAAGTTGGTCGAATAGCCCGGTCAAAATGATCTTCAGGTTTTTCTGTTCCACTGATTAGACGGTCTTGCATAAGTGTTTTTACTTCATCATAGATTTAAGAGCAGCACGAATAATATCGGCTGATTCTGTGTAATCGGCTTTAACCGCAGCTACAGCTTTTTGTGCTTCAAGTGGCTTATAACCTAAAGATTGCAACGCAGCTTCTGCTTCTGCGACAGGAGAGTTTGCAGCAAATTGAATTTGAGGCATGGTCGCCGCAGTTGAAGTGCCTTGAGCTAATGTTTTAAAGCGATCACGAAGTTCAATCATTAAACGTTCAGCTGTTTTTTTGCCAACACCTGGGACTTTGACCAGTGTATTAATATCATCATGTTCAATAGTGTGAACCAATAACTCAACACTTAGCGTAGATAAAATGCCCAATGCCATTTTTGGACCAACACCATTTACTTTTAATAAGGTACGGAAAATTGTTTTTTCTTGAGCATCACTAAAACCGTAGAGCTGCTGCGCATCTTCACGGACAACCAAATGAGTCCATAACGTAACTTTCTGGCCTTTTTGTAATTGGCAAAATGTTGAAAGTGGCGTATCAATTTCATAACCCACACCATTTACATTCAGTAAGACAGTAGGGGCTTCTAGGGCAAACACTTCGCCAATTAAACATCCGATCATAGTGTAATTTCACTTATTCATAACTGTAAATCTGGTCGTTCTAAAATGAATTGAAAACGACACTGCTTTTATTTCTTTCTGTATCAGGCTAGCTTAAAACAAGCCAATTTTATTACCTTGCAACTCTTGCGCCAAGCTATAAGCCTGATGATCTGAAAATTTACTGATAATATCGAGTACTTGCATGATATTGCTGTAGTGATTATTGCTAAAGTTAGCACCATACAGGTTAAGGATAGACATTAAACGTTGTTCTTTAAAGCTTAAAGATTTATGGGGAGTTGTGAGTGGTACAAATGCATCCAGAATCGTTTGTAAACTTTGATGCGCAATAATTTCTAAGCCTGACTTTTGTGGGTGCTCAAAAATTTTATCACGTGCCAAATTTTTGGCAGTTTCGATACCAATAGCAATATCGGGCGAACAATATTGTAAAAGGTTGCCTTTAAGCTGACCTGTAATAATTTCATAATGATTTTTGGCAAAAGCCGTGGTTACTTCATCAACAAGACGTTTCATGACACGACCACGTAATGCGGAGATCTTTTGTTGCCATGTACTACTGGGATGCGATAACTCTTCAGGTTGGCCATAGTCAGCAATAAGATTTAAGAAAATGGGTTCAACTTCTTGGTAAGTCAACATATTTAAGACAATGCCATCTTCTAAATCAATGAGGGCATAACAAATGTCATCAGCGGCTTCTAGCAAATAGGTGAGTGGATGACGGCAATAATGATATTCACCGAGTTGAATCAGTCCAAGCTGTTCAGCGATCTGTTTTAAAATTTCTTTTTCAGATTGATAACAACCAAACTTTGCTCTTTGATGTGAAGGGCGGTCACCCTGCGAAGCAATTGTTTTTGAAAGCCATGGATATTTTAAATAAGCGCCTAAGGTTGCATAAGTTAAACGCATACCTCCATCATCTGGATGATAGTCAATGCGACTTAATAAACGTAAGCCTTGAGCGTTACCTTCAAATTGGCGAACATCGGCTTCTTCTTCGGGACTTAGTTTTTTTAAAAAATCATCATGTGATGCATCATCGAACCATTCGCGAATCGCATATTCACCTGCGTGACCGAAAGGCGGGTTACCAATATCGTGTGCAAGGCAGGCTGCTTGAATAATTGCACCGACATCGGCAGGGGAAATCCAGACGGGTAATTCATTTTTAATTTTTTCCGCGGCAAGCATACCCATTGAGCGGCCAATACAGGAAACTTCAAGTGAGTGGGTTAAACGGGTATGAATACCATCGTGCTGTGCGAGTGGGTGAACTTGCGTCTTACGGTTTAACTGACGAAAACTTTGAGAAAATATAATGCGATCATAATCTTTATGGAATGGGCTACGAGCCAGTTCTGTACTACTTTTTTTGCTACCTAAACGAACTGCGGAAAGCAGCTCTAACCAACGCATTTGTTCCATTTATCATTATTCAAAACTATAAAGCTTGATCATGCCAAAAAAAACTTAAAAGCACTAGCTTGGTGCGACATAGTTTGTCTTAGTTCAGGTTTTATTATGTTATTGAATAAACA
>NZ_JABVBF010000260.1 GCF_013344765.1 Acinetobacter lactucae
ATGTATATAAAAGCTATTCTGTCTATCAAGAAATTATATTGAATAAATAGAAAAAGTCCTCGCAAGAGGACTTTTCAATAGAGATTTAAATGAGCCAGTAATTAGAAGTTATAACGAACACTCACCGTTGCATTTCTTGGTGTTCCCCAATTCATTGAGTTGTCCCCAATACCCTCGTAATACTTCTCATCAAATATATTATCGATGTTGAATTGGAGTTTAATATTTTTATCTACCTGATAGCCAAGCATCGCACTTGCTAACACATAAGCATCTTGCTCAATACGAGAGCTACCACTGCCCGTATAGTATTTACTCTTATAATTTAAACCAAGTCCTGCACTCCATTGATCAAGTTTGTACTTAACAAATAGATTCGAAGTTGTTCGAGAGTTTGTCGTATTAACCTTGGTGCCTTTTGCATCTTTTGCTTCAAAATTAGCAATACCAAAGTTAATACCCCAATTGTCGTTAATCTCACCCTCAGCTTCAAACTCAAAACCTTTACTTTCAACACCATCCACAGCGCGATAAGCCTGCTCTGTAGTTTGCGTGCCGTTACGGACAATAAATACTCCAGGTATCGATTCAGCAAAATTAGATTGTTCTATTCGAAATACTGAAAGTGCTGTATTTAAACGCCCTCCAAACCATTCGCTCTTTAAACCGGCCTCATAACTCTTACCTGTAATCGGATCAATATATTGATCATTTACATCTTTACGTTCTTGAGGTTTGAAAATTTCTGTATAACTCGCATACACAGAATGATCTTGGGCAAAATCATAAATAGCGCCAACATATGGGGCTAATTCATTGTTAAATTCACGGTTACCTTTATCATTTTCAGACTTGTATTCCCAGTTAGATAAACGTGCACCAGCAATAATTTTCAAAGGATCCAGAATCTGAAATTTACCAGCAACATAAGCAGCGGTTTGTGTGGTTTCATTTAGCGCATTTTTACCGTTTAAAACAACAGGCTGAAGCAACTCTTGAGCCATATCATTATAGTTGAGTGGCCCACCTAAATATTTTTCAATGTCTTGGTTGGTGTTAGATCCACCAAAAATATCTTTTGTTTTTTCATTTTTATTCCAAGATCCACCAACAATGATTTCTTGAGGGCGATTAAATAACGTAAATGGTGCATTAATAAAAACATCAATATTGTTTTCTTCATTTGCAGCTTTTGCACCATATACAGAAACATAATCAATTTTATTCTTCGGATCATTCGTATTTTCTAATGGACTAGTATTTGTGGCCTTATCTACTCTTCCAGCTGTATATAGCAACATGGAGTCCGTATCTTCTTTACGGAAGGTATAAGCAATATTTAAATTAATGTCATTAAATAAATTCTGTTTTAAATTTGCAAATACTGCTGTTGTATTCACATCCCAATATGTCCAAGGTGCACTTACTGTTAAGCTTCTAGAAAAATTGGTACGAGTCCCATCAGTATAAAAAGCAGGTGTTCCGCCCCAACGAATACCATCACGATGTAACTCTTGATAAGTTGCACCAAGCGACATGCTTGTTTTATCACTCAAGTCATAATCAAGGGCACCATAAAATACATTCCGTTCTTTTTCATAAAAATCCATAAATGATTTTTCATCAGAATGCTTTACAAACATGCGACCACGCAATGTACCATCAGCATTAAGTGGTGTAGAAATATCTGCCGAACTACTCCAAGAGTTCCACGAGCCTAAAGATGTGCTGACATTACCAGTAAGCTCTTTTGAGTTTGCATGTTTTCGAATCATGTTCAGTGCCATAGCCGGGTTCCCAGCACCTGTGGTTAAACCATTAGCACCTTTTACTACCTCGATGCGATCATAAATATCTAGATCAAGATCGCTTATACTTAAGTTGGTTGTAGTCGGCATTCCATCCAGTAAGTAATAATCCACCTCAAAACCACGTGCATAAGCTCTTTGCCGTTCATCAGTACGTGAAGTTGAGACCCCCGTAATATTGTTCATTAAATCCTGAAAAGAATCGATTTTTCGATCATCTAAATATTCACGAGTTAAAACTTTGACCGATTGCGGTGTTTCACGAAGAGATAAATTTAATTTTGTAGAAGTATTTGCGCTTTTTGCGGCGTAACTGCCCGAACCTTCGGTAACTGCAGAATTTTCTTGTTGTGCTTGTACTTTTATCGTTTCTAAAGTGGCTGTTCCAGTTGTCTCATCTGCATAAGCAACTGAAGGAACAGTTAAAGCCATAGCAAATGCTAAAGGATGAGCTTTAAATGCTTTTCTAAAGGGCGGAGTGTACATAAGAAAATTCCATAATAACCAATGTGCTGTGCGAGATTCCTTAGTCTTTTGCTACTCTGCTCTTTGTTACATAGCAGCAAAAGTTCGGCACAAAAACTAACACGAATGATAATTGTTATCAACAAAATATTAATAATTATTCGCTTTTATTTAGATTGAATTATCAATCTTTTTAATTACTTATATATTTCATTCACTTCTTGACTTGTCTGATCATCAGATAATTTTTAAGTTATTGCTTATTCAACTTATTAATAAAATGTTATGCAGCAGTCTTACGATTAACTCAAAAATAACAAACTAAATACTATTTTCTTTTATATTTTATTATTCTTCTCAAATATCATAACAGAGAATAAAGGTATGGCTTGTAGTGCATAAAGTTTTAGCATTTTCTTTAGTAAGCATAGGTTTAAGTGCTTGTAAT
>NZ_JABVBF010000261.1 GCF_013344765.1 Acinetobacter lactucae
GTCAAGAACAAACTCTATTTTTTAATAAAAATCTCTTAATTAAAGTTATATAAAAATAAACCATGCACCTATCGCAACTACAAAATATCCTACACTACATTTCCTATGTACGTTTTATCCTACAAACTTTTAGGGATTTTGCGGATTGGCGACACCCTGCTTTTTTCCTAATATGAACTCATACAGGAACAGGATGTTCCGGAATACAAAACAACAATAATAGGTTCAAGCACCAGGAGCGTGAGATACGACAGGAGTCATATCTAGCAACCAAATACGAAAAAGCTCAACAGGATGTTGGGCTTTTTTTATTTACGCTAAAAACAACCTCAAAGAAAATTCTTACAGTGTTTTATTCACCACATACCGTTGAACTACTTGATCAACAGTAATTTCAGAATGAAGACGACCATTATTTGCCCGAATGGTTTTTGCAGAAGCTAAATTAGTTTTATAACAATGTATATGTAATTCTGTTAGGCCTAACTTCCATGCCTCCTGAATTGTAAATTCTAACAATTTCGAGCCAAAATTCTGTCCACGTTTAGAGGGACGAATACCTAAACCAATATGCCCACCGCAATATTCAATCTGTTCATTGAGTTTAAGTCGCAAGTTGGATGCGCCAATAATTTCATTACCCTCTACTAACCAATATGTAATGTTGGGAACATGGCCTTCCTCTAGGGATTCCCCTTTTTCATAATCTCTCAGTTTATTCAAAAATGATTCAAAATTTGTATGGTCAAACTCTGTTGTCAAAGGATGACGATCTTCATCTGCTAATTCATTAATATAGTTGTTATAGCTCTCTTTAAACCTTAAATGAGGTTTTACCAACATCACGGTCATTTCTTACTCCCGAAAATTGTTATTTTTATAACTAGAATTTAAAAAATAACATATTATTATCAACACCAACTGTTATTCATCTCGCCACCTTAAATGACGCTACTTATAACGGAGTACTCACACTCTCTTGTTTCTTCTTCTGTATCCAACGTACCGCTAAAATAACCGCAATCAGCACCACTACGGCAACAAGCACAGGTACTACCATAGCTGAAACTGAAAGTAAGATTGCACCAATCCATTCAGCTGTAGCAACGACAAAATTACCCAAGCCACCTGTGGTTGCAGTTGAAACACCGCGTGCAGCAACGGTACTCATTTGCACCACACCTGCCGTACCGCCACCGACAATAATCGCTGCCGCCCAACTGGCAAACTGAGACATTTCTCCACTGCTCACCGCCATTGTCGCTAGCGTACCCGCGATCATAGCCGCAGGTGTTGCGACTGTGTCTAAGGCGTTATCGACCCAAGGAATGTAGTAGGCTGCAACTTCACACACCGTTGCTACACCTAAAGCCAAACATACCGATGGTAGAGCTAACCATTCAAAACCTTTCGATGGCTCAAACCATCCCATCATGGTTGCAATGCTCATGACCAATAGCGGCACAAACACACGAAAACCGCAGGCAGCGCTCAGCCCCACGCCAATACATAAACCTAATATAGTTTCCATAACGGTTTCCTTTTTCATGCCCATCACGGGTCTTGTTATGTAAGTCTTATTTTTAAATTAACAAAAAGCCCCATCGGGTGACAGGGCTTTTTGTTAAATGCGAATGCAAATATTATTTTATTCTTAACGTTTAAATTGCGTGCAGTAGCATTTCGTGCAAGGTGGTAAAGGGTCGGTATTAATTTCTAAAAACACTCGATGTCCGCACTGAGCACAGAAATAGAAGCCTGTTCCGGGTTTTTCGCCAGCTATTACCATGATTGCATTCCTATAATCGTATAGATATTAAACAGGAATATAACCCACTTAAAGTGAATGTCAATTGTCCATTTCGCCCAATGATGATGGCATAAATGCAAAAAATGTTATTTGTACGATTTATCTTACACAGATTTAGGGATTTAGCGGATTGGCTGTCCTCTGCTTTTTTTCTAATATGAACTCCTACAGGAACAGGATGTTCCGGAACATAAAACAACAATAATAGGTTCATGCATCAGGATCGTGAGATACGACAGGAGTCATATCTAGCAACCAAATACGAAAAAGCCCGACAGGATGTCGGGCTTTTTTATATAATAAAACACTTTAAAGAAAATACATTCGAATCAAATTTGCCGCAATAATCATGAGAATAACGGCTATTAAACCTGTCAACAAATTGAGTAGTACTTTAGCGATATTTGATAAGTTTGATTTATAGATCTTAAGATTTACCCCATAAGCACTTGCTCCAAGAGCTCCGCCAATAGCACCTCCAACCAACATAAGTACGAGTGGCCAGCCACATAATAGATGCGCTTTAGCTGGTAATTTCCTCTCAGCTTGATTATCTAATTTATTTGTTGTTTCCAATTTTTGATCCTTTTTTATATGGATATTTATCTAAAAAAATCTATTTTAAATGTAATTTTTTATAGGGCCATCAACTCTTTTTACACAATGTATAGTAAAAACCCCATCATCAAAATAGGGCTTTTTTTGAACAATATCAATAATTTTTGACTAATGTATTAAGCTACTTGGCCTTCTAAAAAGTCTTCCATAATTTCATTTTATAGGTTTCAACCTACAAAATTTTAAGCTTTGTGGATTGAGCCATCCTACTTTTTCCAAAATTACTTTATATATTATAAATATTAACTTGAAGGAACTAGTTTTAAACCACCAATGTAAGCCCAATATGTTAT
>NZ_JABVBF010000262.1 GCF_013344765.1 Acinetobacter lactucae
CATATAAGCTTGGTACTTATAGAATACTTTTTTTTATTTTTTTTTCAACTTTTTTAATATATTATTTTTATAATTATTTCATAATTTTTATTTAACAATTAGTTACTTCAACAGACTAAAACTTAAAATCCATCATTTTCTTTTAGAAAAAGGTAAAATTTTCCATAACTATAGTTTAGTATGATAAGTTTATTACAGTAGGCTTTATTTAAAACAAAGCCTACTGCTTAATTAAAATAGCTTTTAATTATTCTTTAAAAAATTATATTTTTATAATAATTCTGCTATTTGTACTGCATTTAATGCAGCACCTTTTAGGATTTGGTCACCAGAAATAAATAGTGCAATAGATTTACCTGTTGGGTCACCTAAATCTTTTCTAATACGACCTACCAAAATATCATCTTGATTACTAGCTTTAATCGGTGTAGGAAAAAGTTCTTTTTCTCTATCGTCACAAATTTTAACTCCTGGCGCACTACTCAGAACAGCCCTTACTTCGTCAACTTCTACTTTTTCTTCAAATTCAACAATAATAGATTCACAATGTGCACGCATTACAGGAACACGAATACATGTTACTGAAATTTTTATTTCATTATCATGGAAAATTTTTCGAGTTTCATTAATTAACTTTTCTTCCTCTTGATTATATCCATTATCTTGATTGATTGGTGAATTATGACTAAACACATTGAAAGCATAATTTTCTTTAAATACTTTAGGTTCAAAATCCTGCTTATTTAATAAAGCTTCAGTAGAATGTAATAATTCATTCATTCCCTCTATACCAGCACCAGAGGCAGCCTGATAAGTAGATGCGATAATTCTTTTTATTTTTGATAACTGAGTTAAGGGCCACAAAGGAACTGTAGCTATAATCGTTGAACAATTTGGATTTGCAATAATTCCTTTATGTAACTTCACATCGGAAGGATTAACCTCTGGAACAATTAAAGGTACACTTTCGTCTAAACGATAAGCTGAAGAGTTATCAATACATATCACTCCCATTGAAACTGCTTTAGGAATATATTGTTTTGAAACCTCACCACTTGCTGCAAAAAAAGCAATATCAATATTTTCAAAACTTTCATCAGCTAATAATTTTACTTCATATTCTTTGCCAGAGAAATTTACTAGCTTTCCTTTTGATCTTTCTGAACCTAGACAGACTATATGCTCTACAGGAAATTGCCTTTGCTCAAGAACTTTTAAAATTTCTTGCCCAACAGCACCAGTTGCACCCACAATTGCTATATTTTTTCCTGTAGACATTATATTGCCCTTAAAAAATTAAATTAAATCCAAAAAAGTATATCTTCTATACAATTTATTATCAATTTGGAAATTAGAAAACTTTTTTAACAATCACAGATCCACCTCTCTAAAGGTGGATTGTTCGAGTCCAAAAGACTAAATTTTACAATTTTATGCTGAATTCAATCAATGATCTCGACTCATCGCTCAATTTTACTAATCTAAATATTTCTTAACTGAGATAAACAAATCATAAGCTTTATCTTTAACTAAATTCAACTTTACCCACCTTATAAGCTTATACTTTCAATTAAGTGAATTTATGTTGCGACAGTTGCTCCATTTCAAATGTGCTCATCCCATATTTTAGAAATTTTAAGTAGAGATGATTAAAAATTATCAATCGTGAGAACGCTACAGATATTCAAACATTAAAAAATATCCCTTACCAACAAAACTCACAGTAGTTGTGCTGCATTCAATCGAGCTATATTTATTTCAAGAATGCTGTGTAAACTTCGTAATTACCATTATTAGAGAATTAAAACTAAAAAAGAAGTAAATATTCAGAATTAATAAAACAAGCTAAGTTAAAAGATGCTATTTGGCTTTTACGTAACACCCATTTAACTATTGAAGAGATTGCAACTAAAATGAAATATGAGGATGAAGCTAACTTTTGTAGAGCCTTTAAAAATTGGTGTGGACAAACTCCAAGCGCTATTCGAAGAATACAATTTATGTAAGGTTTATTCGCTATGCCTCCAGCACAACTTAACTCTGCTCCACGCCCATATCCATTAAACATGGCCATCACTTTAGACATGGCTCGTCCATTCGGTTCAGATTTCGAGTTCGATTTTTGTCTATAGATTCTACTTTAAGATAATAATGAATGGGTTAATTATCCAAGCAAAATCCTGCTTAACAGATGTTCAAACTACCGATGCAGTATTGATTGGTAGTGGGACAAAAACTAGAGAAATTGTTTTAGATCATGAAATAATGAGTCAATTAAAACTTGATCCTTCACGACAACTTATAGGAGCCCAGTGTTCAGATACATTAATTTTATCAAAATTAGGTCTACTAAATGGTATTCCTGGATGCACGGATTTAACTACAAAACCTTGGGTCATCGAAGCTAGCATATCAGTATTGAACCAACATTTTTTCAAAAAAAATAATATTGCTACAGCTGGAGGTTGCTTACCTTCTACCTACCTTGCAGCCTAGGTAATTGCTCGATTAGAGGGCATTGATAAGGCTAAAGATGTTATAAATTATATTGCTCCAGTAGGGGAAAAAGAATTTTTCGTTTCACAAGTACTTAAGAATATTGAAGCTTATATCTAATCTTCTTCCCTCTACGCATATATTGTGGATATTATTGGCTTCTAACTAAGCTAAATTAAAGTACTCTTAATCCATTGGAAAATATTTATTAC
>NZ_JABVBF010000263.1 GCF_013344765.1 Acinetobacter lactucae
GTGTCTGACAGCTTCAATATCATTTTGATATTTTGATTTATCTTGAAGAGAGAATAAAGTTGTACTAGGTTCTTGTAAGCATTGCTGAAAACGATATTTATCTAATTCTAAAATTTTAAAATTAGTAACAACTGGTAATATAGAATTAGAAACCACTTGCTTATTAAGAGCTAAAACACTTACTACACCGAGAATTCCAACGGACTCATTTCCTGATGTAATTTTATGAATGAGTTCATCAAAATCTCGCCCTTGTTCTAGCTGTTCAAAGCACCAGTTCTCTAAGACCATAAAGGCCGATGAAATCGCATTATTTATCCAAACAGTTTTTTTCCAGATATATTGCTTTTCATTTCCCCAAAATTCTTGTACTCCCCAAGGAAATTCAATAGTAGTTGGTATAGGTGCTTGTTCAGAAATTTCACATAGTTGTTTCCATGCTTTAATAGCATGGTTAGATAGATCACGTATGAGCTGTAATGCATTATCTTCTGAATGCTTCAATAGTGAAAAAAATGGCTCCTTTAAAGGTGAGCTAGGATAAAAGTATTTAGATTCATATTTAATTGATAAATTTTCCCAATCCTTTCTCTGAATTTGTTGATATGGTGCTTGATGAAAAAATAAGGCACGACGATCAATCATTAATTGTTCTTCTTTTGATCTTTCTTCTTCAGGTTTAGCCAGTAACTCTTGATAATATTGCTTTGTTCTTTGATAGCTTCTTTCCTCACGTTCTATACGTGTTTTAGGCAGTTCATCTAATAAAAATTTTAGCGTTAAATCAGCAAGTAATTTTGGATGATGTTGTGAAATAAGGGATGAAGCACCTACTATATGTGCATAAGTATCTCTAGAAACTTCATTTTCCAAAAGTAGAAAATTTAAATATTTTTCCATATAGGATGGATTTGAATGTATTGAAACCAAAATTAAGTTAATTAGACCCAACTTAAAATCTTTTAAGTTAACTATTTGTCCCCAGTCGTTAGATCTTTCTTTTTGAGAAATTTCTAAAAGCCAGTGAATTGATACATCCAAAAGCATTTTAGACATTTGATTTGAGGGTATATGAATACCTAAATATTGCCAAACTTCAAAAATCTTCAGTATTTGAGGATATACTTTGGGAGGTATGCTTGGGATTAGCTTAAAAATATATTCTAAAAGTGTTCGCCATAGTGAAGCATCAGATGGCCAAGGATATTGAATAGCCATCTCTAGTTTATCAGACTGTATTAATAATACAGGATTTGCTTTAGTCTTCTCTGCTTGAAACCATGTCAATAACTTATTAAAGATATCAAAATCATTTTCGAGTAAGACTTGTGTATATCCAATACTCAACTCAATGAACTTTGGGTATCCTATTGGTCCAATCACCCATGCTCTTAACCATTGTGATCTTAGCTCTTTAAATTTTGGGTTTTCTAAATGACTAATCCACTGATCGTCAATAAATTCTCGTTGAGCAAGCAATTCTACAACCCTACTTATATAAGGAGGTTGTCCAAAGCTTTCTATTTTATTCAACCAGTCTTGTTCTTCTTCTAAAAGAAGATAAAGTAATGACCATTCATAAAATATGTCATGTGTAAAATCAACAGTAGAACTTTTAGAATTTACATGAACTATCCCGTCAACAACCAAGCTATCTAAAACATCAATAGGCTGAATCTCTCTACGCTTGACACTCTTACTAAGGCTTTGAGATTTAAGTTCAGAAAGTGTTTTTAAAAAATCTTGTCGATTATAAGTAGATTGACCAGTTTCATTAAATCCGCCTCGTTCCCACCATGCATCTATTAATTCTAGTTCTGACTCAGGTTCAAAATTATTGGCTTTTAAACTGGTTAAAACTTTAGCAAAAAAAGGACGTCTAATGATCTCTCTGACTTTACTATCACTGAATAATAGCTTCTGAATGCCAGGAATTTGTTGAGCTAATGTATAACAATCATCATCACTTAAAAGATCTACGTTTAAGGTTTGGATGGCTATATTCTTCAATAGAGCACCGACCCATAGTTTTAATGGTTCAAGTCCAGTGTCTCTTAACGTAGTAACGATTTTCCAATTGGTTAAATCGTGATTATTAAAAATTGTAGTAATTAACTCTTCAATGATTGGTTTACTATTTTCACTAATTCTGTCTATACCATCAATAAAGACAATAGGAACTCCCCCAACGGCTTCCAAACTTATTAGCCACTCTGAAATTGAAAAACTAGGTAGTCCAACTCTAGATAGATATTCCAACCAAGTATTACTTCCCGTAAGTTGATCTGATTTAATGAATAAAGATGGTAGATTATTAGCTTTTGACTCTGCGATTTGTCTTAGTAGAACTGATTTACCTGTACCTGACAAACCTGTAATTTGTATAAATCTGCCTAAATTTAATTTATCTTCAAACTCTTTATGTAATGCAGGTCTAGATAACTCCACCCCATCAATTATCTTCGGAATTAATTCTAAACTTTGTCGACTAATATCTTTAATTTTCTGTATTTCTGAAATGTAAAATCTTTGATCAAAAACCTTGCATTCAAAAAATTGATTGATTTCACTGAAATTTAAAGTATCAAGACATTCTGCTGCAAAATCATTATGATTTTCATTATGGACGATTAGTG
>NZ_JABVBF010000264.1 GCF_013344765.1 Acinetobacter lactucae
ATATAATTTAATGGAAAATGATTTAGAGCACACATCATTAACAAGCCATCTACCACGGCATAATATTAATACTTTCCTGGCATTGAGTGGTTTGTCTGAACATTTACAAGCAATATTAATGGGACGTGTAGATATTAAGCAAAATCAGTATTATCAACATCTAGCATTAAAGCAACGTAAAGTCACAGCGAGTTTGTTAGAAACACATGAATTGGTACTTTATGAAAATGATAAGCAGGAGATAAAGCAAGATTATCCAGTTAACTCTATCAAACATGATGGATTAATGTACTTTTCAGAAAAATTGGATCTAGAAAATAATTTAAAGATGAATTTACAAACATTTGACTCGAAAAATGAAGTAGCGAGTTATGTAAAGGAATCTTTCTTTGATGAATATTTTCAAGATATCGCAGAATCATTTAATGAATTAGTTAAAGAAGATCAATCATTAGCCAACGCATTAGTTCAACGCCATGCTTGTTTGCATCCTTTACCTTTCGGTGGTTGTATGCGTGAAGTCGCTGTACACGATTGCCCTAAGCGTCTTGCATGTCAATCAGGTGAACAATGTGGAAACTTTGCTTTAACTGGACGGAAAGGTGAATTAGAAGCTCTAGAATACATTCTGAATAAATTACACGATGAGTTTGCACATATAGAACAAACTGTTGTCCAAGATTTATCCTATAAAGAAATGCATGAAAATTTACGTCAAAAAATACTCTATTTAACTGACTTAAAAACTAAAGCATTTAATAGGCAAAATAGTTTAACTCCTATTCCCATTTTTTATTATGGAGATGCAATCTCTAAATTACCAAGCACATTAAGTGAACTTTTCGCTATTGAACAACAAAAAATTGAGTCTAAGGGAGCCTGATATGTTACGTGGTAAACAACTGGATGAAGTCATCGAACAAGAATTACAAATTATGTTGGTTGAAGGTTTTGAGAAATCTCCCATTTCGCACAAGGCTCTTCATAGTCGGCTAACGGCTAAGGGGTATATATCAGGTGGGCTAAGTACTTTGAGTTCTGCTGAACGGAGGAAGCTTATATCTTTGTATGTATCTGAGCAGATTTCACCACTAAATCTAAAGAATAAGGAACAACAACTTTATGTGAATAAAAAAACTAGACAGGCTCTTACTGATACGAATAAAAATCTACGCATACAAATTGATGATTTGGAATCACAACTTCATCAGAATACAGAAACACTTATAGATATCATTGAAGAAGTAAAACTAAGAACGAATTTGAAAGTAGATCATCTATTAGCTCCTCACCTCCTCAAAAAATACCTTTCATTTAAATAGATTTACTACCCAAGGAAACTTTAATGCTAAATTATGCTGAGACTCTTGTTATAAAAAAGGATGAAATGCTTGCATTTGAAGATTTATTAAAAGAATTTATGGTTAATGTACTACGATTAGCACCTAAATCTATAAGAATAAGTGGCATTGCATCTGAAAGTAAATGCGTAAATATTAAAGTTACCGTACACAACCCTAATAATGATTTTTACTTTAGGTTAGGATACTTCGATGAAAATAGTCAAAACAAAGCAATTATAGTTGCAAGATTAGGATTTAAAACTCCTAGAAAAGGTTTTGGTACGAAATTAATCAAAGAGTTGTGCATCTTTGGCAAGAAGTTTGGTTATTCTTTTCTAAGCATTGAATGTCCTAATAAAGACTGTCAAAAATTCATGTTGAAATTAGGTTTTAAAAGTAACCAATACAAAATTGAGGTGCAAAAGCTATTATTCTTAATAGAGAGTAGACATAAGACTCCTATACTTCTCGAACACTAGTCTGTGTGTAATGGTTTAAAAAACTAGTCAGCAAAACAAAGATGTATGTTTCACCCTAAATGAAGGGATACTTCATTTGGGCTGACTACATATTTCAGTAATGTACTAGTCATTCTTACTAAATCTATATATTAAATAGTATCCAAAGACTTTGATGAAACCTCTTTTCTGTAATTAATTAAGTACAAATATTCTTAATTAATTTAGGTGTATAAATGAAGGTTGTTACCTATTATGATTTACGGAAGAATCTAGAACATTTACTAGATAGTGTTATTGATGACCATACCCCAGTACTTGTCACTAGACAGAATAAGCAAACGGCTGTATTGATTAGCTTAGATGATTTCAATGCCTATGAAGAAACTTTACATTTACTTAAAAGTCCTAAGAATGCAAAAAGATTGCGTGACCCAATTGCTCACATCGAAACAGGTAAAACAATTAAAAATGAGCTGATTAAATAATAATTTTAAATTGGACTGTCCAAGCTTTGTATGATTAGCTATATTGTTAGACCTGCCCCCTTGAAACCTGACTTATATGGTACGTATAAGAGCTAGTGATTGCCATATTCAGTATATTGTAGGATAGACAAATTCAGCTCAGATTTGAGCAAATAAATATAAAAAATTGATTAAAAGAGACTTATTTTCTAAAAATAACATGACTTATAGAATCTACTCCTACCACACAAAAAACTCCATTTTGATCAGCTTTAAAGTGCTTAATTGGACTTTGCTCCAATCTTGCAATCTCTATAAGATCTTCTACCATTTGTTTACCAAGTTCTTCTCTTTTTTCATT
>NZ_JABVBF010000265.1 GCF_013344765.1 Acinetobacter lactucae
TATTAGGACCTAGACAACCAATAGAAGTTCGATCTATACCTGACAAAAAAATAATCCATGAAGAAATTGTTAATCTTGAATCTTTACAAACACTTTGGGAAAGCTATGACTTTACGACAGTTATACTAAATAATAAATCGGCAAAGTCTAAATTCATTACAACTTTTTATAGTAATGAAACTAAAACAGGAAGAGGAAATCCATTTACGAGTAAAACCATTCACCAAATAATGTTAGATAGTCATGGACGTTGTATGTTTACAGGGTGTGGAGAACTCTTAAATATTGATAAGTTAACAGGACGAAAAGGTAATTACGCCTATAACGCACATAATATTGCCTCATCAGATAATGGAGAAAGAGGATTACCCTTCCTTTCAGAAGCACTTTCAAATAACGCAGAAAATGTACTTCTACTATGTGATAAACATCATCGCCTAATAGATAAAGTAGCGGCAGCAGAATATGATGCTTTCACCCTAAATAATATGAGAAAATTGCATAAAGCTAATGCTGAAAAACTACTAGATGCCCTAGCCTTTGAACCAATTCGAGTATATTCAATTTTATGGCCAGTTCATGGAACTGTATCTTCTACTCCTGATTTAAAGGAGATATCAAATAGTTTATACCCTTTAAATTACACAATTAATGGAGCTTTAATCCCCCAATACTCAATGCCACATCCTGATCTATTTAATAAAGCTTTCATACAGTGTATTGAAACAGAAGCTCATACAATTCTAAGGCAAACTCAACACCACAATCATAAGGCTGCCATATTCGCATTTGGTCCTATGCCAGCTTTAATTGGATTAGGAGCACTATTGGGAAATAAAGGAGAGTTTATTCCTATGTTTAAATCAAGGGAAACTCAAAAATGGGAATGGCCTAGTACTACTATGATTGATCCTCTAAATGAAGTTACTGGTTTAGATAATCTAGAAAAACGATCTGAAGTAGTGTTATGTATACATGCCACAGCCATTGCAGAACCTTTACAGCAAACAGCAAAAAAAATAGCTGAAGAAAAGAATATACAAGTTATCGAAATTACGAACCTAGAACAATGCAGAGGTAGCCAAAGTATCCCTCATCCTAAAAATGTAAAGGCTCTAACAGCACAAATCCAACAACTTTTAATAAAACTTAAAAGCGACTATGGAATAGCATTAGTACACTTACTTGTCATTGCTCCAAATGCTGCATGTGTAGCAATAGGTCAAGGGATCGATAAAAATCATCCGGATATCATAGTTTATGATTTTACAAGTGATGGTATACAACCAGTATTAAGAATTAATAGTACAGAACAAGGTAATAAATTAGAGTCAATCTAAAACTATTAACTGATAAAAGCCTAGGAGAATAACCTAGGCTTTTCAAGATTCAGAAATCGTAGAAGTTCAAAAAGTCTTTAACATTTGTATTCATTACTTCTAGCCAATCTATTAATTCAATCACATCTATACGTCTTTCTAAAATTTCAATTTTCGAAACATAAGATTGGGGTTTATTCAAACGACGCGCAAGCTCGACCTGAGTCACATTCCTTGACTCACGAAGTTCTATAAGTTTCTTGATAAGGTCTTGATACCTAGGGTCGTGTATTGAGCGCATGGCTCAATATCAGTTACAATTCAAAATATCCCAAAATAGGATATTAGAGAATTAGAACGATGTTAAAGATTAAAAATTTACCAATAATTCTATGCGTTATGACTGTGACATCTTGTACAACAAAATTTCTAGATACAGGTACATCTACCTCTGTGAACCAAATGTTGACTAACGAATGGCATATACAATCATATGACTCATCAAAACCAGTCCTGATCGATAATGATTTTGAAATGCGGGTATCTACATACTCATCCCCTATTTTTATTCATCAGCAGTGGGTAGAGCAATTAGCATCACCTTATAGAAAGCTACAAGGACTATGTCGCAGACAAAATGGGCAATTTACTTATTTAGGTGATAATAATTCAGTAATGATAAATGCTGGATCAATAAAAAATGGCCAACCATTACCTCCACCCGATCGTTTAACAATTGAAGTGCTTACACAAATTCGTAACTCTAAATGGATTGGCGACTATTCTTGCTCAAGTAGCACAGAAAATTGGAAAACCTCCATTAAAGCAACCAACTGGAGAGCAAAAAATGATGGAACAAATGCTTGGCGATATATAACACTTACAACAAAGATTATTAGCAAATAATAAAATAAGATCGATACCTTTTAGCAACTTCTAATTACCAGCTATAAGGTATTGATTAAATATAAAAAATTAGATAAAAACTAATAAATTTTCATCTTAAAATGATGGAGAAAATTCACGAATCATTTCAAGACCACGTTTACCATCTAGAATGTCAAATAGAAAATTAGTATACATTTTTTTAGTACTCCCCTTACGCTCTAAATCAATGATATTTTCATATTCTGCCTCTAATAAAATATAATTTAAATTACTAGATCTATCAAAAAACT
>NZ_JABVBF010000266.1 GCF_013344765.1 Acinetobacter lactucae
CTTTCAACAATTTTTGAAGGGAAATAGAAAATCAGATTATTTATTAATATAAAAGTCTTCCACATCTAGGCAATAAAAAACCCTATTATTGAAAAAATAATAGGGTTTTTTATTGGCAAATTTAGGAATGGATTATGCTTTTACAAAAGTTTCCCATACAAAATCTTGCGTTGCACCTTTTAATGTCATTTTTAACTGATCACCAGTATGTAATGGTCCAACACCGGCAGGTGAACCTGTCATAATCACATCACCCGGTTCCAGTGAAAAGACCTGATTAATATCAGTTAACAGTTCACCAATGCTAAACATTAACAGTGCAGTATTTCCATCTTGACGTAACTCATCATTAATATGGAAAGTGAATTTGGTCTCTTGCCAATCTGTAATTTCGCTCACATCAACCCAGTTTGACAAAACACAAGCACCATCAAAAGCTTTTGCGCGCTCCCATGGGTAACCTTTACTTTTCAAATCATTCTGTAAATCACGCATTGTTAAATCAAGACCTAAAGTCACAGCTCCGATCGCTTTTAAAGCTTTTTCGGCGTTGGTTTCACCTTTTAAAGGCTGGTCAATACGTAAGACTAATTCACACTCAAAATGACAACTGCCCCACGCTGGATTCCACGAAATACCGTCATTTAAACCAATCAAGCTACTCGGTGGCTTAATAAATAATATCGGCTTGTCAGGCATAGCATTATTTAATTCTTTGACATGATCGGCGTAACTTCTGCCCACGCAAACGATTTTTGAAGGACGTGTATTCATGAGGCTTCCTTTGTTGTTGCGGCTAATAATTCCAATAATTTATTTCTTAAATGTATTTTCAAATATGGTTTGATCCGAAACCTGTGCAAATGCGCGCTTCGGTACAATAATTACAGTTTTATTTTTTAGTTCGAGCATGTAGGTCAACTTACCTTTAGCAAAGGTTTGCACATCTGCATATTGCATCACTTGCTTACGACCATTGGCATAAAGCTCGAAATAATCTTGATAGAGGTCGATGCCCTGCTCGCTCTTTCCAAACTGGTAACGAATAAATTGACGCTTAAATAACATCGGTAAAAGCCAGTAACGCATTAGGCCTTGCATCACCAGAAAAAATACACCTAACCCGATATAATATCGCCCAACCCCAGAGAGGCCTAAATACCCCCCCCAAATAATAATTGCGATACTAATCGCAGGTGTTAAAAAACGGGTAAATTGCTTTTTCCCAAACGTCACTAATGAAAATCCATCTTGTGACTCTTCTAAATTCAAATAGTAACGTAAAGATAAAGCTGTTTTTTGCTCAGTCATTGCACTGCATCAATACTCAATAAATCGAAACTATTAGAGCACATTCATTTCAGCTTTAAAATGAATCAAAGGCGATTTTTTATTTTGTTTAAAGGTGGTGCTTATTATTAGATTGTAAGATCAGCGACGTTGCATCTATAGAACGTAGCTTCATATTTTTTGAGCTTATTTCACTTTTTAAAATTTCTACAATAGGGATATCACCTTCTTAGTGGAATGTCTCATGTCTTTTCTTGCAAAATTATTTGGCTTAAATCAAAAAGCAACAGTCTCAAAAGATGTGGTTATCCAAGCCACTCAAGAGAGCCATCTTTCAAATGAAGCTAACTTTTTAGAATTAATTAAAAAACGCCGTTCTATCTATTCGATTGGAAAAAATTTAAAGCATACTCTTTCTGAAATTGAAGAACTGATTCAAGAAGCAGTCAAACATATTCCATCAGCGTTCAACTCTCAATCTTCTCGCGTTGTAATTTTATTTAATCAGTCTCATGAAAACTTCTGGAATATTGTTTTAGATGTTTTAAAAACTATTGTACCTGCTGAAGCTTTAGCTGGAACTGAACAAAAAATTCAAAGTTTTGCAGCAGGTGCAGGTACTGTTTTATTTTTTGAAGATCAGGATGTAATTAAAGGTCTACAAGAACAATTTGAGTTATATGCTGATAATTTCCCAGTGTGGTCTGAACATTCAACAGCAATTGCACAATTTGCAGTATGGAGCGTACTGGCTGAGCAGGATCTTGGGGCCTCTTTACAGCACTACAATCCAATTATCGATGAGAAAGTTAACACTACTTTTAACATCCCTACTCAATGGAAATTAAGAGCTCAATTAGTATTTGGCTCAATTGAAGGCCAAGCAGGTGAAAAAGCCTTTCTTGATGATGAAAGTCGCTTTAAAACATTTGGCTAATTTTTTAGCTTTAAATAGAAATGATAAAAAAATACGCACAAAAAAACCGCTATATATAGCGGTTAATTCTTCAAGTGGTGCGCTCAGAGAGATTCGAACTCCCGACCCCTTAGTTCGTAGCCAAGTGCTCTATCCAGCTGAGCTATGAGCGCGTACTTGATGTTGCGCATTATACGCATTTTTCAAAGCTTAGGAAGTCTTTTTTCATCTTTCTGTCATCAAACGTCTAGTTCTTAGCCAGCCCCCTTTTACATAAAATAGTAGTTAAA
>NZ_JABVBF010000267.1 GCF_013344765.1 Acinetobacter lactucae
CTATAATTTAGTCTTCATCAATTGATGAGTGTAATTCGGTTTGTTCTAAAATTCGCGTTACAAGAAGTTGGTCAATTTTAAAATGGTCAACATCGACGACTTCAAATTTATATCCACCAAATTCTACAAAATCTGCTGGACGTGGAATTTTGCGTAGACGATACATCATGAACCCTGCGAGTGTCTCATAGTTTTCTTCATCTGGCATTTCATCAATTTCAAGAGCATGTCTTAGGTCATCAATTGGTGTGCTGCCATCAATCAACCAAGAGTTATTATCACGTTTAATGATTTGCTGTTCTTCTTCAATAGGTGTCACCCAGTCACCCATAACAGTAATCATAATATCACTCAAGGTGATAACACCTACGACCAGAGCATATTCATTTATGACAACCGCAAATTTCTCTTTTGTAGAGCGGAAACGATCGAGTAATTCCGAGAGAGTTAGGGTGTCTGGAATCATTAAGACAGTACGAATAGTTGATTCATTCAATTGTGTTGGGGATTGATTATTTAAAATGCGCACCAGGAAGTCTTTGGCATCAACATAACCAATGACCTGATCAATATTTTCATTACACACTAAAAATTTTGAATAAGGATATTCTGCTAATTTTTGACGAATACTGTCTTCATGTTCATTCAAGGTAAAATAAACAACATTTTCGCGTGTTGTCATACTTGAGGGTACGGTACGCTCTTCTAGTTCAAAAACGTTCTCAATAAAGTGATGTTCTTGTTTTTGAAGTACACCAGCTTGCGCACCTGCATCCATGACTGCTGAAATATCATCAAAAGTAATATTGTCTTCTCGTGTTGTGTTGACTTTAAACAAGCGGAATAACAGATTCGCAATAGCATTAATTCCCCAAGCTAAAGGTTTGCATACCTTAATAAAAACTTGAATTGGGTTAATAACACTAATCGCAATTTTTTCAGGTGCAATCATTGCCAAGCGTTTTGGCATGAGGTCGGCGAATAAAATAAATAGAGAAGTTACTAACGTGAAGGATAGGGCAAAACCAATAGTCTCTGTCCAAGGGCCTTCATAGAAACGGTCAACTAATGTGACAAAAAAGGGACGAAAAGCAGCTTCACCCAAAATACCACCTAAAATTGCAACTGCATTTAGGCCAATTTGAGAAGCTGCAAAAAAGTCAGCAGATTGTTCTTGTAGATCAAGTACTTGTTGAGCACGTTCTTCGCCAGCTTCGGCTAGAATTTTTAACTTTACTTTTCTGGCACCAGCAAGTGCAATTTCAGTTAAAGATAAAAAGCCTGCTGCGATGATGAGCAGTGCGATGATAATGATATTTTGAAAGAGACTCACAAATCACCCGAGGTTCATCATTATTATGACTATGTTTTAACACAAAAAAGCGCTGAGGTAATCAGATTGATTGCTCAGCGCTTGAAGATAATGTCTAAAATCGACAATTAAATTAAAATTTATTTAATAGTGAGAAAATTGTGAATTGTTAGTTAGAAATTCACGGTTTTCTTCTTCAATCATTTGACGAGCAACAAATAAAATAAGTTGGCGTAACCAGCGATGAGCAGGATGATGATGTAATAACGGGCACCAAGCCATTTTAAGTTCAAACTCTGGAATATAAAAAGGAGGATCCTTTATAACCAGTTTGGGATTTTGAGCTTGTAGGCGCGCCATCCGAGTTGGAAGGGTGGCAATCAGGTCAACATTTTGAGCAAGTAATGCTGGCATTTGGTAGTGACGGGTAAATACAGAAATTTTACGACGTTGACCAATACGCTCTAAAGCCTGATCAATCCAACCTAAACCACCTTGTTTGTCTGGATTTACACCAAAACCTACGCCCATACCTGTTTTAGAAACCCAGATGTGTTGTGCATCTAGATAACTTTTTAGGTTTAAATGAGTTACAGCAGGGTGTTTGTCGTTAAGAATGCAGCTGAAACTATCACGCCAAACTAAAACTTGATGGAAACTTTGCGGTATTTCATTGAATCTATTAATCGCAAGATCAACTTTGCCTTGCTCCATGTCTCTATAAGACACATCACTTGGCGTAAGAAAGTCGAGTACAACATTTGGAGCTTCAGAGCGTAAAGCTTTGACAAGACGAGGGACTAAAGTTGCCTCGGCATAGTCAGATGTCATAATGCGGAAAACGCGATTACTTGTATAAGGGCGGAATTCGGTACGGGGTTCCAAAATCATGGAAAGATCAGAAAGAGCATC
This sequence comes from Acinetobacter lactucae, assembly GCF_013344765.1. GTDB lineage: Bacteria > Pseudomonadota > Gammaproteobacteria > Pseudomonadales > Moraxellaceae > Acinetobacter > Acinetobacter lactucae_A. The sequence continues at coordinate 2,225 of NZ_JABVBF010000267.1, forward strand.
ACGAATACGAGGTTGTAATTCAAGTGCACGTTCTGTTGGGGTCATCCCTTCAGAAGAACGGATAAGAAGCGGGTCATTAAATAAATTACGTAATCGACGTAAAATATTACTCATTGCAGGCTGAGTTACCCCAAGCTGTTCGGCTGCGCGTGTAACATTTTTTTCACGAAGAAGTACATCAAGATATATTAATAGATTAAGATCTACTCGCTCCAGAT
>NZ_JABVBF010000268.1 GCF_013344765.1 Acinetobacter lactucae
CCAAAAAGTGATACATAAGCATATTTCCGATTGAATACATTATCTTTTTTATAAACTCGCTCATCAGATAATTGTTTATCTAAAAACTTTCTCCAAAAGAAAGTTTTGCCAATGCCCCAAGACCCAGTAATCGCAATGGCCGTACCAATTTTTTCATTTTTGATATTATTTTCTAATAATTCTTTTAATCTTTGTTCTTTATCTAATGTATTCATAATTTAGTATATTTCAAACTAATAGATACCTAATAAACCACAGATAATTTGATTTTTCAAAACAAGGTTCATAAAGGTTTGAATTATCCCTCTACTGCATTTCGCCCTCGGGCTTTAGCTCTTAATAGCGAACGATCAGCTCTCTCTAAAAGCTCAATCCAACTCGTTGCTCCTATCGCAAAACCAATACTCACAGACACATGCAATTTTTCATCTGAACCAGATAAACAAATCTCTTCTAAAGAAATCGCAATCCGAATTTTCTCTGCCAAAAGACGAGCATCTACAAATTGTACCTGCTCTAGCAATATTAAAAATTCATCTCCCCCATAACGAATAATTAAATCCGAACTTCGAATATTTTGCTTTAATTGCTCTGCGATACTGACAATAACACGGTCACCTACGATATGGCCGTACTGATCATTCACCTGTTTAAAACGATCAATATCTATAATCATTAAACAGGTCTGCGTAAATTTTTGAGGATAACTTTCAACAATTTTTAAATATTCAGATAAAGCTAAACGGTTGGACACACCAGTGAGTGGATCCGTATTAGCAATATTCTTTAATTGAAATTCAAAAGCATCTCGCTGTTGCAACATACGTTGCAATCGATCTATCGCTTCAAATAAAGAAAAAAATTCACCTTTTGCAGTAACATTCATCTCATCTGTACAATGATCAGAACTATGCGATAAATCTAAAATTAAGGTCCTCGCTTTAATTAAAGGTGAAAATACTCTTCTTTGAGCGTATATGAGGGTAAGTAACGCTGTGGCTAAAGAAATTAAAGAAATAAATAAAGTTAAAAGAAAGTCGTTTCGAGCAATCGCATTTTCTTGCGTGGCAATGACTACACTTTCATCAAGAATATATGTTTGTAAATCAACCACAGTAGTAAATTTACCCACGATTGCTTCTGTCAATTGAGTACCATTTAAATAATATGGCTTGCCCTTTTGGCTTTCTTCTAATAGCTTTTCTACAATTGGAATACCCTTGTCGATAAATTCTGATTTTACTCGAGAATATAATCGACGGTATTCTGGTGTTTTTGCCTGTTCAGGTTGCAAAGTATCAACCAATATCCATAAATATCTAGCTTGGTGCTGAGTTTGTAGAGAGCGTGCCCGATTATTACTTGGAATTTCTTCATTAAAACTTACTGGGGCAATAATATTAGAAGCCATACGTCCAGCCTGATCTCGCATATCGGTCAAAACGATAATCAGCGTAAAGTAATTAGAAATGCGACTATCTTTACTCTTTAACTGCAACATCAGTCTTTGTAGTATTTCCCTACAGTTATCCCAAACCCCAAACATTCCTAAAATAGCGTTATCCATTTGAACGGAAGTTCTGGCTCCATAGGGAGTTTCACCGTAATAATCAACTACATGTCGAGCTTGTCTAAGATTTTCTTTGAAGGTCGTTTGTAACTCATTTGCTAATGAGTCATAACCGGCTTGTTTTAAAATAAGAATGCTTGTATCAATTTGCTCATCGACAATTAAGCGAAATTTTTTTAATTCTTGCTGATTCTTTACTAAATCATTAGGGCCACTCGACATCATTTTATTGGCAGGAGCACGTTCCTTAGAAATTTTATAAGCAATATCGGCTACTGCTCTTAAACTTTTTATTTCGGCTAAGGCTTGCCTAGTTTTTATATAATCCTGATAACTTCCCACAATAAGTGGTATTGCCATGAATAATAAGGACAAAATAATAACCAGCATAAAAAAGAACAGTCGATTACTAATATGCTCTGAACGTAATCCTGACATTTTTAGCTGATACTCCGTAAATGTCCTGCCATTTTTTTACTACTATATAAATTAGGCTTAGATTCATCCTAGCATTTTAATAACCAGCATTTCATCAATAAACCCTTCATTTCTCTTTTAATAAGCATATATTCATTACATTTTAGTAAGCTTAAATCATAAACGGTATTGAAAAAATGAATGGTTTTTATAAAAAAAGCCTATTTTACAGATTAAAGGTTTTTAGTAATGATAATAAAACATATTCACTTGTCCTCTTGGATGCTTCTCCCAGCATCCCCTGCCCAGCTCTGTGCTGGGTTCTTTTTGGTCTACCTTTTTTTAATAAATTTCACATAACTCTTATTATAATTTAAGAT
>NZ_JABVBF010000269.1 GCF_013344765.1 Acinetobacter lactucae
TCTTTAGGGAGAAAGAATATATGTGGGAATTATTTGTAATTCTACTTTCGCTCGGGCTGTTAATGTATACAGCTTACAAGGGCTTTTCAGTCATTCTCATGGCACCAATTTGTGCCTTACTTGCTGTTCTACTCATTAACCCTGCCAATGTCTTACCGTTTTATTCGGGTGTATTTATGCCCAAAATGGTGAACTTTATTAAAGATTACTTTCTTGTATTTTTACTCGGAGCAATCTTCGGTAAAGTCGTTGAAATGTCAGGAATTGCTGAGTCTATTGCTCGAACCATTGTAAGATGGATTGGAGCAAAAAAGGCTATTTTAACCGTTGTACTCTTAGGTGCAATTTTAACCTATAGCGGTGTGAGTTTATTTGTTGCTGTATTTGCAATTTATCCCTTTGCAAACCAACTTTTTAGACAAGCCAATATTCCAAAACGTTTAATTCCGGGAACCATCGCGCTTGGTGCATTTACATTTACCATGGATGCTTTGCCTGGTACGCCGCAAATCCAGAACGTAATTCCAACTACTTTCTTTGGTACCAATATTTATGCAGCGCCATTTCTAGGAATTATCGGTGCGATTTTTGTACTATGCATGGGTTTGGCTTACTTAGAATGGCGTCGCCGCGCAGCTGCAAAAGCTGGTGAAGGTTACTCTGGTTTTGGGGTAGACGATGCGGCTTCTCAAGAAATTGAAGCCGACATGAACTTGCAAAGTAATGGAAGTACGGCTCGTCAGTTTTTAGCGTTTGTACCCCTTATTCTTGTTGCAGTAATGAACAAATATTTGTCTAAAGCAATCAAAGAGTGGTATCCAAATGGCTTTGATTTTGCCGCTGTTGGTTTAGCTGATTACACCGTAGATGTTGCAAAAACTGGTGCGATCTGGGCAGTGGGTCTTGCACTTATTGTCGGGATTATTTCTGCAATTTTGTTTGATTATCAGCGTGTAGTGACGAATTTTAAAGAGGGCATTAATGCCAGTATTGGTGGATCGCTTTTAGCAGTGATGAATACAGCTTCTGAGTATGGTTTCGGTGCAATTATTGCGTCATTACCAGGCTTTGCTTTGATTAGCCATGCAATGAGCAGTACCTTCACAAATCCTTTAGTAAATGGCGCTGTGACGACAACCGTTTTAGCAGGTATTACCGGTTCAGCTTCTGGTGGTATGAGTATCGCTTTAAGTGCGATGGCTGAACAATATAATGCCGCAATTTTAGCCGCTGGTATTCCACCTGAAGTTATGCACCGTGTGGTTGCGATGGCGTCAGGTGGTATGGATACACTGCCGCATAATGGCGCTGTTATCACTTTACTTGCGGTTACAGGTTTAACCCACAAACAGTCCTATAAAGATATTTTTGCAGTTACAGTAATTAAAACAGTAGCGGTATTTGTGGTGATTACGGTCTTTACCGTAACAGGTATTGTTTAAATCAGCACGTGATAAGTATTAAGGAGTAAATAGATGACGAAACTTTTAGACGGTAAAGTTGCTTTTATTACAGGTTCTGCAAGTGGTATCGGCTTAGAGATTGCTAAGAAATTTGCTCAAGAAGGTGCCAAAGTTGTCATTTCTGATATGAATGCTGAAAAGTGTCAAGAAACGGCGAACTCACTTAAAGATCAAGGTTTTGAGGCATTATCTGCACCATGTGATGTAACTGATGAAGATGCTTATAAACAAGCCATTGAGCTGACTCAAAAGACCTTTGGTACAGTTGATATCTTAATTAATAATGCTGGTTTCCAACATGTTGCACCTATTGAAGAGTTTCAAACGGCTATTTTTCAAAAGCTAGTTCAGGTTATGTTAACAGGGGCATTTATTGGTATTAAACACGTTTTTCCAATCATGAAAGCTCAAAAATATGGTCGTATTATTAATATGGCTTCAATTAATGGCTTAATTGGTTTCGCTGGAAAGGCTGGTTATAACAGCGCGAAGCATGGCGTGATTGGCCTAACAAAAGTTGCGGCATTGGAATGTGCACGTGACGGTATTACAGTAAATGCTTTATGTCCGGGTTATGTAGATACGCCATTGGTTCGTGGGCAAATTGCAGATTTGGCTAAAACTCGTAATGTGAGTTTAGACAGCGCACTTGAAGATGTAATTTTGGCAATGGTTCCTCAAAAGCGTTTGCTATCTGTTGAAGAAATTGCTGACTACGCAATTTTCCTTGCGAGTAGCAAAGCTGGTGGGGTAACAGGCCAAGCTGTCGTTATGGATGGTGGCTACACAGCACAATAATTTATGTGTTTTATAAAAGCCGCTTATTTTAAATAGGCGGTTTTTTATTGATTAAAAATTTACGATAGTCTACTGTTCAAAATAATGATTTATCTCTACTGTAT
>NZ_JABVBF010000026.1 GCF_013344765.1 Acinetobacter lactucae
CCTATGGTCTAATGAAAATAAAAAAGCCCGCAAGTTTGCGGGCTTTTTTATTAAAAACTTATTTAAAATCAAAATAAGCGATTCATACCATTGAGCGCAGCTACGCGATATGCTTCAGCCATGGTTGGATAGTTAAATGTCGTTTCAACGAAATATTTCAAAGTATTGTTTGGGCTGTGCATAACTGCTTGCCCAATGTGGATAATTTCGGCAGCATTATTACCAAAACAATGAATACCTAAAATTTCCATAGTGTCGCGGTGGAAAAGAATTTTTAACTCACCCACTGTATCACCAGTAATTTGTGCACGAGCCAAATGACGGAAAGAAGCTTGACCCACTTCATACGGAATTTTCTCTTCCGTTAATTCCTGTTCATTCTTACCAATTGATGAGATTTCCGGAATGGTATAGATACCCGTCGGGATATCACGTACTGGCTTCGCGTCTTCACCACTCATGTTTGCGCCAGCACAGCGCCCTTGGTCATAAGCAGCAGAAGCAAGTGATGGCCAGCCAATCACGTCACCAGCAGCATAAATATTTTCAACTTCAGTTTGATATTGATCATTTACTGAAAGTTGACCACGGTTATTTGGTACTAACCCAACGTTCTCAAGACCTAAGCCTTCTGTGTTACCTGAACGACCATTACACCAAAGTATCGCATCGGCTTTAATCTTTTTACCACTTTGTAAATGTAGTACAACATGGTCATCAAACGTTTCTAGGTGATCCATTTGTTCATTGTGACGAATCAATACACCTTGTTCACGTAAGTGATAAGACAAAGCATCTGCAATTTCATCATCTAGATAACTTAATAATTTTTGCTGAGTATTAATCAAGTCAACTTTATGATCTAGACCAATAAAGATTGAGGCATATTCACAGCCAATAACACCCGCGCCGTAAATAATAATTTTTTGAATTGAATAATCAAGATCAAGGATTTTGTCTGAATCGAATACGCGAGGGTGATCAAAGTCTAGACCTTGCGGATGATAAGGACGACTACCTGTCGCAATCACGATTTGTTTACAAATAATGGTTTCTTTAATGCCTTCATGGCTAAAAACTAAAACTGTATTTTTATCTTGAATATATGCACGGCCATGAAATACGCCGATTTTGTTACGATCGTAAAAACGTGTATGTGTATCAACTTGTTGTTGAATTACTTTATGTGCATTACGCAACACCTGTTTCATGGTGAATTGTTTCCATTCACCTACTTTTTGAAACATTGGATCACGCTGGTAGCGAATAATACTAGAAACTGTTTGACGCAATGCTTTACTTGGAATAGTCCCTACGTGTGCACAGTTACCACCGAGTTGATCACGTACATCTACAATTGCAACACGCTTACCCGCTTTTGCAAGCTTCATTGCCGCGCCTTCACCTGCAGGTCCAGAACCGAGAACTACCGCATCGTATTTAACGAAATTCCCACTAACGACCTCTTTTTTACGTGGCATTGAAAGCTCCTTCCTCACTTGAATGACCATATTTTATAATAAATTATGGCTAATATGCGGTGAATTTATGTATTTCTCAACCCTATATTTCTGAATAACCACATTTATTATATGAATAGTTATTTTCCGCTATTAACTACAGAAGTTCGCTATAATACAATGTCAATGTCTCTATAAACGAGTGGAAAAGTTAAATATGTCAGAACACCGTAAACCTGAACAGGGTGTAAAACTTCGTGGCGCAGAAAAAGTCGCAAGAATTCCTGTAAAAGTTGTACCTACGGTTGAAGTGCCGCGTAAACCTGACTGGATTCGTGTCAAGATGACGGCACCAGAAGAAGTTCAGCGTATTAAAACCACTTTACGTGCTCAAAAACTCCATACCGTTTGTGAAGAAGCTGCTTGTCCAAACCTACCAGAATGTTTTGGTGGTGGTACAGCAACATTCATGATCATGGGTGATATTTGTACACGTCGTTGCCCTTTCTGTGATGTAGCACATGGTCGTCCAAATGCACTCGATGCAGATGAACCTCGTCATATGGCAGAGACAATTGCTAATCTTAAGCTCAAATATGCAGTAATTACTTCGGTTGACCGTGATGATTTACTTGACGGCGGTGCACAACACTTTGTGGACTGTATCAAAGAAGCTCGTGCACTAAGCCCAAATACATTGCTTGAGATTTTGGTACCAGATTTCCGCGGACGTATGGATATTGCTTTACGCATTATGACTGAATGTCCGCCAGACGTATTTAACCACAACATCGAGACTGTACCGCGCCTTTATAAAGCAATGCGTCCAGGTTCAGACTATCAACATTCTTTAAACTTATTAAAAATGTTTAAAGAATATTGCCCAGACATTCCAACAAAATGTGGTTTGATGGTGGGTATTGGTGAAACTGAAGAAGAAGTTATTGCATTGCTTGATGACTTGCGTGCTCACGATGTTGACTATGTGACTATTGGTCAATATTTGCAGCCTTCTAAACAACACGCGCCAATTGACCGCTTTGTAACGCCAGAAGAATTCGAACGTTATGCAGAACACGGCCGTAAACTTGGCTTTAGAAATATCTGGTCTGCACCAATGGTTCGTTCAAGTTACTTTGCTGATCGTCAATACCACGGTGAACCCGTACCAGAAGTTCGTCGTAAAGTAGATCCAGCTAAAAAAATTGCTGTTCAAGTCGTCGAAGCTTAAAAGTTAAATATCTACGAAAGCCCTCTACCTCAGAGGGCTTTTTATTTGTATAAGAAAATCAATAACATTTCTTGACAAATCGATAAAACAACCTATTACACTTTCACTTAAAAATATCTTATACCTAAAAGTACGATATATCCCTGCTCTAGCATATACATCAATTGCGACATAAAAAATTAAATTCAAACAGCATTAAAAATTAGCTAGTTAAGCCTTAAATCTCTCCTCGCTTTTTCGCAACTTCTAACTTGAGGACTTATCTAGCAAGGAGCAAGTATGATTTTCCTACTCTTTGTTTTAAGCATTGTCATTCAGCTTTTTGCAATATGGGCAATTTTCTTTTTTAATCTAAACAGAACGATTGGCAGTGTTATTACGATTGCTGTAGCAATATTTACTGCACTCATATTAACGCCATGGGCTCTTATTTTAGGCATTCCCCTCATTGCCCTTAGTATTATTATTTTATTTGCACCATTACGCTTTAATTTAATTACTAAACCTGCGTATAAAACGTTAGCAAACTCAATGCCGAGCATCAGCACGACTGAACAAGAGGCTTTAGAGGCAGGTACCAGTTGGTGGGAAAAAGAATTGTTTATGGGGGCACCCGATTGGTCTCAATTTGAAAAGTATCCCTACCCAACGTTGTCAGAAGAAGAACAAAGCTTTATTGATAATGAAGTTGAGCTACTTTGTAGCATGCTCAATGAGTGGGAAATTCATCATCACTTAAAAGATCTTCCACCAGAGGTTTGGCAATTTATTAAAGACAAAGGTTTTTTAGGTCTCATTATTCCAAAATCCTTTGGCGGCAAAGAATTTAGCTCATTTGCCCAAAGCCGAATTATGAGCAAGATTGCTTCACGCTCGCTCACCACTGCTGTGAGTTGTATGGTTCCTAACTCATTAGGGCCGGGTGAGCTACTCATGCACTACGGTACTGATGCTCAAAAGCAACAATATTTACCGGGCCTTGCCAAAGGTGAAGAAATTCCATGCTTTGGTTTAACCAGCCCAGAAGCAGGTTCAGACGCTGGTGCCATTCCAGATTCAGGCGTTGTTTGTTACGGCGAACATGAAGGTGCTCAAGTTCTTGGGCTCCGCATGAACTTCTCTAAACGCTGGATTACGCTTGCGCCAATTGCAACTGTTGTTGGTCTAGCATTTAAACTTTATGACCCGGAAGGCCTACTCGGCGATAAAAGTAAAACAGACTACGGTATTACCTGTGCCCTCATTCCTGCCAGTCATGCAGGGGTAAAAATAGGAGCACGTCATTATCCAGGTTCTCCATTTATGAATGGAACAGTAGAAGGAGAAGATGTTTTTATTCCTATTGATTGGATTATTGGCGGACAAGAAAATGCTGGTAAAGGCTGGCGAATGCTCATGGAATGCTTGGGCGTTGGCCGTGGTATTTCTCTTCCAGCTCTAGCAACAGCAGCAGGTGAAATGAGCTATTTAACCGTTGGGGCTTTTGCGAAAATTCGCCAGCAATTTAATATTTCAGTAGGAAAGTTTGAAGGCGTACAAGAAGCAACCAGTGAAATTGCCAGCGATGCCTACATGCTTGAAGCATTCCGTTATTTAGTGACATGTGGCCTAAACCAAGGTGGAACCCCTGCCGTGATGACGGCCATGGCAAAATATTATGCAACTGAAACGATGCGTAAAGTCGTCAATCACGGAATGGACATTGCTGGCGGACGTGCAATTCAACTTGGGCCACGTAATTTCCTTGCCCTGACCTATCAAGCAATTCCAATTGCAATTACGGTCGAAGGTGCAAATATTTTGACCCGTTCATTGATGATTTTTGGTCAAGGCTCAATGCGTTGTCATCCTTATCTATTTGAAGAGTTACAACTCCTTCAATCTGAAGATAAGAATAATTCAGTCAAAAAATTCGATGATTTACTATTTAAACATTTAGCCTATACCTTTAACCGCGGTGCTAGATCGTTTGCTTACGGTTGGACAGGTGGCTCAAGCGATGCGCCTCAGTCAGCAGATCAATTCACCGCAAGTTACTATAAAACGATTAATCGTTTTAGTGCCAACTTCGCACTTGTTTCGGATATGTCTCTTGGTTTACTTGCAGGAGATTTAAAGCGCAAAGAAATGTTATCAGGTCGCTTGGCTGACATTCACGCGCACCTTTTTATTTCTACTGCGATTTTAAAATTTTATGAAGCTGGACAAAAAACTGAAGCCGAACAACTTCACGCTAAATTAGCACTACAAAAAGCTTTCTTGAATATTCAGGAAGCATTTTGGGGATTATTTGAAAACTTCCCGGCTAAACTTCCTGCAGCATTGGTAAAATGGATCTGCTTCCCTTTTGGTCGTGTCATTTCAAAACCAGATGATGAGTTAAAACAACAAGTCGCTGAACTCATGATGCAAGAGCATCCTTTCAGAGAACAACTTAAACATCATGTATTTTACTCAACCAAAGCCGATGATGTAACTGGACGTTTAGAACATACCTTCCAAATTCTACGAACGCTTGAACCGCTTTGGGATAAGTTTAAAAAGGCTGAATCCAAAGGTAAATTTACAGGACTTACTTTTGAAGAAAATATTGAACAAGCAATAAAAGAAGGTTTTATTTCTGAAAGTGAAGCTCAACAATTATTGCGATACAACGCAATTCGATTCGATAGCATGCTTACAGATGTGTTTGATGAAGATTTAAATAAAGATCTTCCTTTATCGAACCCTCATCAAATTTAGTGACTGATGCCTCCACTAATTCACTATTGCAATCATTTTTGATTCGCATTAATTAATAAACAGCCATAAAAGCGTCAATCGACGCTTTTATTTTTAGGAGAAATCAATGTCTAAGCAAGATTACGAAAATGGATTAAAAGTTCGCACAGAAGTGATGGGTGAATCTTTTGTAAAGCGAGCCCAAGAGAATACCGTACCATTTACTCAGCCATTGCAAGACTGGATTAATGAACATGCATGGGGTTCTACTTGGCAACGTGAAGGTGTGCTACCGCGTAAATATCGTTCATTAATTACTTTAGCAATGTTAACTGCACTTAAATCCCCTACAGAACTTAAAGGCCATGTTCGTGGCGCGCTCAACAATGGTTGTACAGTTGAAGAGATCCAAGAAACTTTATTGCATAGCCTGCCATATTGCGGTGCGCCTGCGACACAAGAAGCTTTTCGTGCTGCTTTAGAAGTGATTCAAGAATATCAACAAAACTAACTTCAATATGAGCCAGCACTCTACTGGCTCTTTTCTATCTAATTCACTTTGGTTGACTGCATCTGAAAATTACGATCATCAATCACGATAGCCTGACGACAAATGCCCTCTACTTGACGTTGCTTTTCAAAAAGAGCCGCAGACATCGGTTCAAAACTATCAAAAAAGCAGATTTCTGTTTGGTCAATAGAATAAATGAGCGACTGATTTCCAACGCCTTCTAAAGTATCGTAATAGACAATCACCATTTTTCCGTTTTGAATCGCAGCTTGAATATCTCGATAGCTCAGTGCTGGAGCAGTTGGTATTTTTAATACCTTTGCTTCTTTATAGCTCATGCGTTCACTTTGGCTAATATGAGGATCTTCATCTGAATGAAATGACACTTCAAATCCTAATTTCTTTAAAGCAACGGCTAAAGCAATTGTATAAGTGCCCCCTTCATCGTGTCGGCAAACTTTAATCAGCTCAGCAACATCAATTTGTACCCCATGATGTTGAAGCACCATCCAAACCGCAAAAACACCACAGTTTGCTTCGAGGTTTGCTATAGCGTGGGGAATATTTACTGCCATAAATTGAATCTATAAGGATAATTAGGCAGATAATAAACAAAACTGGATTGGCACTAAAAGCTTTTCCAAGTACAATGTTTCGCTAGTCGAGGGATGCTGCGACAAATGATCGGCACTAAAGATCAATTTGCCAGGCTCGACAATCGGTTAAACACTCGTTTTAACCAACAACGGCATCCGCGAACAGAACGATCCATACTATTTTTTCCCTAGGAGATCCTGATGAACGCGGTTAATGCTTCATTTACAGATTACAAAGTTGCTGACATCTCACTTGCTGACTACGGTCGTAAAGAAATCAAACTTGCTGAAGCAGAAATGCCAGCTTTGATCGGCTTACGTAAGCGCTATGCAGCTTCAAAACCACTTGCTGGCGCAAAAATTCTTGGTTGTATTCACATGACCATTCAAACAGCGGTTCTTATTGAAACGCTTGTTGAATTAGGTGCTGAAGTACGCTGGACATCATGTAACATTTTCTCAACCCAAGATCACGCTGCTGCTGCAATTGCTGCTCGCGGTATTCCTGTTTTTGCTTGGAAAGGCGAAACTGAAGAGGAATATGTATGGTGTTTAGAACAACAGATCAATGTTAATGGTCAGCCTTGGGATGCTAACATGATCTTGGATGATGGCGGTGATTTAACTGCTCTTGTTCATGAAAAATATCCTGCTCTTTTAGAACGCATTCACGGTATTACTGAAGAAACTACTACAGGTGTTCAACGTCTTATCGAAATGTGGAAAGACGGTTCCTTGAAAGTTCCTGCAATCAACGTAAATGACTCAGTTACTAAATCTAAAAACGACAACAAATACGGTTGCCGTCACTCATTAAATGACGCAATCAAACGTGCAACTGACATGCTTTTGTCTGGCCGCCGTGCGCTTGTAGTTGGTTATGGTGACGTGGGTAAAGGTTCTGCTCAATCTTTACGTCAAGAAGGCATGATCGTTCGTGTAACTGAAGTTGACCCAATTTGTGCAATGCAAGCATGTATGGACGGCTATGAAGTTGTATCTCCATACAAAAACGGCGTACAAACAGGCAAAAAAGAAGATATTAACCACGACTTACTTGGCAACACTGACCTTGTTGTAACCACTACTGGTAACTACCACGTATGTGATGCTGCAATGTTAGATAGCTTAAAAGCTGGTGCAGTTGTATGTAACATCGGTCACTTCGACACTGAAATTGATACTGCTTACTTACGTGGTTATAAGTGGGTTGAAGTTAAGCCACAAGTTCACCAAGTTTATCGTTCAGAAGATGAAAACAACTACCTTATCCTTCTTTCTGAAGGCCGCCTTGTAAACCTTGGTAATGCAACTGGTCACCCATCACGTGTGATGGACGGTTCTTTTGCTAACCAAGTCTTAGGTCAAATTCACTTATTCCAAGAGAAATTTGCTGACCTTCCTGCAAATGAAAAAGCTGCAAAAATTCGCGTAGAAGTTCTTCCTAAGAAACTTGACGAAGAAGTTGCTGCTGCAATGGTTGCAGGTTTCGGTGGTGTACTTACTCAGTTAACTCAAGAACAAGCCGATTACTTAGGTGTTGCTGTTGAGGGACCATTCAAGTCTGACGCTTACAAATACTAAGAATTTAAGGGCAGACGGTGAACCGACTGCCCTTTTTTCTAAAAATGTTTCGCTGTTTACAAGGATTTGACATGACTAAACGTACACCTATTTCTTTTGAGTTTTTCCCGCCAAAAACTGATGCAGGTGCTGAAAAACTTCGTATTGTTCACCAAGAATTACAACTATTAAACCCTGAGTTTTTCTCAATTACTTATGGGGCTGGTGGTTCTACTCGCGAACGTACTCTTGCTGCTATTGAAGATTTCAACGGTAAAGGTACGCCAGTTGCACCTCACCTTTCTTGCATTGGTGATGATAAAGCGCGTATTGCTGAGTTACTGGATTTATATAAAGCTCAAGGCATTAACCGTATTGTCGCTTTACGCGGTGACTTACCATCTGGTCAGGTTGGACTTGGCGAGCTTCCTTATGCTCAAGATTTAGTACGCTTTATTCGTGAGCACTCAGGTGATCATTTTCATATTGAAGTTGCAGCTTATCCAGAAATGCATCCTCAAGCTGAAAACCTTGATTCAGATATTCAACGTTTTATTGAAAAAGTACAAGCTGGTGCTAATGCAGGAATTACTCAATTCTTCTTTAATCCAGATTCGTACTTTTATTTTATAGAGCGCTTGGAAAATGCGGGAATTAACATTCCAGTGGCTCCAGGAATCATGCCAATTACCAATGCAAGCAACTTAATTCGTTTTGCAGATGGTACGGGTGCTGAAATTCCTCGCTGGATTCGTAAGCAGTTACAAGCCTATGGCGATGACAGCGAAAGTATTAAAGCTTTCGGTCATGAAGTTGTTGTTAAGTTATGTGAACGCCTCATCACAGGTGGCGCACCAAGTTTACACTTCTATTCAATGAATCAAATCGAGCCAACTCGTCAACTCGTGGTTGATCTTGGTTTAAATTAATTTTGTAAGGCGTACCCAATGAACCGTTTTTTTATCGAAACTGAACTTACAGTTGGCTCAACAATTCAACTGACAGAATCAGTATTCCATCATTGGGTGCGTGTTTTACGTGCACAACTACAAGAACAAGCAACTCTATTTAATGGACAAGGTGGCGAATATCTCGCAACGTTAACCGAAATTAATAAAAAAAATGCCTTTGTCACAATTGAGAATTTTAAGCCTGCAAACCGTAATGCTCCTTTTAAAGCTATCTTGGGGCAAGTCATGAGTAAAGGCGATCGAATGGATTATGCCATTCAGAAAGCAACCGAACTGGGGGTAAGCAAAATTCAATTACTGACCAGTGAGCGTTGTGAAATGCGCTTAAAATACGATCGAGATCAAAAAAAATTAGATCACTGGCAAGCTGTTGCAATTGCAGCATGTGAACAATGTGGCTTGAACTTAGTCCCAGAAGTATTAGCACCTATTTCATTACATGAATGGTTAAGTTCACCTGAACTTCCTCAATCTAAATTTGTTTTAGCACCAGAAAAAGAACAAAAAGATGTATTGGCAGGAATACAACCTGAACTTGCCTTATTGATTGGTCCAGAAGGTGGGCTAAGTGAAAATGAAATTACCCAAGCCAATCAAGCTGGTTTTATGAACTGGTGCATTGGTGACCGTGTTTTACGTACAGAAACTGCCCCTGTTGTTGCCTTATCTATTTTAAATTATCGATTTTTATCCACCTAAGTTCTCTGAACATTGATTAAATCGTGATTTAAAGTTAATTTACTTTTATTGTATGAATAAAATTTTCAAATTCTTTTTCACTGATAAATCAGATTCTTTCTGTATATATGTAAAAAAATAGGATAGAAAAATCTTATGTCTGGGCTTCAGGAAGAATATCTACAGCATCAAACAAAAATTGAACAGCTGAAACTTTCAACTCAATATATACGCTGGTATTTGTTTAGCCTGATACTACTGTGCGTCATTTCATATGGTATTTTTTCTTATTATTTTTCATCTTCAATAACACCATTTAGCTGGTCGATTGGACTGACTATCGCTTCTTTTATCTGCTTATTATTTACTCCAAACATTTTAACTCACTATCGTACTATCAACTTTACAAAAAAAGCAGATCGTGTCTTACAAGGTATTTGTTTGTTCTCAGGAATTCTAATTGGAATAAATGTCACGGTTATTCATTTTTATCTTCCTCCCGAGTTAGTTGCTTTACCAGATGCTCATATTCTAATTGCTTTATTTATTACGTCAGCTCACATCATTGGACTGACTTTTTTAACACAACAACCTCGATACTTTTATCTCCTATTTATTCCCAGTACTTTGCCATTATTGTTATTTCAATTCACACACTACCCAATTCCTGAATTACCATTTTATTTTGCCTATAACCTTACCTTTATAGCAACTGTACTTTGTGCATACGCAACTCAACGTAATTACCAAAAGATTTCTCAACTATTACTAAAAAATAAACAGCTTGTTCAAATTTCAGACCAACATACTCAATGGGCTGAAGAATTATGTGTACAGCTCCAACAAGAAGTGAATAAGTCCAAAGATATTGAAGCCCAACTTCAGTTTAATAATCATTTACTTGAGCAAAAAGTACGTGAACGTACTTATGATCTCACTAAAATGAATGAGCAACTCGAAAGCCATCACTACAATTTAGCTTTTGCTCATGAAACTGCGGGTATCCGACCTTGGGATTGGGATATAGAAAATCAAAAGTTAGAAATTACGTTTTTCGATCAGCAAAAGCAAAGTCAGACCGCCGTTATTCATCTCAATACAATATTAGATCGTATCCATCCAAGTGATAAAAAGCTTTTTGAGGAACGTTTAAAACAACATTTAGAAGGTATTACAGATCATTTTAATATCAACTTTCGAATTTTACGCCGAGATGGTTCTTGGCGATGGATTCATGATGTAGGTCGCGTCATTACGAGAGATCCTGAAACACAAAAAGCGCTTCGCATGGTTGGAATGACCCGAGATATACATCAAGAGAAAAAAGATCAAGAACATCTAAGACTATCTGCAATTGTGCTTGAGCAAGCTGCTGAAGGAATTTTTATTTTAGATGAACACTTAAACTATATTGATATTAATCCTTACTATGAAAAATTAACCGGATTTTCTAAAGCAGAACTTCTCAATAAAGAGTTATTTAGCATTACAATTAATCAAAAAGAATTACAACAACAATTTCATACATCAATAAAGCAGCAACTCCTTGAGACAGGAGAATATATGGGTCAGTTTGACGAAAAGTTTAATTCTGGCAAAAGCGCATATTTATGGTTGCATATCAATGTAGTCAAAGATGAGTTCAATCAAATCACCAATTATATTGGATTTGCACGTGATCTCACTGAACAAAAACGACAAGAGCAACACCTATCTTATTTAAAAAATTATGATAGCCTCACCCACTTACCTAATCGCCTTTACTATTACAATCAATTACACCAATATCTTGTAAATCCTTCATATAACATCAAAAATCTAGCTTTAATACGGGTAAATATCGATCGATTCCGCGCTTTCAATGAATTTTTAAATAATGATAGTGGTGACGAACTACTTAAACAGTTCGCACAAAGATTACGCTTAATCAATATCAACGCAATTTTAGTCGCCTACTTAAATAGTGATGATTTCGCAATTATTTACGAAATTTCCCCAATTCATCCAAATATTGAGCAATATTGCCAAAATATTTTGCAAGCGCTAAATGCACCTTTTTATATTGATAATCACGAATATTTTATTACCGCTTCTATCGGTGTGGCATGCTTTCCTGAGCATGGCCGACAAATTGACCATCTTAATAACCATGCAGAGCAAGCACTTTCAGAGGCAAAACGGTTAGGTGGCAATACAATTTGCTATTATTGCAATAAAACAACTCACCCCTATAAAACTGCCGATTTAGAGCAAGAGCTACGTAAAGCCATTCAAAATGATGAATTTATGGTTTATTACCAGCCCAAAATTAGTCTACATGATCAATCCATTATCGGTTTTGAAGCACTCATTCGCTGGCAACATCCCGAAAAAGGATTAGTCATGCCTAATATGTTCATACCTTTTGCTGAACGTAGTAGCCTGATTTCGGATATTGGTAAGGTTGTTTTAGATAAAGTCGGAAAGCAACTACAAGAATGGAAAAATGCGGGTTATATCAATATTCAAGTCTCTGTAAATATTGTCGCTCAACAGATACATCGAGGCTTATTACTCAATGATTTAGATGAAATTTTGCAAAAATATAATATACAAGGTTCAGATCTCGAACTTGAAATTACAGAGTCAGCCCTTTTAGACAATACGGACAATGTAAAAACACTATTACATGCAATAAAACAACGAGATATCTCAATTGCCTTAGATGACTTTGGTACAGGTTATTCTTCTTTAGCCTATCTAACAGAATATCCAATTGATGTTTTAAAAATTGATCGTGCTTTTATTTCTAAAATTGGTGATCACAAACAAGAAGCGATCGTAAATGCAATGATTGCGATGGGCAAAAGTATGGGGCTTAAACTGGTTGCTGAAGGTGTAGAAACAAAAGAACAAGTGAGCTATCTACAAAAACAACAATGTGATTTTTTACAAGGCTATTTCTTTAGTCGTCCAATCCCTGCCGAGCAGATCACTCCTTATCTACAAACAAACTCACATAGTTCTTAACTGTTTCTGTCATCTATTTTTACCTATACTGCTTTTTCCAAAAATGAGCGTTTTTGACTGTGAGAAATAAAGAAGTAGTGTTATATTCTTTAGCATTTAGCTCACCATGGGGCTATTGGCAATTCGTCTACTATTCTCTTAATTGATAAAAATTAAAGCATAGTTAAAGAGCCGAGTTGCCTCTCCCTCAATGAGCAATTTGACTAGTTTGCTTTTTTGTATCAAATAGAGACTCAGATGGACGATCAATCTTTAAAACAGGCCGCTTTAAATTACCATGAATATCCAAACCCAGGGAAAATCAGCGTCACCCCAAGTAAGCAACTTGTCAACCAACGAGATTTGGCTCTAGCCTACTCACCAGGAGTTGCCGCGCCATGTTTAGAGATTGAACGTGATCCATCAACTGCTGCTAAATATACAGCTCGCGGAAACTTAGTTGCCGTAGTCAGTAACGGTACAGCTGTTCTTGGTTTAGGTAATATTGGCCCATTAGCTTCTAAACCTGTAATGGAAGGTAAAGGGGTTCTATTCAAGAAGTTTGCTGGTGTTGACGTATTTGATATCGAAATTGCAGAAAACGATCCCGATAAAATTGTAGATATTGTTGCCTCTCTTGAGCCAACTTTCGGTGGTATTAACCTCGAAGATATTAAAGCGCCAGAATGTTTCTATATCGAAAAGAAACTTCGTGAACGCATGAAAATTCCTGTATTCCATGATGATCAACACGGTACAAGTATTATTGTAGGTTCAGCTTTGCTCAATGCATTGCAACTTGTAAATAAGAAAATTGATGAAATCAAAATTGTAGCTTCAGGTGCAGGTGCTGCTGCCCTTTCATGTTTAGACTTGCTCTGTGCTTTAGGCGTAAATAAAGAAAATATCATTGTTGCCGATTCTCGCGGTCTACTCACTACTTCACGTGAAGGCTTGGATGAATCGAAAAAACGTTATGTTCAAGACATTAAAGCGACTCAGTTACATGAAGTAATGGCTGGTGCTGATATGTTCTTGGGTCTTTCTGCTGCTGGTATTCTCACCAAAGAAATGGTGAAACAGATGGCTGAGAACCCTATTATTTTTGCTTTAGCAAACCCAGATCCAGAAATTTTACCTGAACATGCACATGAGGTACGTCCTGATGTGATCATGGCAACAGGTCGTTCTGACTATCCAAACCAAGTAAACAACGCATTATGTTTCCCTTACATTTTCCGTGGTGCACTTGACGTTGGTGCAACAACGATTAATGAAGACATGAAAATTGCATGTGTACATGCAATTGCACGTATGGCACACGTAGAAGCTGATGCAGCTACTTATGGCGAAAAATCTGCGTCATTTGGCCGTGACTATTTAATTCCACGTCCACTTGATCAACGTTTAATTTTAGAAATTGCCCCTGCTGTTGCTAAAGCTGCAATGGATTCAGGTGTTGCAACTCGTCCGATCGAAGATTTCTCTGCGTACCGTCAAAAATTATCTGAGTTTGTTTATAACTCTGCATTCTTGATGAAACCGATTTTTGCTCAAGCAAAAACTGATCCTAAACGTATTGCATATGCTGAAGGTGAAGATGAACGCGTATTACGTGCCGTACAAATCGCAGTTGATGAAGATTTAGCTAAACCAATTTTAGTAGGTCGTACAGCAGTCATTGAAGCTAACATCAAAAAATTAGGCCTACGTTTACAACACGGCGTAAATATTGAGATCGTAGATCAAGAACAAAACCCGATGTATGAAGAGTTTTGGAAAGATTACTATCAAACAATGCAACGCAAAGGCATCACTGTTGAATATGCTCAACGTGAAGCTCGCCGCCGTTCAACGTTAATTGCATCTCTACTGGTTAAATTCGGTAAAGCAGATGGTATGTTATGTGGTACTTACAGTAGCTATAACATTCACCTTGACTTTGTACGCAATGTGATTGGTCTTAAAGAAGGTATGAATAACTTCTTCACCTTAAATGCATTAATGCTTGAAGATCGTAATTTGTTTATTGCTGATACCTACGTAAATACAAATCCGACTGCTGAACAACTTGCTGAAATGACTATTTTAGCGGCTGAAGAAGTACGTCGTTTTGGTATTACTCCACGTGTAGCCCTACTTTCTCATTCAAGTTTTGGTAGTGACCAAACTGATTCAAGTGCTCAAAAAATGCGTGAAGTTTATCGTATTTTATCTGAGCAAGCTCCTGAGCTTGAAGTTGAAGGTGAAATGCACGGTGATGCAGCATTAGATGAAAATATTCGTCAATTTGCATTCCCTGGTTCACGTTTCAAAGGTTCTGCAAACTTGCTCATTATGCCAAACCTAGATGCAGCCAATATTTCATTTAACTTATTGAAAGCGACTTCTGGTAACAACGTTACGATTGGTCCAATTTTGCTTGGCGCAGCAAAACCTGTTCATATTTTGACACCGACAGCAACTACTCGTCGTCTTATCAATATGACTGCTTTAACTGTGGCTGAAATCCAACAACAAGAAAAGTAATTTAGAAACTGCTTTTTACGAAAAGCATCTCTAATGACTTGAGAAAACCTCTATTCTGTAGCATGATTGCTTGAAGAATAGAGGTTTTTTCATGCAAGTGTATTTAGTAGGCGGTGCTGTCCGTGATTTTTTACTTGGGCATCCCTATCAAGAAAAAGATTATGTTGTGGTCGGTGCAACGCCGGAACACATGCTCGCCCAAGGTTTTCAACCTGTAGGCAAAGATTTCCCTGTGTTTCTTCATCCCGAAACGAAAGAAGAATATGCACTTGCACGTACTGAAAGAAAATCTGGTAAAGGCTACCACGGCTTCCAATTTTTTACCGATACTACAGTAAGTTTAGAAGAAGATTTAATTCGCCGTGATTTAACCATCAACGCCATAGCAATGGATCAAGATGGCAAACTATATGACCCATATGGCGGTCAAACCGATTTAGAAAATAAAACTTTACGTCATGTTTCAGAAGCTTTTGCTGAAGATCCTTTACGTGTTTTACGTGTTGCACGCTTTGCGGCTCGCTATTTTTCATATGGTTTTCAAATTGCGCCCGAGACAATGCAGCTTATGCAAACCATGGCTGACTCAGGTGAGCTTGATGCCTTAACACCAGAACGCGTATGGAAAGAGACTTCACGTGCACTTTTAGAAGATCACGCAGATGTTTATTTTCAAACATTACGTGACTGTGGGGCGTTAAAACATCTTTTTCCTGAAATTGACGCATTGTTTGGTGTACCACAGCGCCCTGAATATCATCCAGAAGTTGACTGCGGCATACATACCTTAATGTCATTACAGCAAGCTTGTAAATCGAATTATTCGCTTGATGTTCGATTTGCTGTGTTAGTACATGATTTGGGTAAAGCATTAACTCCAGCTAACGAACTTCCTCGCCACATCATGCATGAAGAACGTGGAGTGAAACCCGTTACTGAGCTATGTGAACGTTTAAAAGTTCCAACTCAAACTCGACAGTTGGCCTTATCAGTATGTAAAGAACATCTAAAATGTCATCAGATTATGTCGTTAAAACCTGGAACTGTATGGCGTCTATTACAGCGCCTAGATGTATTA
Source organism: Acinetobacter lactucae (assembly GCF_013344765.1). Classification (GTDB taxonomy): domain Bacteria; phylum Pseudomonadota; class Gammaproteobacteria; order Pseudomonadales; family Moraxellaceae; genus Acinetobacter; species Acinetobacter lactucae_A. Next base: position 16,327 of record NZ_JABVBF010000026.1, read on the forward strand.
CGCCGTCCTGAGAGAGTGGAAGCTTTTGTACAGGCATGTGAATGTGATGCTAAAGGAAGATTAGGTTTAGAAGATCGGCCTTACCCTCAAGCTCAGTACATGTTAGATGCGATGCAAATCGTTCGCTCTATTAAGGTTCAGGATTTACCAGAGAACATTAAGGGTGCTGAAATTGGCGAAATGTTAATTCAATATCGTATTGATGCTTTAACTGAGTTCAAACATCAACATCAAGCACCCTCTCATTCTTAATTCAATCCAATAAAAAAGCCTCATAATGAGGCTTTTTTATTTTTACTGTTTAGGCAGTGGTATAAATTGTGATTGAGTATTTTGGTTTTTTCTTTCGCCAACTGTTACCACAAAGTTTTGTTCCTTCCCATCTCGCTCAACCATGACATTAATTTCGCTATTAGGCGCTTGTAATGCCACATAATTGATCAAATGAGATGCCGAAGTGATTTTTTCATTATTAACCTGAATAATTTTATCACCAATCTTGATACCTGCTGATGCAGCTGGACCATTTTTCAAGACATCTGCAACTACAACTCCAATTTGCTGTTTTGGTGCTAATACATCTTCTTGTGTAGGTGGCACTAAACTAATACCTAACCATCCACGGACGACACGGCCATCTTTTAGAATTGAGTTTAAAACTTGCTGGCAAACTTTAGCAGGAATTGCAAAACCAATGCCTAAAGAACCACCTGACTGAGAGAAAATAGCCGTATTTACACCAATTAAATTCCCAGCAACATCAATTAATGCTCCACCAGAGTTTCCTGGGTTAATTGCAGCATCCGTTTGAATAAAGTCTTCATAGGTATTGATGCCTAAATCAGAGCGTTCAGTCGCCGAAATAATACCCTGAGTTACCGTTTGTCCAACGCCAAATGGGTTACCAATTGCCAAGACAACATCACCTACTTCATTACCACTTAGTTTAAATGGCAACACAGGTAATTTATCTAAATCGATTTTAATTACAGCTAAATCAGTATCAGGGTCTGTTCCAACAATCGTTGCTTCTGCACGACGCCCGTCATGTAATGCCACTACAATTTGATCAGCTTGAGCAATTACATGATTATTCGTAAGAATATAACCGTCAGCTCGTACAATAACCCCAGAGCCTAAGCTATTTTCATTTTGCTGTTGTTGTTCAGGAACCTGATTGCCAAAAAATTCGCGGAAGACCGGATCACTTAATAATGGATGATTTTGTTTAACTTTCTGGGTTGTAAAAATATTAACAACTGCTGGTGCTGCAACTTTTACCGCAGCGCTATAAGATACCACCCCACCCGTTCGTGAAGTATCAACCAATGGTTCAACTTTCTCGGCAGGCATTTGCACCCCATCAACTGCAACAGTTGGTTTCGGCTGATGGTATTTTTGCCATGCAATAAAACTGGCAATTACAATAATAAGTAACACCCAAGGTAACCATGTAAAGGTGCGGCGCACGTTCATATCCTCTACGCAAAGAAGTTTTTAATTAAATTAATATATTGAACAAAAAGACTTTTCAGTTAAGCATTTTAAATTAAATATTTCGATATACATAAAAAAGTCAAAAAAGATTTGTCTAGCTTTAGTTACACAGCAAAATATGTTTCTATAGATTTAGCAATTATTTACTACTCAATTCAGGAAATATCATGGCGAATTTGCATGAAATTATTCAGTGGTGCGACCAAACCTTAAAAACGGCAGAATTTAAAGATTACGCACCTAATGGCCTGCAAATTGAAGGTTCAACTGAAGTAAAGCGTATCGTTTGTGCGGTTACTGCTTCCGAAGATGCTATTGATGCAGCAATTGCTCAAAATGCAGATTTATTACTCGTACACCATGGTTACTTTTGGAAAGGCGAACCGTACCCAATTACAGGAATGCGCGGCAACCGCATTAAGAAACTCATCCAAAATAATATTTCATTAGTCGCTTACCACCTACCTTTAGATGCACACTCAACTCTGGGCAACAATGTAGCCATTGCAGAAAAACTAAACTTGAAGAATTTAGAACCACTCGATTTAACCGAGAAACATCCGATTGGTAATATTGGTTATTTAGAGCAAGCGCTTTCTGTTGATGAATTTAAAGCAAAACTACAAAACAGTTTTGATTTTAAGGTGATTCATTTGCCAGCAGAAAAACAAAGCATTCAAAAAGTGGGCTTCTGTACAGGTGGGGCTCAGGATTTTATTGCTAAAGCGGCTTTGCAAAATTGTGATGCTTATATCTCAGGTGAAGTCAGTGAGCGAACTTTTTATGAAGCAAAAGAGTTAGGTGTTCATTATTTTGCTTGTGGTCACCATGCAACCGAACGTTATGGGGTTCAACGTTTGGCAGAAGCGATCTCAAAACAGTTCTCAGTTGAAAGTGAATATTTTGAATTGAATAATCCGATTTAATTAAGTCTTTTTTTCAATCTGTGTTATGCGTATTAATTAGATCTTTATTGTGTATAGTTCTTTAAAAGGCTGCCCTATTGCATCCAGAATCATTTACAATAGAGCCACTTAATTGTATAACCCAGCAAATGCAAGGAATAGGAACATGACAACCATTACTTTACCTGCACTTCCATATGGCTATGATGATTTAGCGCCACATATCAGTAAAGAAACTTTAGAATACCATCACGATAAACACCACAATACCTATGTTGTTAACTTAAACAACTTAATCAAAGGTACTGACCTTGAAGGTAAAACTTTAGAAGAAATCATTAAAGCAACTGCTGGTGATGCATCTAAAGCTGGTATTTTCAACAATGCTGCTCAAGTTTGGAACCACACTTTCTACTGGAACAGCATGAAGCCAAACGGTGGTGGTAAGCCTACTGGCGCAATCGCTGCTAAAATTGACGAAGCTTTTGGTAGCTACGAAAAATTTGCAGAAGAATTTACTGCTGCTGCAACAACTCAATTCGGTTCAGGTTGGGCTTGGTTAGTTGCTGATGAAGTAAACGGTAAACTTTCTATTACTAAAACTTCTAATGCAGACACTCCACTTGCACATGGTCAAATTGCTGTATTAACAATTGACGTATGGGAACATGCTTACTACATCGATTTCCGTAACTTACGTCCTAAATACATCGCAACTTTCTTAGAAAACCTTGTGAACTGGGACTATGCAAATGCAAAACTTGCAGGCCAACCAGCTGGTGTAGAGAAATAATTTTATTTCTTTATAAAAAACCACCCTGTTTTGGGTGGTTTTTTTATTTTTAGTACAACAAAAGCATATTAATCAAGCAAACGATTCATTTTCTTTAATATTCTTATTGACGCTTTTAGATTTCATCCATAAAATGCGCATCAGATTCTCCAATAGCTCAGTCGGTAGAGCGACGGACTGTTAATCCGCAGGTCCCTGGTTCGAGCCCAGGTTGGAGAGCCATCTACTAATCTCCCATAGCTCAGTCGGTAGAGCGACGGACTGTTAATCCGCAGGTCCCTGGTTCGAGCCCAGGTGGGAGAGCCAAGATTCTAAAAGCCCACATTCATTGTGGGCTTTTTCTTTTCTAATCATTTAATATTTTTCTATTATTTTGAATAAAATCAATGTTTCGAATATTTTTAAACCAATCAGTTAGATATTTTCACTAATTCCATTATTAACCCTTGACCTCGCCCCCTTTCCTGCCTAAAATCCCTTTCCAGATTCTCCCATAGCTCAGTCGGTAGAGCGACGGACTGTTAATCCGCAGGTCCCTGGTTCGAGCCCAGGTGGGAGAGCCAAGATTCTTAAAAACCCACTCCTTATGAGTGGGTTTTTATTTGTATGATGTCTTCACATGTTTGAATCGAGTCACTTATTTTTTATTATTTTAGGTTGCTTAAGCACCTGTATTTTTCTTCTTGTTTGTTTACGTCCTTATTTATTTCCAAAACAAAAGTTCTTTGCCCGTCCTGTTATTACTAATTTTGAAACTCAAATGTTTATACGCTTAAAACAGAGTTTCCCAAGTTATCATGTTCTAGCACAAGTGGCTTTTAGCGCATTAATAACCAGTAATGATTATAAGATTCGTAGTCAGTTCAACCGTAAAGTCACTGATTTTGTTTTGCTTGATGAAAACATGGAAGTAATAGCCATTATTGAGCTAGATGACCCTACTCACCTTGAGAAAGTAGAAGAAGATCGTCTTCGTGATCAAATGCTCATAGAGGCAGGTTATATCGTAAGACGCTATACAAACATCCCGAGTGTACGCCAGCTACAAAAAGATATTTATTAAAAACTACTGTTATTTCTTGTCAGAATTGGCAGCTTCTTTCTCAGCTATTCTTTTTTCCATTTCTAAACGCTGCTGTTCATATTGTTTCTTATTCTGAGCATCACTTTTTGCAGCCAAAAAAAGTATTCCAATAATCAGAAAAGGAATAAGTAAACCTAATCCCATTAATAACCAAGGAACAGATTTTTTTTCAACAGATTGCTGGCTCATAAGTGACTCAAACGGTATCGATTTCAGAATGCGTAACAATATAACAAAAAAAGGGCCCTCTTTAGGACCCTTTTAACTTTAATATTTTAAATACAAAAATTATTGTGCTACTCCAGTACATTCTGGTTTTCCACTAGCATCAATTATCGATGGGTCTACAACCACATTTGTCTTAGCTGGCATATTAGTTTGAATAAATCGATAGATATCAGCATTTTTACAAACAATTGCTTGAGTATGTGTCGCATTCTCTACCAGATCTAGTTTAATGTTAGGTGACCCTAAGGTTACCAATCCAGCCACCATCATTTGAGTAATTGGATAAGGGACATTAGTATCATTTTTACCTTGAGCAATATATATAGGTTTATCTAAACGTTTTGTACCAGGCTGACTTGCGAGTAAAAATTTCTGAACTGTCTCATTTGACCTAAAATTATTAACATCAAGCCCAGGATAATCCATAACTTTCTTATCTGGGTTATCTGTCATAAATTTAATAATATCTTCTTTAAATTTATTAATTAGACTAAGACTCGGATCAGTGCTATCTAAACACAGACCATTTTCTCCTGTACTTCCTTCCGCAAACTCAGCTAAAGACTTCGTTCTTGTTTGAAATATATCTCTATATTCAAACCGTGGTTCATAGGCTTTAATACCTACACCAGTTAAAGCGGCATAAGCTAGCAAGGTAGCATAAGAGTCAACAGATACTCGTTTATCTAAAGCTACATTACCTGCTATTTCTTGCTGCTCAATTAATGCTAGTGCATTTGGTGCCACATCAAGAATAATCGTTCCCAAGCTCGATGCAGGCGCACCTGCAACTGCACCTTTATATGTGATATCTGTATTTGCATATTCAGCAGTACCTATAGATGCCTGACCTCCTTGTGACTGACCGACAGACATCCAATCGCCATTTAACTGAGAACCATAATGATCTTTTGCTGCTTTAACAGCTGCTAATGCAGATTTAGCTTCACTAGCTAAATTAAGATATGGATGGATTCCTTTTGTACCAAGACCTTCATAATCTGGTGCCACAATCACATATCCAGCTGCCAATAATGTATCGGCTAAAATTTTAAAGCGTGGATTAATCGTATTGTTGCTTGGTGCACAACTATCCCCTACACCTACTGTGCCGTGCTCCCATACCACTACGCGATAACCATCTTTCGGTTGAGCAACTTTAGGGAACATTACCAAAGCAGTTGCTTCAGCTGTTTTCCCTTGTACATTGACCATATTATATGTCATCACTTTTATAGATGAAGCACCACTTAAAGTATCTTTAGAATAGGCTTTTTCAGAAACATAAGTTTTATCGGGATTAACACCAATATAGTCATCATCATCGTCATTACACGCTGTAAGAAATAGTGCTGAAATTGATAATGTTATAGCTAAAGCAATGTTTGACCGTTTCATAGAATATCCTTTTTATGTGTTATTTATTCCGCATATTTTTTTATGCACAAATATTAAGACATAAAAAAAGTGCTCTGCATAGAACACTTTTCAACCTCACGGTCATTTTTACTATATGAAATTTAAAAATATTCCAAGAAAAATGATTAATCCAACCCAACGATTGTGACGGAATGCCCAAAAGCAGACTTGAGGGTTGCGGTCTTTGGTTTTAATTGTTTGATATACAAAATCGAATGCCACTACAACCAAAGCAATGATTGCCCATGGGAATAAGATGTTTTCTAAATATAATGCTGCACCAATCAAAACAAGACTGGATGCCTGTAAAAGTGCAATAATCTGGATGTCATATCGGCCAAAAAGAATAGCTGTAGATTTCACACCAATCTTTAAATCATACTCACGATCTGTAATTGCATATTGAGTATCATAAGCTACAGTCCAAGCCAAATTACCAAAATAGAGAAGCCAGCAAGTCAAATCTGGAGTTTTACCTACCGCCGTAAAGGCCATAGGAATTGACCATGAAAATGCTGCGCCTAAAAATACTTGTGGCAAATTGGTATAGCGTTTCATAAATGGATAAATAAACGCTAAAAATAGTGCTCCAAATGACCAATAAAAGGTTTCGATGGGTAAAAAGAATAATAGGCATGCGCTTGCTAAAACAAGTACCAAGAACACATATACAGCTTCTCTCGCACGAATCACGCCAGTTGCCAAAGGACGTGTTTTAGTGCGCTCAACATAAGCATCTACTTTACGATCTGCAAAGTCATTAATGGCACATCCTGCAGCACGCATAAAAATCACGCCTAAAATCATGACAAATAGAATACCTAGATCTGGTATTCCTTTTGATGCAACCCAAAGCGCCCACATGGTTGGCCAAAATACCAGTTCAGTACCAATTGGCTTATCAAATCGACAGAGATAATAATAAGCTTCTAAACGCTGACGCCATGTTGTGCCTGTTGCAGTCGTCATAGTAATTCCTTGTCGTGCTGCTGATTTAAAAAAGCTTCAAAAGCCGGTAAGAATGTTTCTTGGACGATAAATTTACATCCATGCCAAGTATAGCAACTTTGTCGTGTCCAACCTTCTGGCAAACGAATGACACGGCGGTCACAAAGCGGAGTTGTTCTTTGAAATAGAAAAAAGCCAATCGGTTTAGAACCAATATGCTGAAATATACGGGCTTTTTTTTGTAAGCTTTGAATTGGAAAAATACTTTTTGCTTTCACCCACGGCTCTGCTTCACAGCCATATAAATAGGTCTCCCTTACCCACGAAGTATGAGCATGAGACATATTCATCCATTGACTATCTGCAAAAGTTAATCGCTGAAAGTGTTCTTTAAAGGGTTTTACACTGAACTGGCCACCACCAAGCTCAGTTAATTGTTGAGTCAGAGAACCAGACGCATACAACCATGTTTTCAACTCAGGATTTAAAGTCTTTTCCTGTTTAAGTACTGGTTGCCGTTTACGCATAATCTGCTCACATGAAAACTCGCACCTAGTTTACTCCAATTTTTTGATAAAAAACGTAGAGAATTCAATCAACATTCTAAGCAATAAAAAAGCCTGCATATGCAGGCTTTTTTATGAAATACGTATTACAAGCTGTAGTACATATCGAATTCAACTGGGTGAGTAGTCGTGTTAAGACGACGTACATCTTCAGTTTTAAGTTCGATGTATGCATCAAGCATTTCTTTAGTGAACACGCCGCCTTTTAACAAGAATTCGTGATCTGCTTGAAGTGCTTCAAGAGCCATATCTAAGCTATGAGCAACTGTTGGGATTTTTGCTTCTTCTTCTGGAGGAAGATCATACAAGTTCTTATCAGCAGCTTCGCCCGGATGGATCTTGTTTTGGATACCGTCGATACCAGCCATTAACAATGCAGCGAAACCTAGGTACGGGTTCATCATTGGGTCTGGGAAACGAGCTTCGATACGCTTACCTTTAGGGCTAGAAACGTATGGAATACGGATAGACGCAGAACGGTTACGCGCTGAGTAAGCAAGCATAATTGGTGCTTCGAAGTGAGGAACCAAACGCTTGTATGAGTTTGTAGATGGGTTTGTGATTGCATTCAATGCACGAGCGTGCTTGATGATACCACCGATGAAGTACAACGCCATTTCTGAAAGGCCTGCATATTCATCACCAGCAAACAAGTTCTTGCCATCTTTAGAGATAGACATATGAACGTGCATACCAGAACCGTTATCACCTACCATTGGTTTAGGCATAAACGTAGCTGTTTTTGCATATTGATGTGCAACGTTCCAAACTGCATATTTGAACTGTTGAACTTCGTCAGCTTTACGAACAAGTGTATTAAAGCTCACACCAATTTCTAACTGGCAAGAAGCAACTTCGTGGTGATGTACTTCTACACGACCAGGGCCCATGATGTCTTCGATTTTTGCACACATTTCTGCACGCATATCTTGTGAAGAATCAACTGGAGGAACTGGGAAGTAACCGCCTTTAACACGTGGACGGTGACCAGAGTTACCAGACTCGTAGTCTTTACCAGTAGACCAAGCAGCTTCTTCAGCGATTAATGTATGACGAGCGCCAGACATATCGATGTCCCACTTCACTTCGTCAAATACAAAGAATTCTGGTTCTGGACCGAAGAATGCAGTATCACCGATACCTGTAGATTTTAAGTATTCTTCTGCACGGCGAGCAATCGAACGTGGGTCACGCTCATAACCTTGACCAGTTGAAGGTTCAATAACGTCACAAGTCACAACTACAGTTGGTTCAGCAAAGAACGGGTCAACAAAACCAGTTTCTGCATCTGGACGTAAAATCATGTCAGATGCTTCAATGCCTTTCCAACCAGCGATTGAAGAACCATCAAACATTTTACCGTCTTCAAAAGTATCTTCATCAATAGAATCAGCTGGGTAAGTTACGTGCTGTTCTTTACCCTTAGTATCAGTAAAGCGAAAATCGACCCATTTTGCGCCACTTTCTTGTATGAGTTGAAGGACCTTGTTCGCCATGCTCATTTTGCTCCAATGAAATTTTGTTGCACTCGTTAAGTGCGTGTTAGTTGCTGGTATTTATAAAGCAAATCTCATACCAACTTTATAAGACTTACCTAAAACATTGAATTGCTTATAACTATCGATGATTTAGGCCCCTTGTCTTGAACCCATTATACTGTTTGCATAGTGAAATGCACCATATTCAGACATTTTCAAATTATGGCATACAAGAATAGCTCTTAATCGCCCTAATTTAGTGCAATATTGTTGCGCTAATATGAACCATTGCATCAATATCTACCAGTCATTCATGATCATAATACTTTCTCATGTAGAAAGCCGATTTTCTTACTAC
>NZ_JABVBF010000270.1 GCF_013344765.1 Acinetobacter lactucae
TTAAATACGAATGCTACAAAAGAAAATATTATTAAAGCTTTTTGCCGTCCAGATTTTTCTGGAACTAATTGGATCAAATATAAAATTGATAATCATAAATATATTCACTTTGAGTTTGATCAAGAACTGAAATTAAAGCAAATAACATTAGGTCTTTTTGACTGAAAAATAGTTTAGCTATTGATACAATTATTTAAAAGCATGTACTTATTGGCATGCTTTTTTATGCGATTTTGATATCTTTATTTCGATTGGTAGGTTGGCTAAAAAAGTATAGATGTATTGAGCCAATGCACTTGCACCTTATGCAGCCAATGTAATTGATGACAAGTTTGGACATGGAGAAGATAGGAACAAGGCTGCACAATTAGCTTCTCATGCGATATTGGGTGCAACACTAGCTTACTTAAATGGTGGAAATCCAGCGGCTGGAGGTAGCGCAGCGGTTGTGAGTGAAGCCGCAGCAGATTATTTTGTGAATCAATACAACGATGGCAAAACAGCGATCAATCCTGAAACAGGTAAGTTTGATGCAAACTTATTAGCAGAGAACATCAAATCAGATATACGGGATTTAACAGCACAAGCCATAGAGAATTGCTTAAATTTGTTGTGAAGCAAATTGAGTAGAGGTTTGATTTACACATAATACATATTTAGTACGAACATAAGTCTGATCAAACTATTGTGGATTCGGTGAAGGTCAGATGCAGCCTTAGCAACTAGAGAAGCGAAGCCTTATATATGGTAGGTTTCCAAATCTTATATTTAACTTATGTTCACCTAGAATCTAATTCACAATTAAATTTATGTTGAATAAACAATAAATTTAATTACTTAGAGTATTAAAATTATAGCTTAAAAAATATTTGATTCATGAACCTAGTTATAAATACATCTTTTCCTACTAAAAAGATCTAAAGTATAGACTAAATTTGTCTAGAAGATTGGTGGCAGCCCACCACTAATTAAAATGCTGAGTCTATAGTTTTGATAGCTATGATTTCTGTTTGGCTTTTTGGCGTAAGACACATAAATATAAGCTTTCTACTTTTTCACGTGCCCATGGCGTGGTACGTAAGAGCCGCAATGATGATTTAACACTTGGATCTATACAAAAACATCTAATTTCAATTTTACGACTTAAGCCTTCAAATCCACCGTAGTAATCCAATAATTCATCTAAAATGTCAGCAAGTTTTTTGCCGTGTAAAGGGTCATTAGAGGCGTTCATAATAGATCAACAATATTTTGGCAGTCCATTATTATAACCTGAGCTAGTTGAAAAATGAGAGGGTTGTAATTTAAAGGTCATTAACGTAAAAAATACAGCTTATTTTCTAGTTAACTTTTTATAAGTATAAATTAGTCGAATTCTTGACAAGCTCAAGCGCAATTATTGAAGTTATATCGCTCTAGCTTGTAAATTTTCTTTATTGTCTTTATAGAACAAATTACACAAAAAATATCAACATGCCTCAGGTAATTATTTTTTATATTTATTTAGATTTTTTTTAAAATAAATTATTATAATAAAAGTAATTAATAATTAGGAGGGGATATGGAACTTAAAATTTTAGGAGGTGCTGGGCTACATAAAAGCGAATTAAAAGCAATTGACCTCATTGAGCAAAAATTTACTGCTAAGTGGAAAGGTTATGCTGGCATCGTACTCACTGACAGTCAAGGGTCTATGGAAATAGATTTATTATTAATCACTAATGATAGAATTTTGGTCGTTGAACTAAAAGAATGGAATGGAAAATTAGAAAGTAATAACGGAATGTGGTTTGTAAATGGTAATAATAGAGGAACAAGCCCGTATGTAATTAAAAGAATGCATGCACGAAGAATTAAAGCATTATTGTCAAATGAGCTTAGCTATAAATTGAAAGGCTACTCACCACATGTAGAAGCACATGTAGTTCTATGCGGTACTTGTACAAAAGAACATTTAACTAAAAATGATCAAGAATATACTCATCATTTAGAAGATTTCTTAAAGTTACAAAAAAATTATAATAGTATTGTTCAAGATACTAATATGAATGAAATATTTACTAGCGGTAGATTTGAAAGACCAAATAGTGATACTTCATTAAAAGTTTTTGATGAATTTTTTTTAGGGAAAAAAGTTAAACCTTTAAATTATGAATATCATGACTATCAAGCCAAAAAAGAAAGTGAATATATACACCCTAAAAAACTTTTTGAAGAGTTTGAAGCCCATCATAAAGAAACACGTGATATAGCTATTCTAAGAAGATGGGATTTTGAAAAATTAGGGAGTAAATATGCTTCACAAGAGTTGTGGTCGGAAATAATCTTAAGAGAACATCGATTAAAATCTTATGT
>NZ_JABVBF010000271.1 GCF_013344765.1 Acinetobacter lactucae
TATTTGATCATTTGAAAAATATTTTAAAATTTGTATGATCTACCTACCATTGAGCCACTATATTTTGACCATAATGTTTTCAATAAAAAGAAGCAAAACACTGTTGACGGTCATACTACTCGGTTCAATTCTGAGTGGTTGTCAGGTCGTAAATGTTAAACAGCAAGCTTTGAATGTAACGATTGCAAATGAACGTAATAGTATTCTTACCCAAGATAAACTCAGTGAAGCGAGTCTGAATGTTTTATCTATGTCTGGTCAGGAAGCTAAAGTTTGTACAGATACGCCTGAAACCTGTGTAAATCAACTCAAAAACCTTCCTCAAATTTTAGATGAACAGTTCTTATCAGCTGCAAGTGAGATGTATCTCGCAAAAGCAATGGCTTTATCAGATACGTCTGACTGTAAAACAAGCAGATTTACCAAGCATAAGTCTGAAGAAGAACGAAAGAATATTCAGAATAAATATGATGATTGCTTAGACCAGCAATTGAGTTTATTAGATAATAGTATTCGCTATAGCTATGCCTACCTATTTTCAACAAAACGCCAGCCCAATGATCGAATTTTTGATAATAGACAGGTTCAAATTCGAGATTTCTATAATCAGGCAATTGCCAAAATGGTCAGCGTTTATGATTTAAGGCATCCTAAGAAGAATGTGGTTGAGCCACAAATTCATATTGGTAAAAGTATTTATTCAATTGATTTTGAATTTCATAGACAATTATCAGGCCAAAAATTAGAAAAATTAATTTCAAGTTATAATTTAAATTTTTCAGGCTTAAAAACCATTAACCGCCGTGATGGTTTTGGATCTGAATTTGTCGCTGTTTTTCCGAGCTCAGGAAGTGAAGATATTAATGAGTATATTTTAGATCCACTTAAATACAATTATAAAAATGGTGTTAATCCAAATATTCATCATGCACGCTACTTAGCTGCGACTATTGTAGCTGAACCCAAACACGCGACCACTGTCGAAGAAATCATAAATAATCCTGAATTCTTGATTCGAGTTTATGATCCTTATCGGACAGATAATATTAATGTAGCAGGCAAACAATATCCTCTAGCTGCTAACTTTTCAGCGCCTTATGGACTATGGTTAGCCGAAAATAATTTAGGAGTCGCAGCCTATTTAAGTCTGATTGATCGCGATCAGCATTTAACTATGCCACATCTCTATATGCTTGAACCGTACAATCCAAATAAGAAAATTATTGTATTGGTACATGGTTTAGCAAGTAGTCCTGAGGCGTGGATTGCACTCACCAATGATGTTATGGGTGATACTGTTTTAAGAGACAATTACCAAGTTTGGCAAGTTTTCTATTCGACTAACATGCCAATTTTGGAAAGCCGTTTTCAGATTTATGCACTGCTTAAACAAGCTTTTAGTTCGCTAAATCCAAATGATCCTGCCGCACATGATGCTGTTCTTGTTGGACATAGCATGGGAGGTATTATCAGCCGTTTATTGGTCAGTGATGGAGATATTACTAAACCTGCTCTAGAGTTGATGACAATCCGTCAGCAAAACCGTTTTAAGAAGCATCCAATGGTTACTGAACGTTTGCAAATCCATTCCATCAATAATTTTGATCGTGCAATTTTCTTGGCTTCTCCTCATCGAGGTACAGATTATGCAGATCGTTGGTTTACCTTGGCGGCACGTAAAATTATTCGTTTACCGGGTGCATTTTTGTCGGCTGTGGCGACTTCACTGACAACCGAAAATTTAGATGTTAAAGATTTCTTGAGTAATATTGACAATGGTTTGATTCAAAATGGACCAAGTGATCTAAGTCATCAATCTAAATTTATGGAGCTGACCAAAAATATTAATCCACATCAAGGATTAGTTTTCCATTCAATTATGGGAAATATTACCAAGAGTGATGACCCAAATGTGATTACAGATGGCATCGTTCCGTACAAAAGTGCTCATTTAGAAGGTGCAAAGTCTGAGAAAGTTCTCCCGGGTGGTCATTCAATCCAACTGACAGCACAAGCTGTATTAGAATTGCGTCGTATTTTACGGGAACATTTAGTCGAACACGGTTTATATAAACCATAAATATAAAAAGAGCCAAAGGTTATCCTTTGGCTCTTTCGTTTTGGGATTAAATTTTATTGCCCAGAACGGATGATGTAATCAAACGCAGAGAGTGATGCTTTAGCCCCTTCACCTGTGGCAATAATGATTTGCTTGTAAGGTACAGTGGTACAGTCACCCGCAGCAAATACACCTTGCACATTGGTTTCGTTGCGGTCATTGACAATGATCTCACCACGGTTGGTTAACTCAACTTCACTGTCTTTCAAGA
>NZ_JABVBF010000272.1 GCF_013344765.1 Acinetobacter lactucae
AAGGTCATTAAAAATTTATTCTAAATAAAAAATTTGGGTTTGTAGACCACCCCTAGCCAAGATATTGTTCGATAATTGTGTTTTTTGTCCAAATTTTAATAACCCGATAACATTTAAATAAACTTCTAAAAAGTCACAACAGTTTAAAACACCATTGTGAATGCAGTTTTAAAGAGGCAAATTCATTAAATATTGCTGTGCAATATGAAGATGTTGCCCACGTTTAGGGTGACATTGTACCCATGTGCCATCTGCTTGTAATTCCCAAGCTTGGCGATTGTCTCGTAAATAATTATTTAAACCATCTTCAATGATTTGTTTCTTTAATTTTTTATCTTCGATAGGAAAACATGTTTCAATACGAGAGAATAAGTTACGCTCCATCCAGTCTGCACTAGCGCAATAAACCTTTGTGTCGCCATTATTATAAAAATAGTAAACGCGAGTATGTTCTAAATAACGGCCAACAATTGAACGTACACGAATATTTTCGGATAAACCCGCAACTTGTGGTCTGAGACAACAAATTGAGCGAATAATTAAATCAATTTGGACGCCTGCTTGTGATGCTTTATAAAGCGCACTAATCAGCTGAGGTTCAGTAAGTGCATTCACTTTAATTATAATGTGAGCTTTTTTGCCTGCGAGACTGTTTTTAGTCTCTTGATCAATTAACTCAAGTAGTTGTGAGTGCAAGGTAAAGGGTGCATGAAAAAGTTTTTTAAGTTTTGCCATTTTACCCATACCAGTGAGTTCTTGGAAAATTTTATGTACATCTTCACAAATTTCAGCATCACTCGTTAGTAAACCAAAATCTGTATAAATTTTGGCATTCACTGCATGATAATTGCCTGTCCCTAAATGTACATATCTTTTAATTTTATCTTGTTCACGACGGACGACTAAAATCATCTTAGCATGCGTTTTATAACCTACTATTCCGTAAACCACCACTGCACCAGCTTCTTGTAATACGTTAGCAACTTCAATATTTGACTCTTCGTCAAAGCGTGCACGTAACTCAATAACAGCGGTAACTTCTTTACCGTTTCGAGCAGCTTCTGCAAGAAGTTGAACGATTTCAGAATTTGCCCCACTACGATACAGGGTTTGTTTAATGGCTAACACATTTGGATCTTGTGCTGCTTCTCTAAGAAGCTTAATGACAGGTTTAAAAGAATCAAATGGATGATGTAGTAAAACATCCTCTGCTTTTAATACACTAAAAATTGATTTCTTGTCATAAAGAAGCGGCGGTAAGACCTGTTGATAGGGTTTATATCGCAGTTCTGGTAAGTCAAAATTCGAAATAAAACGGGTTAAATTTACGGGACCATCTACGTAATAAAGATGTTCAGGATCTAAATCAAATTGTTCTAATAAATAGTTTGCAATGTCGGTAGGACATTTTTTACCTACTTCGAGGCGGACAGCTTGCCCAAAGCGACGTGAAGATAACTCACCTTTTAAGGCTTCGGCTAAATCTTCTACATCTTCAGATACGGTTAAATCAGCATTTCGTGTTACGCGAAATTGATAACAGCCCGTTGCTTTCATACCAGGAAATAGGTCTGAAATATGTTGATGAATAATAGCGGACAAAAGAATGTAATGTTCGGCACCGCCGGAAATATGCTCGGGAATTTTAACAAGTCTTGGTAAAGAACGTGGTGCTGGCACAATAGCTAAATCAATCTGGCGGCCAAAAGCATCTTTACCTTCTAAAGTAACAATAAAATTGAGGCTTTTATTGACCAGTCTTGGAAATGGGTGTGCTGGATCAAGACTAATTGGAGTAACGACAGGTTGTACTTCTTTAAAAAAGTATTCTTTAATCCATTCTTTATGTTTTTCTAATATGTCAGCATGTTGAATAAAATGAATACCATAGCCTTGTAGTTGGGGTAACAATGTATAATTTAAGATTTTATATTGTTCTTCAACTGCCTCATGCGCATTTTGGGAAATTTGCTTTAATACTTCTGCTAACGGCAATCCTTCTGGGCCAGTTGTTTGGCTCATTAGGCTAATTTTTCGGATTAGACTTGCCACACGAATTTCAAAAAACTCATCCAGATTACGTGAAAAAATAATTAAAAAATTTAAGCGTTCGAGTAAGGGATGTTCAATATCTTTTGCTTGAGCAAGCACGCGCTTATGGAACTCTAATAAGGACAGTTCTCTATTAATATAAGTTTCTAAATTATGCTGTTCTGAGCTAGATAAAGTGGGCAATGATGTCATTCTTGACTCTTATATTTGGTAAAAAGTTAACGTGACTAAAAAAGATGAATTGAAAATCAATTTTACTCACCCAATATT
>NZ_JABVBF010000273.1 GCF_013344765.1 Acinetobacter lactucae
TGCTGATGTTGGTGTTCGCCGCATCAATGCCTGACTTGGTCACACTCGGGCCACCTGTAACGGTTAAACCGTTGCTGTCCAGCTTGCTGTCACCCGCAGTCACACTGGTAACCGTAATGTCATCGGCTAGACTAAGTTGCACACCATCCGCTGTCGTTACACTGCTGACATTACTATCACCTTTAACATTGATAGTTTCACCCAACGAATAGTTGTTTGATGTACTGCCATCACCGAAATTAATACCCTTTTGAGCCTCTGTTAATGCTGTATTCGCTGTGCTTTGCGCTGCATTAGCTGAAGTCTGTGCATTGTTCGCATTAGTCAATGCAGTGTTGGCTGTGTTTTGAGCTGTCGTAACGTTGTTATTGGTTGTCGTTAATTGACTGAAATTAACTGCATCGCCCGATGCTGTACCAGCAGCAACATTTGTAATTTTTTGATTATTTAAATTTGCACCGCCATTTAAGTTACTTGCACCAGTAACATTTAATGTACCACCAGTAGTTAAATTCCCTGCTGTAACAGTACCCGTAAATGTAGGTGCATCAACTACATTATATCTATAAGTATTTGTTGCAGCATCATAGGTCGCTGTTGTATTGGTGCCGTTAGAAAAATTAACGGTTTCACCTAATTTTACGTTATCACCAGCTCCACTATTTACACTAAAATTCAAGCCTTTTTGCGCCTCTGTTAATGCTGTATTCGCTGTGCTTTGCGCTGCATTAGCTGAAGTCTGTGCATTGTTCGCATTAGTCAATGCAGTGTTGGCTGTGTTTTGAGCTGTCGTAACGTTGTTATTGGTTGTCGTTAATTGACTGAAATTAACTGCATCGCCCGATGCTGTACCAGCAGCAACATTTGTAATTTTTTGATTATTTAAATTTGCACCGCCATTTAAGTTACTTGCACCAGTAACATTTAATGCACCGCCAGTAGTTAAATTCCCTGCTGTAACAGTACCTGAAAAAACAGGTGCATCTGCAAGTTGAATATTAACTGTATTACCAGTCACAG
The DNA here is from genome assembly GCF_013344765.1 of Acinetobacter lactucae. Lineage (GTDB taxonomy): Bacteria > Pseudomonadota > Gammaproteobacteria > Pseudomonadales > Moraxellaceae > Acinetobacter > Acinetobacter lactucae_A. The sequence continues at coordinate 1,021 of NZ_JABVBF010000273.1, forward strand.
CCGTTTTTAAGTTATTTCCAGAATAACTTCCAGCAGTTGAACCTGTTCCAGTAATATTAAGTGTAGTACCTAATTTATTTGCCGAACTACCTGTATTACCAGCAAAAGTAATCGGTTTCACAACTTCATTATTTAGATTAGTTAATGCCCCTGACACGGTATTAACAGGTGTATAGGTGGTTCCATCAGTTTTCGTTATTGTATAACTTGGAGGTGTATATACATCTGTTGCGGGATTATATGCAGCACCACCACCCAATGCTGTTGTATTACCAACAGCACGATTATTCACATCTTTTAACTGAGCTACCGTAACCGCATCTGAATCAGCGGCTCCATCGGCTACGTTTTGAATACGTCTGGTATTTGTTGCTGAACCTACTGAAACTACACCATTTGTTGCAGATGCAGCGACATTTGTTAGATATGAATTTCCACTTTGTACTGTAGTAGTAGAGCCTGCACCCAAAGCGACTGAATTTGTTACATTCGCAGTTGATCTAGGCCCAATAGCTACGCTATTTGCTGCTGAAGTTAGACTGTTAGTACCTATAGCAACACCATCAACAGCATTTGTATCTACAGTCGCGGTATTACCAATAGCAGTAGCATTATTCGCCCCACTGTTAACTTGAGCATTTTTTCCTATCGCCATTGCTGCTGTTGAACCAACGACTTGGCTCATCGCACCTATTGCTACGCTGTAGCTAGATGCACTATCAACTGCTGTAAAAGATGAGCCGGCTGCCAAACCTTCTGCGACAATATCTGCATCACTGTTATTTTGAAACGCAATTGATTGCGCCCCAGCAGCACTAGCCTGACCCCCAACTACCGTTGAATTTACACCAGTAGCATTTACATAATTTCCTAATGCAGTTGAATCTCCTGCGCTGGCATTTGCGTTTGCTCCAACGGCTAATCCGTTAGAATCGTTTGCACTAGCAGGAGTACCTGTATTTGCTCCAATTGCAATACCATTATTGATGGTTGGACTAGTATTAATAATTGAACCATATAAGTTTGTATAATCAGCCCACACTTGAGAAGCAGACAAACAGGAGACAATAGATAATACAAGTGCTTTGAGTCTAAATTTCTTCTCATTGCAAGCTATTTTTTCGACTGAACTATTTTCTTTAGAAGAGGTCGAAACAGAACCTGTTCTTGTTTTACTTTTAGCCAACTCTGATACAACAGTCCATGTACCAATAGAAGCATTCCATACCACTTTGTAGATTTTATTCATCTCATCACCCGTAAACCTATTGCTTGCATTTGTAAAC
>NZ_JABVBF010000274.1 GCF_013344765.1 Acinetobacter lactucae
CTGCTGTAGGGATTAAAAAAACGAGAACGTTGATTGCTAACAGCAATACCCAAAGCTGGCATTTGAAATATAAAAGCGCCCCATAAATCTTTATGAATTTCTTTTATAATTTTTTTATCGCTATTTTGGTCTTGAATAATAGGGATTTCATTAACGTAATGATATTGAAACAGCAAGACTTGGTGATCGCTTACACCATCGTTCCATGTAGCCGAAACAAACTGAGTAATTTCGTTAGATCCACTTCCTCGGTTAAACAGTGGGAAATATTGTTTTAATTTGCTCAGAACTAAAACTGGCTGAGCATGAATGGGAAGATAGGCTGGCAACTGCTGAAACTGTAAACCGTAACGCAAGATTACCATACGCTGTTCTAGATAATGAATAACTTGCGTTAATGGTTCTTGAGATTGATAGAGTAAATACGCTAAAAAACCCGTTAAAAAGGCACCTAAAAAGCTCCAAATATATTGAATATGTGGATGAAGAAAATAACCCAAACCTAATATTGTGATGCTGCAAATTGCGAGTAAGTAGGGGAGCACATTAAAAAAGCGAAGGTTGTTATCTTCACGCCAAGGATGTAAAGCATCTAAAAGATCTTGGGCTGAATGAGATTTTTGTCCAGCATCCCAAAGTCGAGCAATATTGCGAAAAACCTGTGTATTTTTTTTACGTCTTATATGAAGAGCTTCTTGTAAGGTATCGATTGGCATGGAGGTAATGAGTTGATTATCATAAAGTGCTATCTAAGATTATCTTTTAAATTGAAAGAGATAAATAGAAGTACCAAGACTATTTTTATTTTAATTATAGATGCTGGGTTAAACCTCAAATCAACTTAGAAGGTTTAACCCAGTTATAACTTTTAAACTTCTAATTTATCAATCAGCATTGCATCGCCATAGCTAAAGAAACGATAGCGGCTTTTAACTGCATGTTCATAGGCAGCCAAAATGTTGTCTCGATTTGATAGTGCTGATACCAACATAAGCAGGGTAGATTCTGGTAAATGGAAGTTGGTAATTAAACGGTCTACGATGCAGAACTCATAACCTGGATAGATAAAGATTTGTGTGTCGCCAGTCCAAGCTGCAATTTTACCGCCATGAGCTTGAGCTGCACTTTCTAAAGCACGTGTTGCTGTTGTACCAACGGCAATCACTTTATTGCCGCGCGCTTTAGTTGCCAAAATTAAATCAATAGTTTCTTGGGGAACATCACACCATTCACTGTGCATGACATGATTGGTAATGTCATCAGTACGAACAGGCATGAAGGTGCCAGCACCAACGTGTAAAGTCACAAAAGATTTTTGAACATTTTTTTGCTCTAACTTTGCTAGTAACTCTTCGTCAAAGTGCAAGCTCGCAGTAGGAGCTGCAACACTAGCAATTTTTTCAGGATTATGGAAAACCGTTTGATAGCGTTCTGTATCAATTTCCTCTGCTTCACGGTTAAAGTAAGGCGGAATAGGTAACTGGCCATATTGCTCAAGTACAGGCAAGATCGGCTGTGAAAACTCAACCACAAATAAGTTTTCATGACGACCGCGTACAATCACAGGAATATTGTCTGCACCAATAAAAAGCTCCGCACCTGCTTTAGGCGAGTTACTCGATTTAATATGGCAATACGCTGTGGTGTGGTTCAGCATACGTTCAACCAGAATCTCAATTGCACCACCTGTAGAGCGTTTTCCTTTAAGTCGAGCTTTCATGACTTTGGTATCATTAAGCACTAACAAATCACCTTCTTCGAACAGATCGATAATGTCTGTGAACATGTGATCGTGATATTGACCCTTTGAGTCTAAGTGCAACAACCGCGAAGCACTGCGTGATTCAAGAGGGTAACGGGCAATAAGTTCATCAGGTAATTCAAAGGAAAAGTCAGACAGTTGCATATTCGAGAAAAAACACCACAAAAATTGGGCCTAGTATAAACTTTTTCGCTTTTTTATGGCTGTGGTTCTGGCTTAAATCATGAAAAATGTTTAAGTGATCTAAAAGTGAACGATAATATTCACTTAGGATTTGACAAGTTTTACAAACGCGCTAATATACGCAACACAAACATACTTCCTCTCCCGAGGTGGTGAAATTGGTAGACGCGGCGGACTCAAAATCCGCTGTCAGAGATGACGTGTCGGTTCGAGTCCGACCCTCGGGACCATATTCAGAATCTTCTGATTCTACGAAAACCCCTAAACTAACGGTTTAGGGGTTTTTTGTTAGCTATAACAAGTTGGTGGAATTTAAGAAATTAATAATAGTTAATGATTGGGTTCCGAGGGT
>NZ_JABVBF010000275.1 GCF_013344765.1 Acinetobacter lactucae
GTCTAGGAGCCTTGAGCATAGGCTGTGCAATTAGTAAGATTGATTTTTTTCTGTTTTTAATAGGTTTACTTTTTTTGCTATCTTTCATATTAGCCTTAAAACAAGCACGTGAAGATGCAGGTATCTTTCCTGATAATTAGATGAAACCAGTTTGATGTAACAATCTTTATCGATCTTGTTTAATAAATAAAATTATACGTTATAAGGCTCAAAGCAAGACATAAGAAAATCCAATACCACTCGTATAGCTGGGCTATGTCTTAAATCCTCGTGTGTTACTAACCAGATTTCAGCACTCATTGGATAATCATCTTGTAATCTAACCAAATTGCTAAAAGCTCCTAAAAAATCAGGTAAGACCGCTAACCCAACTTCTCCACATGCAGCTCTCCATTGCAACTCAGGATGGTTAGTAATCATTATTGGTTCTTTATGGTTTAATCTTTCTTTTAGCTTTTGCTGTTTTTGTCCATGCACTCCTCCTACTTCTACACTAATCCATTCATAATTTCCAGGTTCAGTTGAAGCCAAATAATTTGGACCTGCATATATTCCAAAAGGAATTTCACCTACTTTTCGAGCAACTAAATTTTCATCTTTAGGACGTCCAAACCTTACTGCAATATCAGCCTCACTATGCTGCAAAGAAACATAATGAACATCGCCAAGCACCCGCAACTTTAATTGAGGATAATCACGATAAAACTTACCCAGATGAGGCATGATGAGATGGGCCGCAGTTAGAGGGGGCATGCTAATAGAAACACTTCCCATGACTTCCTGCTGACCCGCCTGAATTAAACGTTCGATCGAAAAAGTTTCTTCCATCATCCGTGCAACCACTTGTGCAAGTCGTTCACCATCAGGAGTTAGAATGTAGGTGCGTGGTCTACGATCCACTAATTTAAGTTTTAAGTTTTGTTCTAGCTGAGCAATTCTTCTAGATACAGTTGCATGGTCTACGCCCAATTTCCGTGCAGCCGCAGACAGTGACTTTTCTTCGGTAAAAACTGAAAAGTAATGTAAATTTTCCCAATCAATCATTGTGCAAATTTTCACATTAGAAGTGTATTAATATTGAATTGTACACCTTTATATATTTACCGAAAATAAACCTTTCTTAATTGGAGCCTGCCCATGAACAGAACGGTGGCTTATGCCTATACTGGTGTTGTCCTAGCCATGTTTTTTTGGGGATCAGCATTTAATGCGATGTCTTATATTATTCAACATATGCCTCCGTTATCTGCTGCATCTGAACGGTTTTCAATTGCGAGTTTAAGTTTACTTATAATTTTCTCATTAACAGGTCAGCTTAGATGGACATCCTTAAAGCAGAATCTAGTGATCTATCTTCTTATTGGTATTATCGGAATTGCAGGCTTCAACATAGGCTGTTTTTACGGGTTACAAACAACATCAGCTGTTAATGGTGCTTTGATTATGGCAACCACCCCATTAATGACCCTGTTAATGACAATTATTTTAGATGGTGAAAAACTTACCACGAATAAATTCTTAGGCGTTTTATTTGGCTTAAGTGGCGTGTTACTGGTGATTAGTCAGGGGCATATAACAACTTTACTTCACCTAAAAATAGACATCGGAGATCTATTTATATTATTGGGTGCATTTGGATTTTGCCTAGCAAATGTACTATCTCGTCGTTATGTAAAAAATGCTACCCCACTAGAAACAACAACTTTTTCTATGATGTTTGGAGCAATAACATTGGGTTTATTGAGTATGACATTTGAAAATCCTCTTTCAGCCATCGCATCTGCACCAGTAAATGCACATTTAGCGATGGGATATGTCGTGATCTGCTCTACCATGATTGCTTATTTATTCTGGTTTAATGGCATACAAAAGTTAGGTGCTGGCCGTGCTTCTGTCTTTTTTAACTTTGTCCCTGTATTTAGTATGATAATTGCTCTACTTACTGGACATACGCTCAATAGCTGGCAATTGATAGGAACAGCTCTAGTGATGCTTGGTGTGATGAGTAGCGGTGGATTTTTTAAAATTAAAAGCACTCCACTTATGGCAAAACATTGTACCAAATAAGAAATATGCTGCTACATTAAAAATCTATACTTAATATGTAGCAGCATTTCAAGTATATAAATTATTTCTTTAAATTCTTATATTTTCAAAATATTTTTTACATTTGTGATGGTTTATACAAAAGCTCATCTTAATTATTCCGTTGTAACAAATACTGTATGTTTCTTTAAAACTTAATAAAAGATTGCCATATATAGTTTTAAAACAACCAAAGGAGATATTAAAAT
>NZ_JABVBF010000276.1 GCF_013344765.1 Acinetobacter lactucae
ATTTAATCCAAACGAATCGTATACTTAAGTTATCAACACTTAAATATACTTTAACTCCAAATAAAGTTACCTCAACTATAGTCCAATGATAGATCGTATATCCTGCTCAGTAGCCGTGAATCAGAAGGAGAGAATTTTGGCTAATCCATAGAGTGTACCGCACAATATTGAAAAATTAGTTTTGGAGCGTGACAAAGACTGTGTCTATTGCGGTTGTGAGTTTGGAACCAAAAAATCAAAAAAAGTCATGGGAACAATCATCCATGACATCAAAATCACCATGTTAGATAACATCGCCTTATGTTGTGTTGGTTTCAATGTTTCCAAAGGTAATAAAGAATTAAGTACTTGGTTATATTATGAAAATTCTCATAACCGTGGAATTACTTCCGACACTATTGCAGAAGTAATTAGAGTGGCTCTGAAATTGTAAAAAGCCCGCAACTAGGCGGACTTTTGTCTTTCGGTGAAACGTCTACGTGAATGAAATTAAATTGAGTGGGTAGTTTTTCTGCTCACCCATTCAGGTACAGGAATCAACAAATACGCCCTGCTCGACCAATCGCATTAATTAAGTGCTTATAAGTTTCGCTCTTTTTATTCTCAAAGTTCTTTTCAAGTTTAATTAGATACTCAACTGCAGACGATCCACCCGCTTCTCCAAGTGCATCCAATACCTGCTTATAAGTTTCGCTCTTTTTATTCTCAAAGTTCTTTTCGAGTTCTATTAGATACTCAACTGCAAACGAATTTCCGTCATTTTCAAAAGTCATTTTTTCCTCTCTTTAAAAAAATTTTTCCCTACCAAAAAATGGGTACAAAAAAATCAGATTCAAGTGCAAAAACAAAATACCTCTTAATCTCCCTGAACATCTAAACTTATTCTACATCTTGCTTTTTGGAACTAAATAACATCATAGAGGCTTTAGATGGTTCAATTTGAATATCTGTATATGTTCGGGCTAATTTAAAGCCTTCTTCTCTAAATCGACCTAATATGTCTCTCAGTTCCTCAATTGCATCTGTTTTTATAACCATTCTGAGAACAGTCCCATCTAAGTTTATTTTGCGATTCAGCTTATTTCCATTTTGAATTAAGATACCCGCTGTACCACTACCAATAAAAAATTCTCCCCCCATCCCCGCAATCCTGTGAGTCATATATAGTCCAAACCCCGTGTTCTGCCATTGATCATCACTTTGCCTTCTCTTTTTCTTACCACCACGCAGATTTACCTTACTAGATATGCTTGGTAATAGTGCATAACTAACCGCTTCTCGATCATCTAATAACGTTGGTAATGAGGTATTCTGTTCTAAGGAATTCTTAATACCAACTCCTTCATCCAAAACCACTACTTCAGTTTTATTCTTAGAAGGCCAATATTGTGCACAGAATGTGATTGTTTCCGACTCTGAGTGTTCAACCACATTCCTAATAATTTCTCTATAACAATAAGTTAATGTTTCGACCAACTCAGTATCTTCTTCTCCTGTAATTAATTCTGCTAATAACCGACTATTTTCTTCAATCAGATCACCTACATGTATGAATCTGTCAGCGGCTATACGCTTAATATCAGCAACATTCATCTTTGTGATAGGAATGTAACGTTTGGAATTATCATTTGGTAAAGTAGTACGAGCTTCTGAACCATGATCGAATCCGCAACATTTGAAGAATCCCATGAAACCTGCATACTGAGCAGTACTCACTGATGATCGAATTTTTTCTTTCAAAACCAACTGTGGATATGAATCCCTTAAAGTTTTAATAAAGTTTGAAAAATATACAAAACCAAATGGCTCAACCGTTGAGATCGATGTGAAATTTATTTCAATTTCATTCTCACCTGCATTAATTAAATCTTGTATCCGATCACATATTCTTAAAGTACTATCGATTGTAAGGTTTATAACGTAAACTGTTTCTGCCATTAAATGATGACCATTATTTTTTAAAATCAAAAAATTAGATTACTTATTAACTGTACAATATTCAAGCTTCTCAAACAAACAAAGCTCTTTACATAAAGCTTTATTAGCCTTTGTCCAGATTAGAAGGTCTTCTCTTTTCACAACTTTACCAAATAGCTTGTATCATGAGCTCGGAATTCTAAAAGGGATACACATGATCAAGAGCCGTATATGAGTGTATAGCAGGCAATAAAAAAAGCCCTAAACCATTATAGTTTAGGGCTTTTTAAGTCTTGTAAAGCTATTCGAGTTTATATGACTTTAATGTCTTGGTAGGTATATCCAATACCAAACTAAATCATAACAT
>NZ_JABVBF010000277.1 GCF_013344765.1 Acinetobacter lactucae
ATATAGATTCAGTCCAAATGAAAATGCGTCTATAAAAATTAAAAATGCGTTTTATAAATTTGAATCAATTGTTCGACAAACTAGTATTGTTGATTCTATTAATTTAAATCCTAATACAGTTTTAATTATTAATAATAGTTTGTGCTTACATTGTCGAGATACTATTAAAGATAATCGAAGAACATTAGTTCGTTTATTTGGTTATAGAAAAAATCTTGATTATATTGTATTGCAAAAAAATCCTCTTATTGTTAAAGGCTAATAAATTGAATTTTGAACTCCTACTTATCTTAGGCTTAGTAGCTATGGTAGCTGGGTTTATTGATGCTATTGCAGGTGGGGGTGGCTTAATCACTCTACCTGCATTGCTCTTGTCAGGCGTTCCTCCTGTTTCAGCAATAGCAACCAATAAATTACAAGCGGCCTCTGCAACACTTTCAGCAACTATTAGTTTCGCAAGAAAAGGGCTAATCGAGTGGCGTAAAGCAATTCCTATCGCTTGTATGTCTTTTTTAGGAGGAACATTAGGGGCACTTTCAGTTACCCTCATGCCTAAAAATGTACTTTTAACTATCGTTCCGATACTTTTAATTCTAGTAGCCTTATATTTTATTTTTTCACCAAAACTAAGTGATGTAGATAAAAAGCCACTGATTCCTTATTTTCTATTTGCACTTCTAGTCGCACCATTACTAGGGTTTTATGATGGAGTTTTTGGTCCTGGTGTCGGTTCATTTTTCATAGTTGCATTTGTACTATTATTAGGCTTTAAGTTGGTGAGTGCCTTATCTTATACTAAGTTAGCAAATGTGGCCTGTAACTTAGGTTCTTTATCTATTTTCATCATTAAAGGGTATGTCATTTTTCCAATCGCGTTAGTGATGGCTGGTGGAGCTTTTATTGGGGCTTCGATTGGCGCAAAATTTGCGGTAAGATTTGGATCAAGAGTAATTAAACCTTTGTTAATATTGATAAGTTTATGTATGGCTCTAAAATTATTATTAGATCATAATAACCCGATTTTCATATATTTTAGTCATTTCTTTTAATATATCTATTACATTATTTGCATCTCAATAGCGTGCTTTTAGAGGCTCTTAAATCTGTTAAGAGCCTCTTATTATGAGGCACAATAAATAAGTAGACGTTAGTAAATTTAGAAAAACTTGATTTCTCTCTATTTTTTTAATAATAAAGTTTAATAATCAAACTATAGAATAGAAATTAAATATGGAAAAAAAAGATGATGCTACAATCATTGTAGAAGAAAAATCAGGTCACCAAAAATATGAAGTGCTAAAAGAAAAGCTGAGATACAAACAAGCACTTAGAGCAAATACAAAAAAAATTGATCACAAAAATGTCCGCTTAAATATTCAAGCAGACGCTTTACCCAGTAAGACATTTTTTATAATGAATGCACTTGCAGCGATCATAGCTGGGTATGGTCTTCTTGCGGATTCATCCGCTGTAGTTATTGGTGCAATGTTGGTCGCAATGATGCTTGGCCCTATTTCAGGAATAGCACTGTCATTAATTGATAATAGATGGATTTTATTTAGAACATCATTCTTAACCCTCATTTTAGGCTTAATAATGATTTATTCGATTGGTATTATTTTAGGACTAATTAATATAAATATACCAATCACTGGCGAAATCTTAGCTCGAACACAACCGACTATAATGGATCTTATGATTGCGCTTGCAGGTGGGGCAGCAGGTGCTTTTGCCTCTATATCACCTCGACTTTCTGTTGCTGTTGTAGGTGTGGCTGTAGCGACTGCTTTAGTCCCACCACTAGTTGCAAGCGGTATTTTGATTGCTCATTTAGAGTGGAAAAGTGCAGCAAATGCTCTAATTTTAGCTATAACGAATATTATTGCGATTCAAGTCAGTTCCTCATTAGTGTTATGGATTGCAGGTTTTAGACGAGGTTCTGATACTGAAGTAAAAAGTAATGTTTTTGAATTTATAAAAAGAAATATCATTAGTCTATTCTTTTTAGTAGGTTTAGCGATTTACTTAACATTAAATTTTATCCATATGCTAAATAAACAAATTTATGAGAATGAAGTAAAATCAGAAGTTAATAAATATTTTAATATTAACAATAATGTTGTCGATACAATTCAATTCGATAAACGGGATACTTTTACTCTCGTTCGTATAGTGGTACGAGGAGATACTACTCCAACAGCATTAGATATTAAAAGACTCAATCAATTATTACCAAAAGATTCAAATGAAAAATCCACTAT
>NZ_JABVBF010000278.1 GCF_013344765.1 Acinetobacter lactucae
TCATTACTGAATCCTAAAACAATTGTATTTTTTATTGCACTCTTCCCTCAATTTATTGACATAAAGAAAGAAATTTTAAATCAATTTTTAAGTCTTTCTTTAACCTTCTGTTTTATTGGGTTTTTAATTCATTTAGTTTATGCAAATTTCTCTTCGATTTTTAAAGAGAAGATGTTAGCTGGGAATAATTTTTCCATCCTCAATAAAATTAGTGGTGCTATTTTCTTTCTTCTTGCAGTTCTACTCATCACTCAATAAATCTTTACTCGACTTATGATTCATTAAAAAGCCTTAACTCGTGGTTAGGCTTTTCAATTCTTTTGATCTTTAAACATGTTTTCATCTAATACATTTTTAGAGTGTCACTCTGTTTAATATCCAACCGTAAAAGAACTCTTCGTAGTTAGGATTGTTCTCTGTAATTTCGATATAGCGCTGCCCTTGCATAATATTTAAGATACGCACTAACACTTTTTCTCCCTCTTTATCACGTCGGTTTAAATAGGAGCTAAGTGCTTGCAAAGTAAGAGGCCCGTATTGGCCATCTACAGCAAGATTTGGCCAGCCTTCCTTACCCTGCTTATTTAACAGGTTTAAAGCACGTTGTAATAAAGGCTTCGCAAAACTCACCCCACAATTTACAGCGGTATCGAATAACTCTTCTGCAATAGCTGGGCTAATCTCATTAATCTGGTCAAACTGAGGCTCAAGCCAATATTGTTGCTTATAAATAGATTTAGCCACGGCTAATGGTAAATCTTGCATATCACCTTGATATCCGTTCGATCGAGCAACTGCTTCTGTAATACCAAATTTAGTGGCATGACCATAATCTGATGGATGATTAACATACCCGCCTTCTCGGCGGATCATTGATTCTAAGTATTGGTCGATATTCATTTTATTTTACCTGTATGTTTAGAGCCGTCTTAGCTATTTTGAAGATCATCTTTCGCCTTTTTTAGGTCTTTGATGACCTCTACAATCGTTTTACCTTCTTGTTTATTGATGAAGTTAAATACCCATCTCACAATAGCCCAACCCGGTAAACCACAAATGAAGAAGAATCCAGATAGGGTAATCATTCCCCAAATATCCGATACCCATTCATGCAGGTTCCATTTCATAATAATAAAGGAACCTCCTGTCAGGCTTGAAACTACGGTACAGATAAGGGCAACAATCCATTCCTGTGGAGAACGAGGAAAACGCATCATTAATACAACTGCGACAACTAAGCTGACTGCCATAGCCACCATAATTGCAATACTATAAAAATTTAAAAATGTGGCTAACCCACTGGTTGAAATTGTTTCCATGACTTTGTCCTGCTTTAAAGGGTGAAACTTGAAAACTCAGCGCAATAATCAGCTTGTTGTTTTTCAGTTTTTAAAACACCCTTCGTTTTCTTTATTACAGTCAATAAAAAACACTAACGCTTTTAAACCGCGCCAAATCGCAAGACGAACTTATCCTTGACCCCATATTTCAGGGGTCCAAGAAAGAATGTTTGTATGCTAAAGCCTGTTAGTGTGCACCGTTTAAGGCTTGTTCAATCAACTCAATCACTGTGATTGCACCGATCGCTTTTTGCATAGAGACTTGATCATCGAATTCGAATGCTTCATCTTCAAGCTCATTTACAATCTGCTTTGCCTCCTCGAGTGCTCTTTTTATTTTTTGTACCTTATATTTGTTTACGTCTTTTGCAATTGTTGGCACATACCCTCCACGTTTTGCATTTTTAAGTTGTTTAGCTCTGTTCTGCATTGCTGTAGTCATTCACTATCTCCAACTCGACTCACTCGATTAGTAAGGCATCTTTATCGTTTGTTATTCTTGAAGTTTTGATACATTCTTTGAGCAATATAGCTAAGCTATTGCTACAAATGTGTGTTCGAAACGTTTCATCTGGTACAACAATCATAAAGAACCAAACCAAATGCAATTAAGCTACTAATTTATAAACAAATCTTTCCTTTTCTAAAAATGTAAAAAAGTATTAAAGTTTTTAGAATTAAGCATTCTCCATACTTTAATTTTTTGACCAAAAAGTTCATATAAGGCTTTGCCGTATATCGGAAACTTTTGTTAGAGCTCACAATCTTTGTTAGATTCTTCATGTTCTTGATACCCTTTATCGACGAACATTAAGCCTGATCCACGGAATCGGGCTTTTTTTTATTCCAATTTTTGTTTTGATAGCCTGTTTGCAAATATTATTTGAGCTATCTCCCTTTTATTTTGCTACCT
>NZ_JABVBF010000279.1 GCF_013344765.1 Acinetobacter lactucae
ATTCAAATCTGACCATATTAGTGATGGAGCTACAGTAATCACGTCAAAGGTCATCGCTAAAGGATAAAGCACCATACGTGTTACACGTTTAAACGGATGTTTCTTGGTTATTTCATCTTTTTGCTGTAAAGCGACTGGGTAGGGGGCAGGAATAGTTTGTTGAATTTTTTGTGTTTCTGGAGCTTTATAAATTTGTCCTTTAAAACGGACAATCGCGTATGGATATAACATTTCTTTTTCATTCTCCATGACGATGAATTGATTTTTAAATCCTAATTTTTTTAAATTTTCTTTTTGTTGGTCAGAAAGCATCGATAGAGAAGTTTTATATTTAAATTGCAGTTCTCCATGAAAATGAGTGGGATCATCCATTTCTAGAATAAGAGGTGATGAAATATTCAAAGTTCTTTGATTTGCTGGAATGTTCTTTATGATATTTAAAAATTCTGAACTACCATCAGTCATCAAATAGTTATAGTCTTGACCCACAAATACTAAGCCTTGTTCTTGCTCATTTTTGATTACTTGCCCCAAAGCAATAATTTGATCAGTTTTTAAAACGGTAGTTTTAATTTGAGTTGTTTCATTTGGTAAAGCTGTAGACAATAGATTCGTTGCACATCCACTTAAGCCAAGACAACTTAATAATATACAAGTGGTTAGTGTTTTATGCATGAACATTACTCTTAAAAGAAATTATTTTTGTGAAGATAAAGATAGGAAAGATGAGTTAATGAACATACTCATAAATCAACATTTTGTAATTTTATTACATATAGATCGCCTGCTATAGTGAGTTTGTACAATTTCTTAACTGTCATTGGTGTACTGTTGTCACGTTCTACGGTTTTTTTGTCCGTCTTGTTTGGTTTGCTCATATTTCAGAGTTTATGGAATGTGGCAGCAGCATTTTGCGTGCATGAAAATCAGGTGAAGGTATCACAACATTTCGGTCATCATGCAGATTTGAATGTATATCAGTCTTTAAATCAAACGGATACTAAGCAGGTAGATGACGTAATAAACGATTATGAGGCTCCTCTAAGTTTGCAAGATCATCACGATCATTTACCTTCATGTTTTCATGTAGTGATGACTGACAACGCAAAACAAGCTCAAGAAGCTATAGTACATGTACATGAGCTTTCACAAATCTATTACTGGTCTAATTCTTATCAGTCTCCGCATCTCGATGCTCTAAATCCCCCTCCTGTCTTAACCCTGCTATAGGTGGGGTAGCCAAAAAATAACCCACCAGAAATTTATTTATTTCAAAGGGTTATTTTATGCTTAATTATATGTGCAAACAAAGCGCAGCAATCTTCTATGTAGATTACTCACTTAAACATTCACGTCTTTATGTTAATGACAAGGCGGGATATAAGGTTTTGTCAAATCTTTCCGTAAAACAAAAATATCATTTTAATGAATCAGTTATCTCATCTCTGATGATTCATAGTGATGGAGGTTTATGGAAATGAATATTTTATTTTCCCCCCGTGTTCGAACTGTGAGCTCCCGAGTGATTGGGCTTATTTTAGCTATTATCCTCGCATTCAGTTTTAGTAAATGGCATTTTCAGGCGGCATTCGTGGAACATATTTTATGGTTCTTTGGATGGTTTTTTGTGGGCATCGGAGTAATGGGAAGAATATGGTGCAGTCTTTACATTTCTGGATTTAAGAATTCCAAGTTAGTGACAGACGGTCCCTATTCTCTATGTAGAAACCCGCTCTATCTATTTAGTTATCTGGGAGGAGTCGGCATCATGTTGATTACAGAGACGTTTATCTTCCCAGTTTTATTTACGCTTTATTTTCTCGGTTATTACCATTATGTCATACGACAAGAAGAAGCCTTCCTGAGTGAAAAATATGGAACTGCATATTCAGATTATGTAAAGACGATTCCTCGGTTTTTACCAAGTTTCAGAAATTTCAAAGAACCTGAGTTTTATCAGGTTTCACCAAAACATTTCCGCATTTTTTTGACACAGGTGGTTTGGTTTATCTGGGTTGCGGCTTTGGTTCAACTTTTTGATGAGCTGCGATTGCATGGTGTTCTTCCTTCTTTGTTTAGTTGGTTGTAAGCATGAAAGGAAAACATATCCTTATGCTTCTCAGAGACTCAGAAGATTTGTCTTGAATGGATTAATTAAGGCATGCGAACAATAGTTATTTCTGGATTAAGTCCTTAAATAAGTTCGGAAGATTTAAATAAGGTGATTAT
>NZ_JABVBF010000027.1 GCF_013344765.1 Acinetobacter lactucae
TCAAGACTTGTCGTCGCTAGAACTTTTTCTATAGAAGAAAGTTGGTTCCATGTATTTTGATAAGGATGAATAAAATATTTAAATAATTTTTTGGTCATCATTTTGCTATAAAACGGATGAACATTTTTAAAGCCAATCTCTGTGTTATAACCTGGACACATTGCAAAAGCAGCTTTAAATGGTGTATCTGCGCCTTGCTCACCCAAATAACGAACCAACAACCCTGTTCCCGCAGAGGAACCTACGGCATATAAATCTGATTTTGGAAACAAGTTTTGAACATGAGTAAGTTGCTCTTTAAGATCGCTCGTTGACCCAAAAAGAGAGATCTGTGGTACAGGCATAGGTAAGCCAGCATGCCCACGGCGTAAGCAAAGCGCTATTCTCCAACCTGTATAGTGATGTATATCTTTTACAAGTTCGCGCATACTTTCAGGTGTTCCCGTAATAGTATGCATAATGACAACTGTAGGAGTATTTGGAGGAAGATGATAGCCATACCACGCGATCGCAGTTACGCCACCATCTTTCATGGTGAGCTGATCAATACGATCATATTCAAGCTTAATGGTTTTTTTTCTAATAATATCAAAATATAAAAGATGAACGTGATTGTTGCTCAGCCACGGTGTGGGCCGATATTTTTGCTTGAGCTGGGGCAATTTCTCCAGAATATCTTTAATTTTCCCATTTGGGTCATAATAGATTTTTGGCTGTTCAGCACCTAATACCGAATCGAACAATTCTGAACCGAAAGCTTTAATTTTATTTAAAGTAGATATGCCCATTTCCAATCACTACCTCTGATTATGAGTTAAATGATTGCCGCACTAAGGCTGCAACCTGTTGTCCCCAAATTGCATAAATCTCTTTACTCGGATGAAAGCCATCACTTGCCATAGGCAGTTTCATCGCTTGAAAATGCTCAATATCATATTGAATGAATCTAAATTGGTTTTGTGATTCTAACCATTTATCTAATGTCTGATTCATTTGTTCCGCATATTTTCCAAACAACCAAGCCAATGGATTTGGTAACGCTGGGAAATGCTGCATTGGCGGAACGCCAGAAACAATAATGAGCTTAGGCTGAAAACGTGCCTGTATATATTGAAATAATTGTTTTTGTTGTTTTATCCATGAACTTGCTGAGGTTAGTTTGGTTACATCATTAACCCCTATCGACGTAACCACCACATCGTAATTTTGTTGCTCTAAATGCTGTACTGCTTGAAAAACCCGCTTAGTTGTATCACCTGTTTTTGCATGCAGTTTCCAGCTTATCGAATATTGATCTTGCAACTCAGAAATAATTGCACCAGATAAAGCATCTTTTTGGGTTTCTACCCCAACACCAGCTGCGGCAGAGTCTCCTAAAATAAGCAATGATAGGGGTCTTCCCTTGCCAACGATGCCTTGTCTCTCACCACTGGCCTCTAGCAAGCGTGGCGTATTCTTACGAACTTTTGTTCCCTGTACAAACAGTATAGGAAGCAATGCTAGAGCTGAAAGCTTTAACCACATTTTATTGATCTCTATCTTACTTAGGCTATTTACTAAAATTATTGAGGTTGAAACTTAGCAATTCTTATACCCATTTGTTCAGCCAATGCCGCTAAACCACTCATTGGACGAATCATTACTTCAAAATCAATAATTTTGCCTTGTTCATTAAAACGAATCATATCAATACCTTTTAGTGACTTGCCACTAACATTGGCACTAAATTCAAGCACTACATTCTCGCCATCTTCAGTATAAAACTCAC
This sequence comes from Acinetobacter lactucae, assembly GCF_013344765.1. Classification (GTDB taxonomy): domain Bacteria; phylum Pseudomonadota; class Gammaproteobacteria; order Pseudomonadales; family Moraxellaceae; genus Acinetobacter; species Acinetobacter lactucae_A. The sequence goes on from NZ_JABVBF010000027.1 coordinate 1,769, forward strand.
GATGATAAGTAAAGTTTTCGAACACTTGGATGACATTGGTAAGAATGAAGAAAACGACCTGCTTTCCTTCATAAGGTTTGTAAGCAACTGGTGAGCGAAAAACCACCTCATCTGCTAGCAAATCATTTAGATCGGACAAGTTACCTGCCTGAACCATTTTATGCCATTTTTCTAAAGACTGTTTTGTAGTTTCAAGTGTCATTATTTTTATATCCTATAATTTAACCAATGAAGTAAGGGGCATTTCCGTATAAAGAAATGCCCCACAAAATTTATAGCACCGCTGCTAGTTCTGCGCCTTGACGTATTGCACGTTTTGCATCTAGCTCTCCTGCCTCTTTAGCACCACCAATTAAATGAACATTTTTTCCATCTGTTTTTAATTGGTCATACATTGCAGTGAAAGATTCTTGACCCGCACAAATCACCACATGATCAACCTCAAGTACACTTGGTTTCCCATCCACAGTTATATGTAAGCCTTGGTCATCTACCTTGTCGTATTGCACACCAGCAAACATTTTGACCTGACGATTTTTTAGTCCTGTGCGATGAATCCAGCCTGTTGTTTTACCTAAACCAGCGCCTACAGCAGCAGTTTTTCGTTGCAATAAATAAATCTCTCGTTCAGATGCCTCAACTTTCGGCTGCTTTAAGCCACCCACATGTTCATATTGAGTATCGATTCCCCACTCTTCATAGAACTTTTCTGGGTTTAAACTGCCACTTTCACCTTCGTGAGTAAGATATTCAGCTGTGTCGAAACCAATACCACCTGCACCAATAATGGCAACACGTTGTCCTACTGGCACACGCTCTTTTAAAACTTGTAAATAGCTCAGCACTTTAGGATGATCAATTCCCTCAAACTGCAATTGACGAGGTGTTACGCCTGTTGCAACCACAATTTCATCAAAATTTGCTTGGCTTAATTCTTCGTAAGTCGCTTGATGATTTAATACAAGTTCAATGTTTGGTCGCAATTCAATTTGACGGCTAAAGTAGCGTAAAGTTTCGTAGAATTCTTCTTTGCCAGGAACCGTTTTTGCAATATTAAATTGACCACCAATTTGATGACTTGCCTCAAACACTTTAACTTGATGCCCGCGATCAGCTGCATATACTGCAAAACTCAGCCCTGCTGGACCTGCGCCAATAACAGCGATATTCTTTTTAACCTGAGCTTCTTTAAAAATCAGTTCAGTTTCATAGCATGCACGAGGGTTGACTAAACACGTTGCGATTTTCATTGAGAAAATATGATCTAAACACGCTTGGTTACATCCAATACAAGTATTAATTTCATCACTACGACCTTCACTTGCTTTCAAGACAAATTCAGCATCAGCTAACATTGGGCGTGCCATAGACACCATATCAGCATGACCAGATGCCAATACATGTTCAGCCATTTCAGGCGTATTGATTCGGTTAGAAGTAATTAAAGGAATAGAGACTTCACCTTTAAGCTTTTCAGTCACCCAAGTAAATGCAGCACGCGGAACTTTGGTCGCAATTGTTGGGATACGAGCTTCATGCCAGCCAATGCCCGTATTGATAATTGTTGCACCCGCTTTTTCAATTTCTTTTGCAAGCTGAATCACTTCATCAAAACTTGAACCACCTTCAACTAAATCAAGCATAGATAGGCGATAAATGATGATAAAATTTTCACCAACTAAAGCACGTGTGCGCTTTACAATTTCAATAGGAAAACGAATACGATTTTCGTAACTACCACCCCATTCATCATCACGATGGTTCGTACGCGCTGCAATAAACTCATTAATTAAATACCCTTCAGAGCCCATGATTTCTACACCATCATAGCCTGCATACTGAGCCAGTTTGGCACAGTTAGCAAAGTCATCAATGGTTTGTTGCACTTCTGCAGAACTTAAAGCTTTTGGCTTAATTGGGTTAATCGGTGCTTGAATTGCTGAAGGTGCAACGTTATTTGCCTGATAAGAATAACGACCCGTATGTAAAATCTGCATAGCAATTTTACCCCCAGCTTCATGGACAGCTTGGGTAATCACTTTATGTTTTTCAGCTTCTTCAACTGTATCTAGTTTGGTCCCGTGGCTAAACACAACACCATCATCATTTGGAGAAACACCGCCAGTTACAATTAACCCCACATCACCTTTTGCACGCTCAGCATAAAACGCAGCCATGCGCTCATATCCTTGCGGTGCTTCTTCTAATCCAATGTGCATCGACCCCATAAGCACACGATTTTTTAAAGTAGTAAAGCCTAAATCAAGTGGCTTTAATAAATGTGGATAAGCTGACATATTTTCTCCTATGGCTAGCAATAAGCTTGCTAATGCAACTTGTTGCATAAATTTATAATCAAATTTTGACTTTTATGCAACATGTTGCATAATCTCATGAGTCACACTTTACTTTTGCTTACAAACTGGATTGCCATGTCACTTCCTCATGTTTTATTGACCAGCTTGCTTGAACGGCCAAGTACAGGGTTTGAACTTGCCCGCCGCTTTGACCGCTCAATGGGCTTTTTCTGGAATGCCACTCACCAGCAAATTTATCGTGAACTCAATAACATGCTTAAAAAAGGCTGGGTTTCCACTTTAGAAAATGAAATGGATAATGGCCGTAAAAAAACCTATCAGGTCGAACAACTGGGACGTATAGAACTGGCTTCATGGATGACTCAACAAAGTGAACCTGCGCAGCTTCGTGATGATTTAATGGTTAGATTGCGTGCAGAAGCACAATTGAGCAATAATCAGATATTACCTGAACTGTTAAGACATCTTGGTTTACATCAAGAGAAGCTCAAACTTTATCAAAGTATTTATGATAAAGATTTTAAAGACAGTGATGATCTAAATGACCGTGTGTTATACATCCACAAAATGATCTTAGAACTTGGAATTACGATGGAAAGTGAATGGATCAAATGGTTGGAACAAGTCATCCCTCAATTAAAATGCTTTGCCCAAGATAACTCATCTGGAGAATAGCCATGCCGTATTACACCATGCCCGATCAGGAAAATTTATTTGTACGCCGTGTTGGTCGTGGTGAGCCTGTTTTAGTTTTATCAGGCCTTGGTATGCAAAGTTGGCAGTGGCTACCGTTTATCTATGCAAACCGTAAAGAATATGAATTTATTATTCCAGACTGGCGTGGTTTCGGTGGTTCAAAGAATTGTGCAATTCCCGAGAAAGATGCGATTTCTAGTCACTGGCAAGATGTTGCTCATTTAATAGATCAATTAAAACTCGATAACTTTATCTTAATGGGTTATTCAATGGGTGCGACAACTGCTATGCATGGTATGAAACATGCTCAACTGGCACAGCAGTTAAAAGCCTATTTACATATTGATCAGACACCAAAGATATCAGTAGATTCGACATGGGAATACGGTTTATTCGGCCCCCTTCACACTCAGTTCAAACAATTATTAAATGATATTTATCAATTATTATTAAAGCATAAAAACGCCAAATATCTTTATGAACTATCGCTTCTAGATCGACAAGAACTAGTCCGTCTATGGGTAGATTTTATTGAGTTACAAAGTAGCAATCCATTTAGTCCGCTAGTTTTTAAAACAGCTTTAAAACAGCCTTTTTTACAAAAATATTTATTACCCATTCAACGTTTAGATTACTTGTTTTGGTATGTTGAAAACTATCTTTATCACAATGAAGATTATCGCGAAGCGATTCAGCAGTTAGCATGTCCAACCACTTTCTTTATTGGTCGCAATTCGACACTTTATCCAGAAACTGGGCAGACGCTGATTGCACATAGTGTTGAACATGCAAAAGCAATATATTTTGAACGCTCAGGCCATACACCTTTATTAACCGAGCCAAAAAAGTTTGGACATGAAATCAATACATTCTTATCCGAACTCAAACATGCTTCTTAAAAAATAAAGGGATCCACTTATAGATCCCTTTTTAAAATCTAAAAATAATTAAGCGGAATGAGCTAACTCTTTCGCTTTTAATTGCTCCGAAACATTTAACAAAAGTTGTTCTGTTTTTTCCCACCCTAAACAACCATCAGTTACTGACTGGCCATAAGTCATATCACAAGAAATCTTTTGGTTACCATCAACCAAATGACTTTCAATCATGACACCTCGAACTTGTGTTTTTAAACGTTCAGCAACGATTTGCTGTAAAACTTCCGGCTGGCGCAATGGATCTTTACCACTATTACCATGACTACAATCAATCACCAGAGCAGGTAGATTTTGTTTATATTTTTCGCGAATCGCCTGAATTGAAGCCAAATCGTAATTTGGTCCATGATTTGCACCACGCAAGATCAAGTGCGGTAATGGATTCCCAGCACTCTGAATCACTGAAGGCAAGCCTTGTTGATTCATTCCTAAAAATTGATGTTCATTCTGCGCGGATTGAATCGCATCTAGTGCAATCTGAATAGAACCATCAGTACCATTCTTGAAACCAATACTGTATGGCATATGACTTGAGATTTCACGGTGAATCTGAGATTCGCTTGTGCGAGCACCAATTGCACCCCAAGCCAATAAATCATCAAAATAGCCAGTTGCCATTGGACTTAAAATTTCACTGGCAATTGGCAAACCTTTTTCAATAATCTGTAGGTAGAGTTCACGAGACTTTTCTAAACCAAGTTGTAAATTTGATGAACCATCTAAATTTGGATCATACATGAAGCCCTTCCAGCCCACTGTTGTACGTGGTTTTTCAATGTATGTACGCATCACGATAAAAATCTGATCTTTAACTTTTTCTTGTAATTTTTGCAGTTTTTCAGCGTATTCAAGTACTGCAACTGGATCATGAATTGAACAAGGCCCTGTAATTACCATTAGACGATGATCTTTGCCATTAAGAATATTTTGAATAATTTGGCGATGTTCGGCAATTTGACGTGCAAAAGTGTGTGCAAGCGGATATTTCGCTTTTAACTGGATAGGTAAACTAACTGGTGTTTCTTTTGTATTAGTTTGAGTCAGTAAAGTATTTAGGGCATTCATTGGTTTTTTCCTTTGGACTGCAATCTAATCAGTCCGATCATTTATTTGAGCGTTTTGGATCTATTCGTTGGTAAAGGTAAGCAAAAGTAAAACCAATAAAAGTTGCTAAAGTACGTATAAGTCATGTTGTTCATTTAAAGTTCCTCGATTCCAAAAAAGATAAAGCATAAAAAAACCTGATCGGGGTTGCCGATCAGGTATTAACTGTGATGGGCAACTTTCTCATGCCCGAATACGCTCAGGCAACTATCTAAATTGCCAAAAGTAATAGTAAGCGTTAGTGTTCACAGATAGATTTAACATCTTTATCTCAAATATTAAAAAATATTCCTTAAATCTAAAATACGCATTGTTGATGAGTTTGACAAGTCTTTTTTTTGAAAAAACTTCTTATTTTCTCGCTTAAGATTTGATTCAATTACCTATTAGCGAATCAATCCTTGAGGCTGCAAAATAATTAGGCCAGCTCCACAAAGCACAATTAGACCACCTAATAGATCCCATCTGGTTAATCCAACCTGATCAACAAAGCGCAACCACATGAGCGCAGTAAAAATATAGATACCGCCATATGCAGCATAAATGCGCCCAGAAGCCGCTGGATGTAGGGTCAGTAGCCATACAAAGATAGCTAAACTTAAGGCTGTAGGTATCCACAACCAAGCTGACTTACCTTCTTTTAAAATCAGATAGGGAAAATAACAACCAAGAATTTCAGCAATTGCTGTGATAATAAATAACCCGAATACACTCAGTATTCGGGTTATAGCAAGACTATCAATTAACATAAGTTACGCTGGTTCTGCCGTATGATGATCTTCAAAAACTTCAAGTTTTAAGCCGACAGCTTTGCCATCTTCTTTTTTCACTGATACAGCTACATTACCACCATGATCTGCAAGTTCACCAAACAGAATCATTTCAGCGAGTGGTTTCTTCAAGTGCTCTTGAATGAGACGTTGCATTGGACGAGCACCCATCAAACGATCATAACCGTTTGTTGCTAACCAATCTCGTGCACTCTGATCGACATCAAGGACAACTTGTTTTTCATCCAATTGTGCTTGTAATTCTGTTAAGAATTTGTCGACTACAGACTCAATCACCGTAGTTGGTAATGCTTTGAATTGAATAACGCCATCTAGACGGTTACGGAACTCTGGTGAGAAAGCACGTTTCATCGCTTCTTGGTTATCAGAACTATGATCTTGTTCCGTAAAACCAATGCTCGCACGAGAAATACTTTCCGCGCCAATATTCGTAGTCAAAACAATAATCACATTTCTAAAGTCTGACTTGCGTCCATTGTTATCCGTCAACGCACCATGGTCCATGATTTGTAGCAAGAGATTAAACACATCTGGATGTGCTTTCTCAATTTCATCAAGCAACAAGACACAATGCGGGTTTTTATGAATTGCATCAGTGAGCAAACCACCTTGGTCATAACCTACATACCCTGGAGGTGCACCAATTAAACGTGAAACTGCGTGACGTTCCATATATTCAGACATATCGAAACGTACAAGCTCCACACCTAACAATTTCGCCAGCTGTTTAGTAACCTCAGTTTTACCTACCCCAGTTGGGCCAGCAAAAACAAAACTACCCACAGGCTTATCTGGTGACTTCAAGCCAGCACGAGATAATTTGATCGCTGAGCCTAATGCAGTGATTGCTTCATCTTGACCAAAAACTACACGTTTCAAGTCACGCTCAAGATTTTCAAGCACTGACTTATCATCTTTAGACACAGTTTTTGGCGGAATACGAGCAATCTTAGAAACGATGTCTTCGATATTCTCTACCGTAATCAAGCTATCATCGCTTTCAGCTTTCAAACGACGCTGAGCACCTGCTTCATCAATCACATCAATTGCCTTATCTGGCAAGAAACGATCGTTAATGAACTTAGCAGAAAGCTCTACAGCCGATACCAAAGCCTTATCGTCATATTGTACGTGGTGGAAATCTTCAAACTTAGTTTTCAATCCACGTAAAATATCAATCGTTTCAGAAATACTTGGCTCATTGACATCAATTTTTTGGAAACGACGTGATAACGCATGGTCTTTTTCAAAAACCTGACGATATTCTTGGAAAGTCGTTGAACCAATACAACGTAAAGTACCATTAGCTAAAGCTGGCTTAATGAGATTTGAAGCATCCATTGTGCTGCCCATACTTGAGCCTGCACCAATGATCATATGAATCTCGTCAATGAATAAAATCGCATTTGGATTTTTCTTCAATGCATTAAGCAGTTGTTTTAAACGTTTTTCAAAGTCACCACGATATTTGGTTCCAGCAACCAATGCACCAATATCCAGACTGTAAATTTCAGCCTGACTTAAAGGTTTAGGTGCCTTACCATTCACAATTAACCATGCCAGTCCTTCAGCAATCGAGGTTTTACCAACACCCGGATCACCTACAAGCAATGGATTATTTTTGCGACGGCGGCATAGAATTTGTGCTGTACGCTCAATTTCTTTTTCACGACCAATCAATGGGTCAGTTTTACCTTTTTGCGCTTCAACATTTAAGTTTAGCGTATAAAGCTCTAATGGCCCGGCATTGCTTGCGCTAGTTTCACCTTCAATATCTTCAACTTCTTCTTCAACTTGCACTTCGTCTTTACGTGTGCCATGAGACAAGTATTGAGTTAATGTCAAACGATTAATTTGATGACGTTTAAGTAAATACACAGCAAAAGAATCACGCTCTGAATACATTGCGACCAAAACATCCGCACCTTCAACCGTACGATCGCCACCACTTGATTGCACGTGGAAAATAGCACGTTGCAAAATGCGGTCAAAACTTTCTGTAGGATGTGGAGCTTGCTCGCTATTTTCGCCAAGCTTAGGAGTATGTTGTTCTACATATTCTTCTAATTCTTTACGCAAAGAAACTATATCAGCCCCGCATGCTTTGAGTGCATTCACGGCCGAATCGTTGTCGAGTAATGCTAATAATAAGTGTTCGACTGTAAGAAACTCATGTCTCTTTTGACGAGCCATGCTAACAGCCAAACGTAATGATACTTCTAATTGACGACTGAGCATGTAACCCCCTTATGCTTTAGGCTCAATCTGACAAAGTAATGGATGACCTTGAGATCGAGCGTAATTATTAACAAGGTTTGCCTTAGTTTCCGCGATGTCTCTTGGATAGACTCCGGCAATACCTTTACCTTCATAGTGTACTGTTAGCATTACTTGAGTTGCTTGGTCAAGATTCATTGCAAAGTATTGTTGTAAAATTTCAATTACAAAGTCCATTGGAGTGTAATCGTCATTCATTAATACGACTGCATATAATGGGGGACGCTTGAGTTCAGGAGGAGCTGTTTGTACAACAACCTCTCCATCATGATCTTCGTTTTGCGAATCACTTAAGCGTGGATGGAAGTGCCAATCGACATAGCCAGACTGCTGAAAAGAAGCCTTGATATCTTTTAAGTTTGTTTGACGCTTATTTGTTCGCATAGGATGTTACTATTGTGAATTTGCTTCAGCTTGAGGAATTTCTGCCACGAAAGCAGAAGATGTTTCGACAGGTTTACCACGCTGCCAACTAAAACGTTTAATAACTGGTGTCTCAGAACCGCCTGTTAAACGCACTTCAATAAATTGTGGCGTGAAACCTTTAGGCATTGTCCAACGGCCAGTTAAACGCTCAAAATCAGAAAAGTTAAAGTTCTTATCTTCAAGTGGTACAACCAAAACTTCTGTATCTTTAATCAGTCTAATCTCTACTGAGCCAGAAGCACGGCGCTGACTTGGACTTACTTGTACTAAATCTAGCTGATATTCATAAGCATTTTCAGGTAAGGGCTTAATTGCTAGATTTTGAACCGTTAAGCTTAAACCACCACGTTGTCTCAAAATCTCACGATAGATATTACTCATACCTTCTTGCTGAGTTTTATCGGCGTTCGCTTGATTAAGCGCTTCAAACAAATCATTTGCATTCGTCACAGCCACATCACGCTCTTGCACCGCTGCATTTAAGCTTTTGTTAACTGCATCTAAAGCTGTTTTTTGCTTTTGCACCACTTCAACCAATTGCTCCGCATCTGCATCGTAACCAACAACAGTTAAACCTTGACGGTGCCCAATTGTATAGCCGAGCGCAAAACAACCACTCATTAAAATAGCAGCACCAATAAACAAAGGCTTATTGGTGTTTAAAAAATTTTTCTTTTGCAACGAACTTTCTACTGAAGTCGTCTGTCCAGAGTTTTGCATCGTCATCTCAGTGTTCAAGATCAGAGTCAAGACACACATTTAAATCGAAATTTAAATGTGTGTGAAGCAAAAAAGAGTTTTTTATGGTAATAAACCAATCCCTTGTAAGCCTTCATCTTCACTAAAGCCAAACATAAGGTTCATATTTTGTACAGCCTGACCAGATGCACCTTTTACAAGGTTATCTTGAGCCGCCAAAATAATCAGTTTATTTGGTTGTGGTTTATACAAAGCAATACGAAGCTCGTTTGCACCGCGTACACTACGTGTTTCAGGTGAACTATTTGCAGGCATTACATCTACGAATTTTTCATTAGCATAGAAGTTTTCATACAAAGCTTGTAAGTCTATCTGCTTACCAACTTCTGTCAAATCTACATAAATTGTACTCAGCATACCGCGAATCATCGGTACTAGATGCGGAACAAACAAGAGTCCATCAAAGCCACCTTTTTGTCCTGCAATATTTTCTAGAGCTTCTACAATTTCCGGATGATGACGATGACCAGCAACACCATAAGCTTTAAAGTTATCTGCGTTTTCACTATAAATCATGCCTAAGCTTGCTTTACGGCCAGCACCAGAAACACCAGATTTCGCATCAATAATAATATTTTTTGTTTCAATCAGTGCTTGTGCTGATTTTAACAGTGGCGCTAAACCTAATTGAACAGTCGTCGGATAGCAACCAGGATTACCAATAACTTGAGCTTGTTTAATTTTTTCACGGTTTAACTCAGTGAGACCATATACAGAATCTTTTAATACATCAGGGCAAGCATGCTCCATGCCATACCATTTTTCAAACTGCTCAAGATCTTGTAAGCGAAAGTCTGCTGCTAAATCAATAACTTTAGTTCCAGCTGCAATCAACTCTTTGGCATGCTGCATCGCAACACCATGCGGAGTTGCAAAAAATACAACATCACATTCTTTTAATGCATCAATGTTTAAATCTGAAAATTGAAGATCTGTATGGCCACGTAAATTAGGGAACATATCTGCAACTGGTTTGCCCGCTTCTGTACGTGAAGTAAGAACTCGAACCTGCGCTTTAGGATGTCGTAATAAAATACGTAATAGTTCAACGCCTGTATAACCCGTTCCACCAACAATTCCGACAGAAATCACGTGCATTACCTCAATTTTTGAATCTATACTTGGGCAGTAGTATGACAGGATGTCCAAGCTTACAAAACCATTTCATGCTTGGTAATTTTAATTTTTTTAATTTTAGCGACAATCAGATAGCACTTATTGGACTGTCATAACCACATAAATATCAGTAAATAAATACCAGATTAATTTTTGGAGAGCTAGGATGCTTCAACAATCAAAAGAAACAAAATTATGCACGTACCTTGGCTTTAGCACATTAATTTTAACTGTGGCCCTTACTGGTTGCGGAGGTGGAGGAAGTAGTGGAGGCAGTTCACCAACTACACCAACGCCCGTTGACCCTACACCTGAAGCAACAACTGAGGTCACTTTAAAAACCCCTGTTGAAATGCGTAATATCCAGCTTAAAGTATATGACAACACCAATAACGCTGTTCTAGTGGATACTCCAATTGCGAGTTTAAACAGCTTTAATGTCAAAATTCCTACTGCAAAATTGAATCGTTTATATCGCGTAGAAATTACAACTCAAAGCTCATCTCAAGTGTTTGACCCAATTACTTCACAATACCAAAATTTGTCAGGTATTTATCATGCATTTATTACACCGAATACGGTAAGTAGCAGAACCCAATTCATTAGCCCAAGTAGTGAAGCAGTTTACCAACGAGCGGTCATACGTTCGGGGCAACTCCCTCAAGAGACAGTTGATCCAACCCGTATTGAACAATTACATGTGGATTTAGCTTCTCAAGATGTCTATAAATCCTTAATGAATGCGTTTAAAGATGGTGACATTCCAAGTTTAAGTCCAGCCAATTCCCTTCTGAATTTAACTTTGTTGCGGTATTCAACTATAAAACCTAGTACATATGTGGATAGCTATCTTAGCTTTGGTTACTTACAATATTGGTCAACGATTCATGGTGGAGCAACAGCCTACCAAGAACTCGTTAAAAGTTTAGCAACTGATTTAAAAGATGGCTTTTTAGATGGTAAAAAACTTCATGGTGATCAAACCTCCTTTACCCCTATTTTCACGCCTGCTCCAGATAATATTGATCCAGCAAAAAATACATTGTTAGATATTGCTGCCAATCAAAAAGTAACGCGCGATTACTTTGGAACCAACCTAAAAGCATCTACATTGCAATTAGCTACAGCCAATTCACAGCAGTCTTTAGATCAAACGGGCTATGAACTTCTGCAAAAGAAACAATATACAGGTGTTGTTCCTACCGTAAATTCAACGACCTTTATTCGGATTGATGGTGCTGGAGATTATCGTAGAGCTGTTGGATTTACCACCACAGCGACTTGTAATGGGTCGACCTACCCATGCAAACAAGGCCTAACCAGCATCAACCTATCAGATCCAAACCTACCAGCTACAGACTATTTGATTGGTCACTATGAAGACACTTCAACAGGCTGTCAGCTTAATTTCCGTGGGAATGGCCAAATCGATCTTAGTAAAGGAACACAAATTTATCGCACGGCTCTAAGTGCTGATAGTACCGATAATTTATTGCAAACAGATGCTGCCAGCTCAAGTTATTTACTCAATTCAAGTTCAGCCGAACCAAATAACTCAACGCAACAATACAACTTTATCCAATTATCTATTAAAGCAAATAAGATTATTAGTGCTAAAGCAGGTTTAGATAGTCGAAAAGCACCAGATAATTTACAAACAACACAGCTAGAATGTAGTTTTAATTAAGCTGAAACATACCACCATGCAGGCAATGGATTTGATTTAAGTTGTCTGCGATGTTTTTGAAAATATGGATCGTATTTTTCAACTTCTGCCCAAAATGCAGGGCTATGGTCAAAATGTTTAGTATGAGCTAATTCATGAATAGCCACATAACGAGCAATCTCGTGTGGCATGAGTACCAGCCCTGCATGTAGCATAATATTATGCTGACTACTACAACTTCCCCACCGAGTTTTCGGGCGGCGAATTGTACACTCCCTATAATTTAAATTAGTGTACTCACTTAATTCTTTTAAAAGCTCTGGTAACTCTTGTTTCGCATAGGCAATAACTGCACTTTGCAATGCCAAATATGGCTGTGTGTCTTTAATAAATAAACAGCTATTTTCCCAATCAAATTGAAAAATACGGTGCTGTTTTTGAACAATCACTTGAAATGGCTGTTTTTTATTAAAGAAATAAATTTCTGTAGGAATTTCAATGGATGCCGATTGGACGTTTTGTTGCTTATTCCATGTCTCGGTTAACCATTGTTCAGATTGTGCTAAAAAATGCTGAATTTGCTTCTTACTACAAAATAAAGGAACCGTAAGGCGGATTGAAGCAGGCTCAACACGTAAGCGCAATTTTCTTGCTCTTACGTGTCGAACGATTTTAATTTCTGGCATTTTTGCAGACATTACTGTGCTGTACGCTCTTCAATACCATTATTTGTTGCAACAATTGCAATCGTTGCTGGATTTAAGGCAAAGATACCGTTAGTTACTACACCAGGAATATTATTGATGGTCTTTTCCAAATCAATTGCGTTTAAGATGTTCAAATTAAATACATCTAAAATAACATTACCATTATCTGTAACCACACCTTCACGATAAACCGGATCACCACCTAAACTTACCAATTTACGAGCCACAGCCGAACGGGCCATTGGAATAACTTCTACTGGGAGTGGAAAATCACGGCCAAGTTGATCAACCCACTTTGAATCATCAACAATACACACAAATTTCTTAGCAATTGAAGCTACAATTTTTTCACGTGTTAATGCAGCACCACCGCCTTTAATCATATGCATATGACGGTCAATCTCATCTGCACCATCGACATAGGCATCTAAACCACCTACATGGTTCATATCTACAACTTCAATGCCTAATTTTTTAAGGCGATCAGCAGTTGCTTGAGAACTTGCCACAGCTGCTTCTAATTGCAATTCAGGCAATAAATCAATTAGAAAGTTTACTGTACTTCCAGTCCCAACCCCCAAAATGCCACCTTTGGGTAAGTGTTTTAAAGCAGCTTTCGCAGCAGCTTGTTTCTTTTCATCTTGGGTTGCATATAGACTCATGACATCACTCAACTATTTTTTGACATTTATGCACCAATAATCGGCGCAAATGCACAAGGGTTTGCTACAATAATTTCCTATTTTAAACTGTTATAGGGAAGATGAACATGCTGTCTCGTGTGGTACGACAAATTTTACAAGCAACGGTTTATGATGTTGCAATTGAAACACCTCTCGAAGCAGCTCCACGAATTAGTCAAAAATTAAACAATACAATTCGTTTTAAGCGTGAAGATTTACAGCCTGTTTTTTCTTTTAAATTACGCGGTGCCTATAACCGTATTAGCCAATTACCAAAAGAACAACTCGAACGCGGGGTAATTTGTGCATCTGCTGGTAACCATGCTCAAGGCGTAGCATTGTCAGGTCAACGTTTAGGAATTCCAGCGATTATTGTTATGCCAAGCACAACTCCGGACATTAAAGTTCAAGCAGTTAAACGCTTGGGTGGTCAAGTTGTGTTACATGGCGATAGTTTTGATATAGCAAATAAATATGCACAGCAACGTGCCGAAGTTGAAGGCCTTGTATTTATTCCACCTTATGACGACGAACTTGTCATTGCTGGTCAAGGTACAATTGCTAACGAAATATTACGTCAATGGCGTGATGTAGAATATGTGTTTGTTGCCGTAGGTGGTGGTGGTCTTATTTCAGGCGTAGCAGCTTACCTTGGAGAAGTTGCACCGCACGTAAAAGTGATTGGCGTTGAATATGAAGAGTCTGCTTGTTTAAAAGCGGCCCTAGAAGCAAATGAACGCGTAATCTTGCCACATGTGGGTTTATTTGCAGATGGTACAGCTGTTGCACAAATTGGTGCTTTACCATTTGATATTATTCGTTTGCGCAAATCTGATAATTCAGGTCCGATTGTTGATCCTGATATTGTGACTGTAAATACAGATGAAATCTGTGCAGCAATTAAAGATACCTTTGATGAAAACCGCAGCATTGTTGAACCTTCTGGTGCAATGGCTTTAGCAGGTATCAAAAAATATATTCACGAACACAAAATCAGCAATAAAAATATGGTGTCGATTGTATGCGGTGCCAATATGAATTTTGACCGTCTACGTTATATTGCTGAACGTACCGAGTTAGGTGAGCAACGTGAAGCGATTTATGCGGTTACCTTATCTGAAGAAAAAGGCGCATTCTTAGGTTTCTGCCGTGCTTTACAAGGTCGCAATATCACTGAGTTTAACTATCGAGCAAACAATACAGACGAAGCGCAAGTATTCGTCGGTATTAGTTTAAAAGGTGGAGATGCTGAGCGTCATGAAATTTTGGAACAACTAAAACAACAAAATTATGTGGTAGATGATCTATCTGATGATGAGGTAGCCAAACTACACATTCGTTATTTAATTGGCGGTCATGCAAATCTGGACGATGAAAGGTTGTTCCGTGTTGAGTTCCCTGAACGTCCGGGTGCGCTCTTAACATTCTTAACTCGTTTAGGTCCAACCCACAACATCACTCTCTTCCATTACCGTAACCATGGTGCAGCAGAGGGACGTGTTTTAGTGGGCTTGCAAGCAACCGATGCGAAACAAAATCCTGATGGATTGATTGAAACACTTGAGCAGATTAATTATCCGTATGCAGAAATTACTGATAATGTCGGTTATAAACGTTTCTTGAAATAATCTTTAATTTTGTTGAACGAGCCGACAAAGTTGTCGGCTTTTTTATACAATTCTTTTAATTTCTATCATCTTTACATTGCCTCTCTTTATCTTAAAGAAAATATCCTTAAAAATAATGATCTAACTTGGAAAAAAAGGACCAACATGGCACAGTTCGCAGTCATCGGCTTAGGTAGTTTTGGAGCAACAGTTGCTCAAGAACTCACAAAATTAAATCATGATGTTATTGGCATCGATACGGTAAAAAAGAATGTCGAGAACCTTGCTGACGTTTTAACTCATGCCGTCATTGCCGATGCGACTGACGAACACGTACTTGATGAACTGAATATTCAAAATTGTGATGCCGTTGTGGTTGCAATTGGCGAAGATATTGAAGCCAGTATTTTATGTGTGCTGAATTTAAAAAATCTGGGAATTGATAAAATTTGGGTAAAAGCAAAAACCAAAGCTCATCACACTATTTTGTCACACCTCAATATTAATAAAATAATTCATCCTGAAGAAGATATGGGTGTAAGAGTTGCTCAAGCCTTAAATTATCCGATGGTGAGTCGTTATATGTCTTTAGACGATGACCATTATATTATAAAAATTGAAATCCCAGATAGGCTTAACGGCATCAACCTCTATGGCATTATGCAGCAAGCGCCTCAGGTCAAAACATTGCTCGTTAAAAGACAACAGCAAATTTTGTTTGAGACAGAAGAAAATTTCACCTTGCAAACACATGATATTCTTATTTTAGAAGGTCATTTATCGCAATTAAAGAAACTTTCCAATTGCTTTATATAAGAAAACGAACTCTAAAATATGTCTATATATCCCAAGTCACATAAAACGTTAAATTTAAGCCCGCCTTCACTCTTAGCACTAGGATTTTTAGGTTTTATTACTTTTGGCACTTTGTTGCTTAAATTACCATTTGCGAATACAGGCAATGTCAGCTGGATGGATGCGCTTTTTACAGCTACCTCAGCAGTTACAATTACCGGCCTATCTGTTTTAAATATTCATGAGTCTTTTACCCTCTTTGGGCAAACTATTATTTTATTGCTGATCCAGTCTGGCGGTTTGGGTTTTATGACTTTTGCGATATTGGCCGCATTAAGCTTGTCACCCAAAGTTGGTCTTAAACAGCAAATGATGGCTCAAGATAGTCTCGGACAAACGAGCCTATCGAAAGTTACTTTTGTTGCTAAAGGAGTTGTCACCTACACCCTTATTTTTGAGCTGATTGGTACAATTATTCTTACCGCTGCTTTTGCACCAACATATGGATTTGCACGTGGTTTATATTATGCAGTTTTTTACAGTATCTCCTCATTCAACAATGCAGGTTTTTCATTATTTTCCAATAGTTTAGTCAACTTTCAGAGCAACTATATTATTTGTATAACCATTAGCATTCTTTATACCTTAGGTGGTCTTGGTTTTTTAGTGCTCATGGACATTAAGCAAAACAAAAGATGGAAAAAACTAACACCAAATAGCAAGCTTATTCTTATAACTATTGCAATTATTAACTTAGTTGCCTTTATTTTAATCTGGGCTTTAGAAGCTCAAAATCCTGCAACGTTAGGGACGTTAAACTCAGGTGAACAAGCATTAAATGCTTGGTTTCAAGCAACAGTCCCTCGATCTTCAGGTTTTAATACCATTGATACAGGTGCGATGACCAACAGTAGCTCCTTACTAATGATGCTACTGATGTTTATTGGTGGTGGCTCACTCAGTACAGCAGGTGGAATCAAAGTTGGAACATTTGTCATTTTAGTGCTGAGTGTAATTTCTTTTTTACGACGCACAGATGAAATTAGAATATTCAATCATTCCGTATCTCATGAAACTACTTATAAAGCACTAGCTGTGACTGCTATTACTAGCATACTTATTTTTCTTGGATTCTTTATTATTTTACTTTTGGAACCTAAAGCAGATTTTATGAATTTGCTTTTTGAAGTTGTTTCAGCAGCTTGTACCGTAGGTCTCTCTCGTGGAATCACGCCAGATTTACATAATGGTAGTTTATTTATTTTAAGTCTACTTATGTTTGCTGGGCGACTTGGACCTTTAACACTCGCCTATTTAATCGCTACTCCTAAAAAGAGTCGACTCAAACATCCTCAAGCCAATATTCAAATTGGTTAATAAAAAAATGCCGCTTCTAAAGCGGCATTTTTTTATTTCATTTTAATACCAATTCATGAGTGAAACACCCAAGCCCGCATATGTTGCTCGATGGTTATAGTCAATTAAACTTTCGCCATAACCATTAAACAGCTGGAAATGTCCACGCAGTTTGCCACTGATTGGAAATGCCCAATCAAATTGAACAGCACCATGAGAATCATCACCACCTTTCAAAGAGTGACGCAGCATTAAAGAGAAGTCATTCTGCTTCCACTTATAAAATGCTGTTAAATCACCACGACCAATGTAATCTTCCATATCCGGATTATTATCATCTTTACTATCTTCTTCAAGACGAATCCATGGACGAAGCATTAAAGCAAAGTTACCACGCTCTAATCCAACATTAAAAATTACACGGTTCCAGCTACGAGACAATGGATCTGAACGACCATTTGACTGATGGTTTAAGGTAACCCCGAGCAACCGTCCATCTAAACCAAGCAATTCATAGTTCGTTCTAAACATTAAACTTGCTTCTGGCTCATAGTTCGTTTCACGGAATGGGCGAGATTCTTCAGCATTGAACGTCTGCCAGCGTGAAGATTGTGTATACCCTACCCACAAATCACCATTATTTCCAAAAATATTTTCCCAAGCTTTGGTTTTCAACGAAATCTGAAACTTACTTTCTGTTGATTTCAGATTCTGAGCATCCGTTACAGTATTATTTGGATTTGGACTACTCGGGAATTCATTCTTATCACTGGTCCAAAATACAGGTAGTAAATAGACTGGCTGATAAGCACGAATATTCCAAACACCGAGTTTACTTTTTTCAGATAACTCCCAACGTTGATCTAGCAAAGAAGTAGTAGGTTCAAGTGTAGGCGCTTTACCAATTATTTTGATATTACTCACTGTATCTACCACCTTCTCTTTAAATGTTTCAGGTGGAACAGCAGGTGCATCAATTTTTTTAACAGGCTCTGGTACAGCCGCAGCTTGAATAACTGGTAAAGCTGCTGGTTTAAATACAGAGTCATAACAAGCCAGACGATCAGCATTCGAAGCAAGAGCAACACATGCATCTACTGTCGCAGGGGTTACAGGTGCCAAGGTATCAGCATATGTCACGGACGCACACAAACAGCTAAGCACGATTCCCATGCTTAGCTGTAAAGGTGTGCGTTCAAATTGTCTGAACGCCATGTTCATCTCCAATTTTTATTTTAATTAACTTGTTGAATGGTAAAACCTAATTGCTGCAATTCATCACGTTTGGCAAATGGTGCAACTACAGCTTTTACAGGGGCTTGCTCTACTAAATATTGACGAGTAACGCGTTGTAAATCATCTAATGTTACATGCAACAATCTTTCACGTAAGGTACGGCGGAAAGCTGGTGTTCTTGCATGCAACAATGCATAACATGCTGTAATCGCCTCACCCGCTGGAGAGCCTGGTTTATCCATACTTGCCACTAAACCAAGAATCGCTTCTTCAAGCTGATGAGGTTGTTGCTCTGTATTTAATAACCATTGCACACTTGCTTCAAAGTCTTTAAAAGTCTCTGCTAAACGTGGGTCACGGTAGCTAAAGAAACGGAATGAACATGCATTTCCATCATAACTAGCACCGCCACCATAAGCGCCACCTTTTTCACGGATAGCACTGTGCAAGAATCCATTACGTAAATAAGCTGCCAATACCATTAATGGAGCCGCATCTGGATGCGACACTTCTACCGCTTGATATGCAGACGCACAGAATTGGACATTTGCCTGAATTAACCACGCTTCATGATTATTATCATTAGTTTGTTCTACTGGAGTTAACTCAGTTGTAGCTGTATCAACATTTAACTTATCCCAAACATTCTGGATTTCTTCAACCAAACGTTCAGATTGATGTTCTTCACACACAAGTAAGAACTGTTTAGGTGCTTGCAATAATTTGCTATGAATACGCTTTAATTCTGCAATTAATTCATCATAAGCAGCATCATCTTGAGTAATTTTAGCAACAAGCTCGCCTAACCAATTCAAAGCACCTAAACCCGTGTTGTGATAGTCACGTTGAGCCAAGGCACTCATATTACGCGATGCGATTTGCATTGCATAACTATGACCTGATCCAGATAAACGAGATTGCCAACGTGTTTTACGCTGTTGCAGTAACTCGATAATTCGTTCTTTCTCATCAAATCGAAGCTGTTCAAACGCTAATTTTAATAAATGAATTGCATCAAATTTCTGAGTCAACGATTTAGTCGTTAAAGTCAGCCAAGCACTAATTTTATCTTTATCGTCAACTTTACTACGTAATGAAGCACCCATTCCCAAACCACCACTTACAGCCGTTTGTAAGTTTTGCAGTTCAAGATAGTCATACTCACCTGCACCTACTTCACCCATCAAAATAGAAAGCAAATTGAAATAAGGTGACTTCACAATATCTTCAGGAATCTGAATGAGTACTTGTTGATAGTAAATACCGTTAGTACCCGCATGGTACAAGTTCAACGGTGTATCCATACGATTACAAATAATTTCGCGTAACTGTCCTTGCACAATATGCAAGTCAGCAGGTACATCTTCCAAGCCTACTTTCGGTAATAATTCAAGGTTGTCTGGAGTATCCTGACGTTCCTCTAGAGCTTTGGTCTTAGCAATGATTTCAGCCTTATCAGCGTCTGTTAGCTTTTCACCAATGGCTGCTAAACGAACTTTTTCCGCTTCTTGCTCTTTTACAGACTTGGTCGGATCTGGAACTAAAGTCATCTGTACGCGATGAGGGTTGTCGAGCAAATGTGTTTGAATCAGATTTGATAGCCACATTGGGTCTTTCAACTCTTCTTTAACCTGTGCAATTGCGCTGTCAACGTCCCAAATTTGAATTGGATCACTATGGTGAATTGCACCACTTAAACCATTTAAAATTAGACTTAAACCATATGGTGTACCATCACCATTAATTTCACGTTGATGTAACTCGATTTGATGCAAAATTGCATCGACTAAATTACTATCAATTGGTTTAGCAGCAACATCACGCAGAATATTTAAAACACCATCTCTAAAGCTTTGCGCATGCTCAGGATTTGAACCTTGAACGCCACAATAGAAAGTCATTTCAAAATTACTATCGTCTACGCCCATTAATGGACCTGTAGATTGAGCATAACCACAAGTTTCTAGGTAATGACGTAGTGGAGAAGCCGAATTTTCTAACAAAATCCCTTCAACTAAACGCATTCCTAAACGCAATTTAATGTCATTTGCTTCTGGCAATAACCAAGATAGAACATGATAAGTCTTATCTTTTAAATCATCGCTATCAACACCATAGTTTTCTGTTACTTCAATTGGCGCAGCTAAACGTTTTTCAGGCTTAGAATATAAAGTTGTACCCGCGGAAAACTTATGTAGAGCTAGTTTTTCAAATTGCTCTTGCAGCTCATATGCGGTTTGATTACCAAAGGTCATGAATACAGCATTACTTGGGTGGTAATGTACTTTATAAAAATCGACTAACTGCTCATACGTTAAATCAGGAATATCTTTCGGGTCACCACCTGAGTTGTAATGATAGGTTGTTTCAGGGAATAAGTGATGAGCCAACTGATGATAAAGCTGGTCAGACGGCGCACTCATCGCACCTTTCATTTCATTAAAAACAACACCTTTATAAACAGGTTGGCCATTTTCAAGTTCAATACGAATACCTTCTTGAGCAAAATCAAGTGGATTCAAATTGGCAGCAAATGCCGCATCAAGATAAACAGAAAGTAAGTTTTGGAAATCTTTTTTGTTTTGAGTAGCAAATGGATATGCAGTCCAATCTGCTGCTGTAAACGCGTTCATAAAAGTATTTAAAGAACGACGAATCATTAAAAAGAATGGATCACGTACCGGAAACTTTTCAGATCCACACAAAGCCGTATGTTCTAAAATATGTGCCGTGCCTTTAGAGTCCATAGGCTGTGTTCTAAAAGCAACAAGAAATACATTTTCATCATAATCAGTTGCCAAGTGATAATGCATCGCACCTGTGACTTTATGCTTATATTCAGACACTAAAATATCTAATGCTTCTACATGGTGCTGACGTAGCAACTGAAACGCAGGGTGAACAGTTTGAGAAATGGTTTCAGTGACATCTACAGTCATGTGATCTCCTAACATATCGGATAAGTGAATAAGTCTCATTATAGCCTGAGTCAGCTAGAGATTGGCGAACAAAAGCCAAGTAAAATACTATGTTTTTGTTGAGTATTAGTTTTCATCAGCACGGCTTTGATATCAAGCACATAGCCATGAATGTTTTATCCTAACAGAACAGAAGCTTTTAATTCTATGTATGAGATAGATATTGAATAAAAAAGCTTATCAAGTTTATCTCACTGATCTAAGAAATCTTCTAACAACAATATTTCTCCACTAATTTTTGATTTAACTGAATTTTATTCAACAAACTACAGCAAATCCAAGCAATGGTGTAAACTTAGTTACCTGATTTTTTATTTTGTGACAACACATATGGCAACTGTAGATCTTTTTGCAATTGGTAATGCATTAATCGACCAAGAATTTAAAGTGTCTGATGATTTTCTTAGTCAGCAAGGCTTGCAAAAAGGCACCATGCAGTTGTCCGATGGTGACACTCAATCTGCTCTTTATGCAGAGTTGAAACAGCATCAAGACTACAAAGGTCAAGCGAGTGGTGGCTCAGCAGCAAATACGACCGTGGCCTTTAGTGCATTAGGCGGAAGTGCTTTTTATGGTTGCCGCGTTGGTAATGATGATTTAGGTTCAATTTATCTACAAGGTTTAAATGAAGCTGGGATCCAGACCACTCCAAAATCGATCAGTGAAGGCGTGACAGGTACTTGCATGGTACTCATTAGTCCTGACTCTGAACGTACAATGCACACCTATTTAGGTATCACTGCTGAACTTTCTCAAGATCAAATCGACTTTGAACCATTAAAAACAGCAAAATGGCTTTATATTGAAGGTTATCTTTCTACAAGTGAAACAGCGCGTAAAGCTGTAAAACAAGCCAGAGAAATTGCCAAAGCAAATGGTGTTAAGATTGCTTTATCTTTATCGGATCCTGCGATGGTGCAATACGCTCGCGAGGGCTTAGAAGAGCTCATGGATGATGGTGTAGATTTACTATTTTGTAATGAACAAGAAGCCTTAATGTATACCAATACAACAACTGTAGAAGACGCTCTTGCTCAATTACGTTTTAAAAATCATACAGTAGTCATTACACAAAGTGCTAAAGGTGCCTTAGTCTCTAACTCTACTCAACATTTCCATGTTGCAGGTCGTCATGTAGAAGCCGTTGATACAAATGGTGCAGGTGATGCATTTGCAGGCGCATTCCTTTATGCCCTAAATCATCATCAAGATTTGAATGCTGCTGCACAGTTAGCTGTCTTGATTTCGAGTGAAGTTGTTTCTCAATTTGGCCCACGTTTAGCGATTAATGATTATGCTAAACTTCTTGAAAATTTTCAGAAGGAATGTGCTTGAAATGGAAAGGATCTGTATGACGGAAGAAGTTCCTGAGCGTGAAGCTAGAGCTTTTGACACTTTACAAGGAACGACTATTTTCATTACGCAACGTGATGGCGCATTCTATGCTTATCAAAACTTATGCCCTCATCTGCAAACAGAACTTGAATATTTAGAAAATCAATTTCTTGATCAAGACCAAGAATACATCCAATGCTCTACTCATGGTGCTTTATTTACCGTGGAAACAGGTGAATGTATTTCCGGACCATGTTTAGGCGATTTTTTAAATAAAGTTGAGCTTAAAGTACATTCAGATGGCGGTATCTATATCGTAGACTGAAGCGATCAACATTAGAGTTTCTGCCATGGCTGATTTCTTTTTCAATTATTATCTTATGCCATTTCACTTAAGTGTAGTGGCTTTGATATTACTCAGCGTGGTAGAAACCATTGGTATGTATATTGGACTCCGTCCAAGTCAATTACTTAAAAAAATTGCACCAGATTGGCTGTCTAATTCACCTCTACTTAATGTTAAATTTTCTAAAGCTTTAATTTTCGTTTTTTTACTCATCAATTTCAGTTATGCAGGTTATTTTTTACAGCTCTCTTTTTTTGCAATTCAGCATTACTTTATTTCACCGTTTTATTTAATCGTCCCGGCACTTGTCATCGCAATCTTTTTTACGGTGTTCATGATTCACTGCCTTGACCAAGTGATTAAGCCCAAGCTTACTCATACCAACTATAATCTTTTAGGGCGATTAGCAACAATTTCTAGTGGTAATGCCAGACCTGGATTTTCTGCACAAGCTCGTGTGCGTGATGAATTTGGACAGCTCCATTACGTTCAAGTCGAACCAGAATACGGCGAACTCGAATTATACTCTCAGGTTATTCTTGTCAGAGTACATAAAAGCCATTATGTAGCCAAGAAAATTTCTGTATCAAACGATCTTTTCGCCCCCGATTAAATTCTCACTACTATTCTATTTACTTACTGCTTTTAGTAGGCTTTATTACGC
>NZ_JABVBF010000280.1 GCF_013344765.1 Acinetobacter lactucae
GCTTATTAATCATGGCATAAGATGAAGCTAGGGAATGTAATCGACAATTATTAAATTATCTCTGAGCGAATAAGAAAAATTAATATTCTTTGTGAATTATTAGACAGAAAGTATTGTCTATTTTTTTATCTTTAGATAAACTTTGTGTTATAAAAATGTTCAATAAAGTATGTATTATGTTAAAAAATAAATTTATGATTTTAGCCATCCTTCCTTTTATGTTGAGTGCATGTGGGGGTGGTGGTTCTAGTGATAATAATTCAGCAAATAACAACCAAAGTGGTACCTCACAAGATTCTATTGCGGATGGTACTCGTTATTATTTTATGGATTACAACCCTGATCAAGTAGACGAGCTAAATGAAAAAATAGATGAGCTAAATAACGCTTATTTTGAAATTTTTAATAAAAAATCAATAGATGGCTCTTCTAATCAAGCTTTAGATCAGTATTTGTTAACAGAGAAAAAACTCTATTTCCCTACTGATAAAGCAATCAATGTCATGAATTTTAATTCAATGACAGACTGGAGATTAGACATCATTGGTGATGTTAAAGAAGATTGGAAATTTCAAAAAGTTGATCTCTCTAATAAGAATATGTTTGATACTGTTTTGCCAGGATATCGAGCATTAGGTTTTCCAGTTGTCGACAAGAGTACGGCAAAAGGACGTTTATTTCTTAATACTTATGGACAGAATAAATTCCCTCAAGGCAGTAGTTGTTATCGTTTAATTTCAAAAGAATCTAATCAAGAGACATTTGCATTTAATATTGATCAAAATTATGAAATTAATCAAAGTTTTGAGGATTTTGATGCTGAAAATGGACCATATCTTAATTATTTGAACCAAACAAATCCATTTGGTTTCACTTATAAAGCAGTTAAAGGATCATGGCAAAATGTTCTTTGGACAACGATCTATGATACTAGCTTAGGTTTTGCTGTGGGTGCTGGTGTTGCGGTGCAATATCAAGGTAAGACATATGCAGCAGATTACACGAGTAACATTGGCTGGACCGCTGATCAAGAGATTAAGCATTGGGAAATATTCTTAAAAAATACGAATGATCCTGAAGACCTTCGTTTTGCTCAGTTAAAAATTGCACAATTAAAATCTGGTTGTTATGCCTACAATGAAACCGCTGCGAAAGCACTTGACTCTCTGACAGCATTAAATTGGCAAGCATATCAAAACTAATTTAAAAACCGAGTCTAAGAAATCTCAAAAATGGTTATTTTTGAGATTTCTATTTAGTCAAAAAATAATACTTGCTGATCTAGGTCTGAATTTTCTTCGAGACTTTGTTATTATTCCCTCAATTTCAAATTCCTTCGAAGTATCTTTAAAGATGCTTAAATGCGAGTAACTATATGATTAAGTGGATCATATTAGCGGTTTTTGTGATATCAGCATTGTATATCCAACATCGCGGCAAAGTGCGTCACTCGTTTTATCGTCAATTTTTTGACCATTCAACCTTGCTCGCACCGATTAACTTTTTAATGTACATCTTTTCAAAGGTGCCGAATCAACCTTATATCGACACCCAGCATTTTAAAGATTTAAAAGTGCTGGATGAAAATTGGGAAATGATTCGTGATGAAGCGAAAGCTTTATATGACCAAGGTGGGATTAAAGCTTCAAACACCTATAATGACTTGGGTTTTAACTCATTCTTTAAAACAGGTTGGAAGCGTTTTTATCTCAAATGGTACGAATCGAGTCATCCATCTGCTGCCGAGCTTTGTCCAAAAACCACAGCACTTCTTAAAACATTGCCGACAATTAAAGCAGCAATGTTTACCGAACTTGCACCTGATAGCCGTTTGGTAAGACACCGTGATCCGTATGCAGGTTCACTGCGTTATCACTTAGGTTTAATTACGCCAAATGATGATCGTTGTTTTATTGATGTCGATGGCGAAAGATATTCTTGGCGTGATGGTCAAAGTGTCGTGTTTGATGAAACTTATATTCACTATGCTGAAAATAAGACTGATCAAAACCGTATTATTTTCTTTGCAGACGTTGAACGTCCAATGAAAGTAAAATGGATGGAGCATTTCAATCATTGGTTTGGTCGTAATGTGATGACAGCGGCAAGCTCACCGAATGAAACAGGCGACCAAACAGGTGGCCTAAATAAAGCTTTTGGTTATGTCTATCAAATTCGTATTAAAGCCAAAGCTTTAAAAGCTAAAAACCGTAAGTTGTATTA
>NZ_JABVBF010000281.1 GCF_013344765.1 Acinetobacter lactucae
GTTTATAACTGACTGAATAAGTCAAATTTACTAAAATTTCTTTAACATGTTTAATTGTATTTTGGGCAATGAGTTGAACAAAATAAAAAAAAGTATTGAATAATCATGGAAGTCCAATATGGGTCATGTTGATTACGATAGCACATTGATCGTCGGCTCTTTTATTGCAGCTGGCTTCATTTGCTATATTGTAATTTCCATGGAGCAATTGATATTCACGCAAGTCTATAAAAAATTTGAGTCCTTAATTTTATTTATCAATGGATTCCTACTCGCATTAGCAATTAGTATTGTGCATATTATTGGTATACAAGCTTATCATCTGCTTGATACAGCTACCTCAAATATTCCTTTAATTATCGTTTCTTATGTCATTAGTGCGTTGTTATCTTGTACTGCTATGTGGTTGACTTCGCGTTTTACACTTCCTTTATTTAGACTCATTTTGAGTTCGATTATTATGGGAATTGGAATTTCAGCTTCGTATTACATTAGCATGTTGGGCTGGAATATTAATGTTTATAAAAAAGATTACACTTCATTCTTACTCCTATTTTCTGCATTAATTGCGATGAGCGGTTCAGGGCTGGCATTTTTACTCGCCTATAAATTAAAAGATACTGAACGATATCGCTCAACTTTAAAAATCGCATTTTCGGTGATGATGACCTTAAGCATTATGGGGATGCACTATACAGCACTTATTGCGACCAATATTACTGATACATTTATCAGCCAATATCAAGCTGAACATGACTTATTATTATTTACAATTATTTTGGTCACATGTTTGGTACTCGTAGCAAGTTTTATTGTTGCAATGTTAGAGCAACGTCTCACACAACAAAATTTAGAATTGCGTAAGGCGAATAAAGAATTAGCAAATCTCTCAATACAAGATAATTTAACTAAACTGCCTAATCGACTTTACTTGGTTGATTATGCTGAAGTCCTTCTGTCAGATCACCGATATAAAGACCAGAAAATTGCTTTTTTATATATTGATTTAGATCGGTTTAAATCGGTCAATGATGCCTTTGGACATCATGTTGGTGACCAATTACTCATTCAAATGGCAAATCGTCTGCATTGGCAACTCAATGAGAAATGTAAACTACTTAGAATTGGTGGCGATGAATTTTTGCTTATTGCGGAAAATACCAATGCAGATGAAGCAGTTGTTTTGGCTGAGAAAGTTTTACAGCTGATTCAGGAGAGTTATCAAATTTCTGGTAAAGAAATTAACATCTCTGCGAGTTTAGGGGTGGCACTATTTCCTGAGCATGGACAAAATGTTCAGGACTTACTCATGAACGCTGATGCCGCGATGCTCATGTCTAAAGAACAAGGCCGAAATACTTATACTATTTTTAGTTATTCAACCCATCAACAAGAAACGAGAAGTCAGTCAAAACTGATCAATGATCTTTATAAGGCCGTAGAAGAAAAGCAGTTCATCCTATATTACCAACCAAAATTTAATACGAATCTTGAAGTCTGTGGCGTTGAAGCATTAATCCGTTGGAATCATCCAGCTTTAGGAATACTCACACCGCATATGTTCATAGAAGGTGCAGAAAAAACGGGTTTGATCATTCCCATGGGATATTGGGCACTTGAGCAAGCTTGCCTGCAAATTCAAGAGTGGGAACGCAGTAATACCCCGTTTTATCCAGTCGCTGTAAACTTATCTGCTCTACAGTTTGAAAATAAAAAATTATTTAGT
Organism: Acinetobacter lactucae; assembly: GCF_013344765.1. Taxonomy (GTDB): domain Bacteria; phylum Pseudomonadota; class Gammaproteobacteria; order Pseudomonadales; family Moraxellaceae; genus Acinetobacter; species Acinetobacter lactucae_A. The sequence continues at coordinate 1,727 of NZ_JABVBF010000281.1, forward strand.
ACGCTTGAGGCATTACTAAAAAAATATCAAATTCAACCTCATCACTTAATTGTTGAGATTACTGAATCTACTGCAATGCGGCATATCGATTTGAGTATTCGCGCTTGTGAGCGACTACGTGATATGGGTATTCGTGTTGCAATCGACGATTTTGGAACAGGGCATTCGAGTTTCTTATATTTAAAAGATTTACCTGTAGATGAGTTGAAAATTGATCGTGGTTTTATCGTTGATTTAAAACCGGGTTCCAAAGAAGAAGTAATTCTAGAAAGTATTATACATTTAACTAAAAAGTTAGGCTTAACCGTAACAGCAGAAGGGGTAGAAACTCAACAGCAGGTTGAGATTTTAACACGTTTAGGGTGTCAACAATTTCAGGGTTATCTATTAGGAATGCCTGTTCACGTCGATCAACTCATTGAGTCTCAAGGTGCACACTTTGCTTAATCTTTTCTAAATTGATTTCAACATTTA
>NZ_JABVBF010000282.1 GCF_013344765.1 Acinetobacter lactucae
CTTTGTACTTCTTGAACTTACTAATGAGAAGCTTATATGGCAACGATCTAGAAATCTTTCACAAGCATCATTAGGTCTTATACCGAATGAAAACGATGTTATTTTATTATTAGAAAATATGTTTTTAACTAATCCTAGGGATGAGCGTTGGAAAGATATTGTACGGTTAGTACAACATGATGGTGAGATAGGTCAGAAGGTTCGCAATGTAGCACTGCCTTTTACTAGAGGGAACGCACAAGATAAAATATGGTTAGAGCAAATTTCTATTAGACAACTAGATAATTGGGAAATTAAAAATAATTTACGTAAACAAAAGCTAGAAAAGAAACAAGAAGAACTTCAAGCTAAAGAAATAAAATTTTATTCTGAAAATAGTGAGTTGCTACGTAAAGGTCACTTTGAGGTAATTTTACTACCTGCTCAAGCATATTTAAAAATGGTTAATGATATTGATAGAGAACCTGCACCTCATCAATGTATTGCAGCATGGCTAGGGGATGAAATATCAAATATTTGTATGGAAGGGTTTGAAAATTTTCTAACAAATAGGGTACCCGAAGTAAAGGCTGAAGATATTCTCGAAATTAGAAAAGAAGGCAGGATTTATAATGAAGTTTTTATTCTAATAGCCGCATTAGCGGAGCGTGTTCGAAAAAATATTGGCTTAAATGATTTACCTGATGAACGCTTATTTGCTGGTTATTTCACATTAATGAATCGCCGATATGATCAAGTAGTGAAGATTCCTGAAGTTTTTGAAGAAATTGAAAATGAGTTGCTCAGACGTGGTTGTTTAGAAGAAGCACTACAATTATTTTATGAACCACTTTTTCAAAGCAGATTTGCTGATATTGAGGGCTTATATAATATTATGAATGGAGAAAAATATAAAAGTTTCAATATTGAATTAGCTAAAAGATGGATGAAGCAATTCCCATTGATTGCACTTAAGCCAGAATCAGAATTAATAGATAGTTTGCTTTATGCTGGCCAGTTTGATTTTCTCAAAGAATTTCTATCACAACGTACAAAGCTTGAAAATATTGAACAGAAGAAAAATTGGATTGGTATCGGTTTAATCATAGATTTTGAAGAAACGATAAAACAATTTCAGAGAGAGTTATCTGATAGAGATTTTATTTGGACTATTAGAGATAGGTTAAATGGAAGATATCGAGAAAATAAAGCTAACCTTCAACTAAGTGTCAATTTTTTAGAATGGCTAATGACTACATTTCGGACTGTATATCCTAATGCAGGTCATCCTATGGGAGTGTATTCAGGGGATAGGCAACCTTGGGATGCTGCTGACTTCCTTAAGGGGATTGTTGCTCAGTTAGCTAAAAATCCTAGTGATGAAGCTTCTAGAGCATTAGAGCGACTTAAGAATGCAGAGCAAGATAGTTATACAGATTTAATTAAGACTTTACAGTATGAACAAAAACAAATACGAGTTGAGAGTTTATATACGCCTCCAACAATTGAACAAATTAAAGCAATTTCAGAAGATCTACCCCCACAGTCTATATCTGATTTGCAAGCTTTTATTCTAGAAGAACTAGCTGTAGTTCAAGCCAAAATCAGAAGTGATGATGCAGAGTCTTGGCGTGGTTTTTATGATGATAATGCTAAACCATATAAAGAAGAGCGCTGTCGAGATCATTTGATAGGATTACTCAGACAAGGAAGTAACGAAGTAGTTTATGAGGTGGAAGTTCATGAAGCTGATGATAAAGAAGCGGATATAGGATGTACTGTAGGGCAATTACGTTTACCAATTGAAGTAAAAGGGCAATGGCATCCTGAATTGTGGACAGGTGCTGATAATCAGCTCAATAAACTATATGCACAAGACTGGCGTGCTGAGGGTAGAGGTATCTATCTTGTGCTATGGTTTGGTTTAAGAACTGACAATAAGAAGTTAAAAAGCCGAGGTAAGGGGAAACCTATCCCTACTGCCGCTGATCAGTTAAAGGAAATGTTGATTGAAAGTAGCCAAGCAGCAAAAACTGGTCAAATTGAAATAGTGGTTTTAGATATTACAAGATGAAATTAGAGAAATTTAACTAGATTAAATATAAATAGGTTTCGAAGTTATTGATTGTCACTTCTACTAAATTAATAACAATAAAGCCTAGATAAGGTC
>NZ_JABVBF010000283.1 GCF_013344765.1 Acinetobacter lactucae
ATATAATACTCTTATTATTTACAACAATTAATACTTATTAGATATTAATAATATTTAATAAAACTAAACAAAACCAATTATTAATAAAACCAGATTAACATAAAATAATTTTATGAAGAATAATTCTCTTTAACTCTATAAAAAATTTCACAATATAAGCTCATATAATCTTTAAAAATACTTCATTAGAAAACTTCCGATAATTTTCTAGATATTCATTCAGTCTGTAAGGCTTATAAATTCTATTTTACTTGAATGCATTAAAACCTTAAAAATTATATATGTACGCTAAAATACTTATGATTTAAGTACGTTTATAATGCATATAATTAAAATTACGCGGAACCATTCAACTAAAAAAGATCCGCGCGTAAATTTTAAAAATTAATAGGTCACTGTCACAACAACACTATCAGAATAAGTCCCCGGTCTACTTGCGATGGAAGTACCTTGCGGAATTTTTCCATACACAGGTGTGCTTTGCGCACTACCTGTACCTGTTTTTGAGACTCCTCCTGCTCCCCCGACACTGGTTACGCCACCTGTAGCATCCCATACCGTACTATAGTTAGAATCTTTATAGAGTTGATAGGGAATAAATTCATTATTACTATTCACCATACGCCTGAATCCACCACTTATACGGTTATTACCGTCTCCTAAATAAATACTGTATGGTGTTCCAAAGTTACAAGTCGAATTTACAGCTCCTTGTGCTGTGTAATCCCGACTGGTCGTACCAATATCATTAATATTCCCAAAATCAACAGTAGATGTTGAATTTAGTTGGCACAGACTTGGGACCACAAAGTTTGCTGTTAGTAATGTATCGCCTGAATCCCAGCCACCAAGCAAATCACCACATGATAAACCCAAAAGATCCATATCCCAATACAACCGAACCGAAGCCGTATATGTTCCTTTAGGATATGCAATGAGTGACCCCGTTCGGGCAGGTACTTTCACATTTACCGAGTAACTCACAATATTATTTGATGCGACTGTTGCTACTGGACCATACCAGACATTGGAGGTTTGATTCGTGGTAGAAGACCCAGCTCCACCTACAGTTGCTGTGACGGTGTAAGGTAATGAAACACTGTTAATTGTATTTGTTGTTGCCGTAAATACGGTTTTCATACACATGAAATTAGAAATTTGGGGAAGCCCTAAATTCGTGCAAGTAATTGTTCCTGAAAGGTTCACGGTTGCATCACTATTAATATTTGCTGCCGTATAGGTAAAAGTATTATTTGTGGTCCCACTTACAGTACAAGCAGCTTGTGCTGGACTAAAAAATGCATAAACAAGATAAAATAAGCAAATGCCTATAAAGTATTTTAAAGACAAAGAGAAAAATTTATAGCTCTGTATTTGAGCCTTATTCATAATATTTAATGACATATATAAGGTCCCAATTTTTTAGTTGAGTACTGATTACTGTTATAAGTGAAGTCAACTTGGCACGAACCATGATCCATAAGATCGACTTCAAGTTTGTTTTGCTTTAATAAGTTTGGAATAAATACTTCGCCGTCATAACCAACTACACCATCTTCCTGACCATTAATGCGAACGCTATAACCCGGCAATAGAGGTGAGTTGTTCGCATCAACAAGTTTCACTAATCCTGAAATGACCTGATGAGCACCAAAGTCAACCATGGTTCCTTGACGGTAGCCCACGACTGTTTTTTGATCTGTAGACTTCACGCTCCAATTTAAAGGAAGATAGGAAGGATCTAAATAAATATGGTTCACTTGATATGGCATGAGACTAGGAATCAAAAATCTTCCAGACTTGTCAGTTTCTCCCAAATTGACCCCGCCATTTATAATTTGACTTTGTGGCCCAGCATTGGTGACAACCGCATACCCCTCTCCAATTTCATTGGCCGCAAAGATACGTCCCGCTGCCGCAACTAACGAACCCGTCGCCGATAGGGCAACCTGGTCGTTATCTCCAAATCGGTTATAACGTCCCGTCAGGTAAGCTGCCCGTGCTCGGTAAGATGCATAAATCGAAGCATTGTTTTCTTTCGCTTCCTCATCTCGCTCTACATAACCACCCCAGCCAAATGATCCGATTTTCGGCTCTGATAGCCCGAATATTTCCTGTCTGTAACTCAACTTACCGCTGT
>NZ_JABVBF010000284.1 GCF_013344765.1 Acinetobacter lactucae
GTGCTTGTGCAACTACTCCTAAAAATACTCTAGCAATTCAGAAAGAAAATAATCAGTTTGAAGTTACGGGTATTGGCAAAACCAATTTAATTGCGAAAAACAATGCGATTACAGCAGCTCAAAAAACTTGTTCAAAAAATACCACACCAGTCGTTGTAGATGAAAAAACAACCTACAACGGTGTATTAAAAGATGTTGTAAGTGAAAAAACTGGTCAAATGGTTGAAGCTGCTGCAGGTGTGATTGGCACATTAACTGGTAAAAATGCATCTTTAGCAAAAGATGATGACTATCAAACAACGCTTACTTTCTATTGTAAAATTAATTAATCAAAAAAATCCCAATCAAATGATTGGGATTTTTTTATTAGCAATAACCATCTAATCTGGTCAGTGGTAATTTCTTACCAATTGCTTTTTCAATTTCAGGTAAATAAAAGGCATCATCTTCTGAAAGAAAACTAATACTTACCCCTTGTGACCCAGCGCGACCTGTACGTCCAATACGGTGCACATAATCATCAGACTGTTCAGGCAAGGTAAAGTTAATGACGTGCGATACGCCATCTACATGAATACCGCGACCCGCAACATCCGTCGCAATCATAATATTATGTTTACCTTGCTTAAATTGCTCTAACATTTTTAACCGTTTATCTTGAGCAATCTCACCCGAAAGCATACCGACTCTGTATCCATCTTTCTTTAAATGATCATAGAGACGGCGTACTTGATCACGTCGGTTAGCAAAAATCATGACTTTATCGATAGGCTCTTCACGCAAGATATCTTGTAGTAAACGATATTTGTCTTGTTTAGCCACAACATATACTCGTTGCTCTACATCGTTATTCGTTTTTTGCTCAGGCTCAATTTCAACAGTAATGGGTTCGAACAACCATTGTCTTGCCAAATTCAAAACGTCATAACTAAATGTCGCAGAGAACATCAGCGTTTGACGTTGTTCTTTACGCGGAGAGTAACGGACAATACGTTTTACCGAAGGAATAAAACCCATGTCCAATAAACGGTCAGCTTCATCAATCACTAAAAATTCAATTTGATCGAGCCAAACTTCTTTTTGTTCTACAAAATCAATTAAACGCCCAGGGGTAGCGACCATGATATCGACAAAATTAGCATCTAACTGTTTCTTTTGCTTATCAAAATCCACACCACCTAATAATGTTACAAGGTGCAAATCTGAAAATTTCGTGAGTAGCTTTGCATCACTTTCAATTTGCAACGCCAATTCACGAGTGGGTGCCAAAATTAAGGCACGTGGCTCACCACGGAAACGCTGTTCTTGAATCGGATTATTGAGTAAATCATTAATTACACTAATCAGAAAGGCAGCTGTCTTACCTGTTCCTGTCTGTGCTCGCCCAATTGCATCATGCCCGGCTAATGTATATTTTAAAACCTTTTGCTGAATTGGGGTCATTTGAGTAAACCCTAAAGCATCAATCGCCTTTTTAAGTTGCGGATGTAAATTCAAGGTTTCAAAACCAGATGTCATAAATACGTGCTCTAAGAAACAATCTCTCGAATAAGAAGATCATTATAAACAAAAACGCCCCAATTCAAAAATTGGAGCGTCCATCATTCATCAAAAAGATGAATTAGTCTTAGTCTAAAGGCTGAACGTTTTCAGCTTGAAAACCTTTTTGACCTTGTACAACGCTAAACTCTACACGTTGACCATCACGTAGAGAACGGTGACCGTCACCTACGATTGCACGGAAGTGAACGAATACATCGTCGCCGCCGTTACGTTGAATAAAACCAAAGCCTTTAGTGTCATTAAACCACTTTACTACGCCTTGTTCACGAGCTGTCATAAGTCAATCCTCAGATGTTGAAAAAAGGACCTTCCGGTGTTGCAAACAGCAGAGCAAACAAGGTTTTAAAATATTTATAATCTTAAAGCTTGTAATCATTCTGTAAAACTATCAACAATTTCCGGTTACATCCATTTGTTATAGGGTTATTAAATCAATTTGATTGTGTGGTAAATCCTAAAACGGTTCGAGCTTAACACGGGTTTATGACAATTAATAGAATTTTTTTCAATTATTTCCTCTATTTTTAGTTCTTTTTTTAAACAGCTTATTAC
>NZ_JABVBF010000285.1 GCF_013344765.1 Acinetobacter lactucae
GTACTAACTTTTTGTGTATAAACTGGAAAGTTGCGCTACGAGTTTCTCAGCTTTTTGAAAAGCATTTTCTAATGACTCTATATGTCGTTCATCTCCAAACTCCTGATATTCAGAGCTAATTTCATAAATTTTTTCTACGCCTAAATATTTGCTCAGTGTACAAATGTGGGGTACAAGATGACTCATATTTTGTCGAATTCCATCTTTCTCAAACCCAAACTCTCCGCTGGAAGTGATAATAATTAAAATTTTGCCAGATAAAAGAGGTTGTAAAGGAAAGTCTCCTCGAGCAAGGTCAAAATCAAAAGTTTTATTAATTCGAATAATTTGATCAAACCATGCTTTCAGTTGAGCAGGCATACCGTAATTGTACATAGGGGAAGAAATTACAAGAATATCTGAGCTAGAAACTTCTGCTATTAATTGATCTGATATAGATAAAATATCGCATTGAGCTTGAGTTCTTTTATTTTCAGGTGTAAATACAGCATCAATCCAGTCTTGAGTAATAAATGGTGGCAGATTCATCCCTACATCACGATATATATACTCATCTATAGGCAGTTGTTTTTTCCATGAGCTGACCAATCGGCTGGCAATACTTTTAGAAATCGAATTATGGTTTGGATTAGGGTTAATCGCAGCTCTTACACTAGCATCTATATGTAATATTTTACTCATCATAAATTCCAAAAAAAGTTAAGGTTTAATTTATTTTGAGTTTTAAAAGATAAGTAGACAAACGAGAAAATTACACTTATAGATGAGTTTAATTCATCTATGAATATAACTTGGGAGAAAGCATGCAAGTCTCTTTGCAAGCACTTAAGGCATTTGAATCAGCCGCTCGTTTGGGGAGTTTTAAGTTGGCTGCTGAAGAACTTTCACTTACACCGACTGCAATTTCACATCATGTTGCCAATCTAGAAAGCAGGTTAAATGTTGATTTATTTCATCGACAGGTAAGGAAAATAACGCTTACAACCACAGGGGAAAGACTTGCGGGAGCAATTTCTGAAGGATTTCGTAAAATTGAAGATGCATTAGAGGAAATAACAGTAAATGGAAATGTAGTGAGAGTGGCAAGTACCTCTTCACTAGCTGCAATGCTGTTAATTCCTTCTATAAATGAATTTTATCAATTGAATCCAGATATCTCAGTTGAATTTTCTACGGGTGAAACTTTAGACAATCATTTATATACATTACCTATTCGATATGGTGATATATCTTCAGTATCTTCTAAAGATGTCCTTAAATATGAGTCTTTTAATGTATTTGGCGTATCTAAACTCGCTCTGTCCAAAGATACAAGTGAGCCAATAACTTTATTCACCACAGAATGGAAAAATAAAGCATTACCAAGTCCACCATTAGAGAGCTGGCTTGAGGTGAATGGATGGGACCAAAAGAGGGTGACTATTAAGAAGTTTGACCAAGAGATTTTTGGGATACACGAGGCTTTATCTGCCAATGGATTAGTATTTTGTTCTGCTACACTGACCCATAGGTTCGTTAAGGCGAATCTTTTACAGGAGATTAAAACTAAACCCATTCAATCAGAGCTGTGTTACTACATTCCAAATAAGGAAGATTTTAAAAATAGAAATGCGAGAAAATTTATTGAATGGGTAGAAAGTTTATTCAACCAATAAACTTATATCTTTGATTGGTTTTAACTACATAACACTAAAACTTATATAGCCTTTTTGTGTTATAAAATTAGATAAATTAATAATTAGAGAGATAAATATGCTTAACAACTTTAATGCTGAACAAGCTCGTCAAAATGCTAAAAACTTTAAAATAAATCAAGACGCCATATTGGAAAAAATTTTAACTGGTACTGAGTCTGAATCTAAGGAAGGGAAGCGAAAAGCAACTTTCTGGTTTCCTGTTGATGCTATAAGTCCTGATCATCTTACATTGGTTGAAGAAGAGCTTAGAGGCAGAGGTTTTAATGTCTCAACTGATATTGAGCACTCGGGTACCACGATCACAATTGAAATAAGCTTCTAATCATTGATAGGTTTTAACTAAACCATTCTTAAGACAAGAGTGGTTTTTTAT
>NZ_JABVBF010000286.1 GCF_013344765.1 Acinetobacter lactucae
TTTTGAACATCAGAAGGTAGATGAATCAATAATTAATTTTTTAGAACAGCGAGCTGCTTATTACGCTGAATATGGCAATTTCGAAAATTACTTTTCTCAAAAAATAGATGAGAATCAAATAGGTATTTTCTTTAATCATCCTCAGTATAGAAAGCAATCTGAATCGAAAGAGTATAAACAACTGAATGAGTTTGCCACATATTTTGGAGTAGCATATTGGGCTGAAAAATCATTAGAAGCTAATGCAATTCAAAATAATTACACCATAGATTCAGTCATTAAGTTATTCAAAGATTTAGAAGAAAAAGACTTATTTGAAGATGCTTGTGATGTGCAAGAAAGCTCATCTACGCATAAAAGTATGAAACAAAATGCTTTTAGTGCATTAGCTACGATGATCTTAGTCTTTAGAGCAAATAGTAAAGAAGACGATCTAGAGTGGGCTCGTGATATTTTAAATCAAGCAGTCCAACTACCTTATAGTTCTTATGAAGTAGGGTGTCCACAAGCTTCCTTAACTTTTCATCCGAAGAAGTTTCTTGCTCAGGCTTTAGCAAGTGAAATTATTCATAACACTATGAATAATTTCACTTTTATGAATCTTCTAGATATTGTAGTGAGCCCATGTCATGAAATTTCATTAATCTCTCTAAAAGAATGTCTGAAATTATTTGATATAAATCCTAAATTCACTTGGACAGCAATTTATTTTTCATTTGCTCTATGTAAGAATAATTTAAAATATCGATTTTATCGATTGGATAAGTATCCCGAAGCAAAACAAGAAGTAGATCAAGTATATGAACATCTGAAAAACTACTTAAAATCAGAAAATGATTGGTGTGTACTACCAATACCTGATGCTCCTTGGGTAGAACTGGATGAACAAACAATTCAAAACAAAAGAGAAAGAGATAAAAGAATTACTGATATAATAAATAAGCAAAGAGTGGGCTATAAGCCTAGATTAGGTCTTCATAAAAATTATTCAAAGTGGGTAAAATCAGATAATCAATGGGATTATCAGTTCTCAGAAAAAGTTATTCACTTACTACCTGAGAAACTACTTCATGATACCTCTCAAACCTATATTCTCAATTTTTTAAAAAGTTGCTTAGAATGGACTATAGAAAAACAGGAACCTTCTTGGCTTGAAGAAAATCAAAGGGTTGATGACAAAGATATTATTCATGAATGGAATCATAGCATATCTAGAGCTTTAGTAAGAGTTGTGGGAATATTGCCTACAGAAGAAATCAACTCACAATTCCTTATACCAATTCTTAATCTTAGAACAGATACTTGTTGGGAGTTGCTTAATCCATTCATTAGTAATTATATTTGTCGCTATATTTATGATGCACAGAACATTCCTCACAATGCGTTAGATGTTTTAGATTTATGTTTGGATCGTTTTTTAAAAGTATCGTGTTTTGATAAAAAAAGTTATAGAAGTGGAAAAATTTCAGGACTCGACTTATCCGAAATCGCAAAATCACTGATGTTTGTGTCACTAGATCAAGATGCGCCTTTAGCCAATAGATTCGTAAATGGTGATTGGACTGAAATTGGTACAATTTTACCTTTAGTTGATAAGTATGTTAGAGCAGTAGGTTGGATTAAAGATGTTATTCATCTATTCTTGAAATTGTGCGAACGATCAATCCAAAATTATCCATCATATTTATATGCTGATCAAATTTTAGGATTAATCTCTTCAGGTGAAGTATTAAATTGGGACGACTACGTATATCAAAGGATATCTAGCCTTATCCAAATTTTTATAGATAAGGAACAAATGATGCCAATAGAATTACGACAAAAATTTTTAAGAATTATTGATTGGCTAGTTGATCATGGTGATCGAAAAAGTGCAGCCCTTCAACAAAGTAACTTTTTCCAAAAAGTAAAAAGTTGCTGAGCAATTAATTTTTATCAAATATTTATCTAGTTGAATATACTATGAATCAAGAGAGCTTAATCAAAGTTGAAACACTAGAGGCAGAATCTACAGGGTATCTTTTTTTATCACATGATGAGAAAAAATCATTTGTCATAACATCTAAACAT
>NZ_JABVBF010000287.1 GCF_013344765.1 Acinetobacter lactucae
TTCTTTAAGTCCCTAGGCACTTGCTAACCTCTTTTCTTCGGCTTCTAAATTTTGCATTAGAATTGGTGAATTTTTAACAGTTTCAGATAAGTTAAACATTCTTTTTTTTGCTCGATCCAATAGGGTTGAATAAAGTATTGGGGTAATAGTGACTTGCCCCCCCCATTCTTTACGTGCATGACCTTCACCCTTCTCAATTTGATCTCCAAGAATAAACCCATGCACTCGGGTAGTCTGGCTAATGAGGCCCTTCTGTTCTAACTCTTTAACATACTTCCATATCTGATCTTTTTCAGTACTACCCAAATTAATACCAGTGGTTTTCAAATCGACAATAATGACCTGTTCTAAACCAATTTGTTCATAATTTTCATTATCATCCTCATATCTTGGTCGACTGAAAGCATTTGGAACGATAACGTAATCTGGTCTGTTTCTTGAGGCTTTTACTTTTTTAGATGCTAATTCTCGCATAACAGAAGTAATATTCTGGTTTGAGGTAAATTCTATAGACTCAAAACTAGCACCAAACATCCATAAAGCGTTATTAAATAGTGGCTGTAATTCTTGAACTTCTTTAATTCCCTTAACTTTTATTCGAGATTCAAACTCAACAATCGTGCGTAACCGCCCTTCTACCTCGTCCAAAATTGCTTTAGCCATATTTACTCCCCAATTTGTCAAGATCGCATGCAACTGATCAAGATCACTTGAAGGTATGTTAGCTAACTTTCTAATAAGATCAAACTTATTTGAACTCTGTTCAAGATTAATCAAAATAGTAGTTATGTCAGATAGAATATTTTCATCTAATCTAGGTAATTTTTTCACAGTATCTTCTACAAATTTTGTAATTTTATGCCGAGATAAATGACCAAGGTCACGTGTTTGATTATCAACTTCATGTAGAATATGATCAACTTTTTCTTGCGACTGTATAGAAAATACTTTATCAATTAATAAAGAAATTTCTTTAATCATTAAATCTTCAAACTCACTCCAGAATCCTGAATATTCATTAAAACCACTCCAGTCTTCATTAATAAGCCCTAGCTCTTGTAGATGGTCAGCTATTACTACTATATTGACTCTTTTTGCTGTTGTAGTTCTTAAATCAAATCCTGTCTGAGTTTTTAAAAAATCCCAATCAATATTACCAACTAATCTACCTGTTACCCACCAAGCAATACCTCTTTTATTTGCAGAAACATCACTATGACTAGTATCAATATATTTTATAACAATATTTTTACCCTTGAACTCTACGACACTCTCAAATAATGAATTGGAAGATATATTATTAAATCCCACCTTTTGACCATTCACAAATATATTGAAAGATGGCCTATTGGTAAATCTTGCCCCTAGTTCAGATTTTATATCATCTACTGAATACTTTAAATTCCACTGATTTTTAATTGAAGCTGTGATCTTTAAACCATATATTGATTTCAATGATGATTCTTGAACCTTTACGGGCTCAAAAATAAAGGGCTCTGTTGAACCATAAAGATCTCCTTGATTTAACGCAACCATATAGGAGAAAGGCTCTTCTCCTCTTTTAAATGATTCTACTGTATAAGTACTTCCCAAACAGAATCCAGAAAATCTTCCTTTCCCATTTTTTCCAAAAATGCTCCTTTTATCTATTACTTCATTATCCTTATTCAATATTTCAACTGTGGTATTTGAGTTAGAAGCAAAACGATTGTAGTTGAGAGTTCCCCAAATAGAAGTGAACTCCTGTGCACTCAATCCAAACCCATCATCTTCAATCATAAATTTTGGATTAGCCATTTCGCTACTTACAGGCCAAGTTATATAGACATTCTGAGCACCAGCATCATGTGAATTTGCCACTAATTCAGTTAATGCATGAATTGTGTCACTACACATTTTACCCATATAGTTGTACATAAACCGTACATCAAATTTTGGTTTAGGCAAGAGTGTTAATTGTTCCGTATCCATCAAATTTACTCCTCTTATAATTTTCGACAATTCATCATTAATTTTTATTCATAGAATTTATCACGATCCAATTATTACGGTTTTTAATACTAATT
>NZ_JABVBF010000288.1 GCF_013344765.1 Acinetobacter lactucae
TGATTGTGATGGGGAAGGCTAGTTTTTACATCTATTAATTTTATTGGCGTAATTTAAAAAGGTTTTTAACCATGAATAAGTCTCTCATTTGTTTATCAGCAATTGCTATGGGTTTAATGTCTATCAATGTCGCAAATGCTGCAACAGCTACCGGAACATTAACTGTTAAAGCAACTATTACAAATAGTTGTGTTCTAAATACTTCTGCAACGGGTACTACATCAAATGCAGTTTTGGATTTTGGTACCTTAAGTTCACTTGCTAGCAACGTCGATGCAGACACCACAACAACAGGCGGTACCGCCATTAAAGTTTTATGCAATAACACTGTGCCATGGACTTTGGCTTTTGATGCGGGTAAGAATGCTCAATCGACACAACGTCGTATGATTGGTGGTGCAACTAGTAACGAATATATTCCTTATAACCTTTTCTCTGACACAGGGCGTGCTACAGCGATTGGTATTTCAACAACTGCATATAGCGGCACTGGTACTGGTGACATACAAACAGTTAACGTCTATGGACGTATTCCCGCTGGCTCAATATTACCAAGTGCGGGTAGCTATGTTGATACTGTGACTGTAACAGTGACTTATTAATTTTTAATAAGTTTTATGGTGTTATCGCTAGCTCTTGTTTTAAGAGAGCTAGCTCAATTTGAGAAAAGTAGTTTTGGGCAAATCATGAGAAAAAATATCTTTGTTGTTACAAGTTTATTGTTATTTTTTCCTAGTATGCTAAATGCAGCATCAATCCGACTTTCACCTGTAAGTGTTGAAATACTGAGTGACCAAGCTGCATCTTCAATTAGTTTATATAACCAGTCAAATGAAAGTGCAGATTTACAGATGCGCGTATTTGAATGGAGACAAAATGCAGGGCAAGATCAATTGATCCCTACAGAAGAGATTGCAATTAGCCCACCATTTTTAAAATTAAAGCCTAATGATTCTTATAATTTGCGTGTAGTTAGAATTAACCCTGAATCTATTTCTGGTGAGAAAACTTATCGTATTATTATCGATGAGTTACCGAAACCAGTTGATAGTCGTAAAGTGGATCAAGGTGTTAATGTATTACTACGTTCATCGTTGCCTTTATTTGTAGTGAATAAAGATGCGATTACTAAACTGAATTGGTCAATAGAACAAGAACAAGATAAGGCTTATGTCACGATAAATAATGTTGGGAATCGGCATGCGCTGTTAAATAATTTAGTGCTTGTTGATACAACAGCGAATAAAAGTTATGCCATTAAAGTAAATACGGTAAATGGTTATATTCTTGCTGGGAAATCAAGAAATTTTAATATTGGCCCAGACTTTAAATTTCAAGCTGATCATAAATATAATATTTCATTGAATATTAACGGTAAGCAAACATCTCTTTAAAGAGGCACATATGAAATATCTCGTAAGTGCCTTATGTGCTATGTACTTGCCAACTCATGCTTTTGCTGAATCATTGCAAGATAACATCAATGCTGCATTACCTAGTATTCCAGAAGTTACGAATTTTTCTCACCAGCTCTTAAGCTCTGATAAGGGATATATACAACTATTTTTAAACGTTTCTGTTAACTCAAGTATTTCTAGAGATTTAATATCGGTACGACAAGATCAATATGGTAAATTGTATATCCGTGTTCGTGACTTAAAAATTTTAAGACTGAAAATGGATGAACATGTTGTTGATAGCCAATGGGTATGTATTAACGATCTAAACGGAGTCCAGTTTAAATATCTCGAAAATGAGCAATCTTTAAACTTAAAAATTCCGTCGAACATGTTAACGGGCTATTCAGTTGACTTAAATGGTCAGCAGATTACTAGCCCGCATTTGCTGAAGATGAAGCCCTTAAATGCAGCTATTCTCAACTACAGCCTGTATAACACCATAACCAATGATGAAAATACCTTTTCCGGTTCGGCAGAAGGGATTTTTAACAGTGCCATCGGTAATTTTTCTTCAGGGGTTTTATATAACGGCAGTAATGAAAATAGTTATAGCCATGAAAAATGGGTACGCCTAGAAAGTAAGTGGCAATATGTCGACCCTGAGA
>NZ_JABVBF010000289.1 GCF_013344765.1 Acinetobacter lactucae
CAATGTTTCCAGTCCTCCTCATCAATAGTAGATTGAATTGGTATGTTTTGGGGATGACTGTGCCATGTACCCAAATAAACAGATGTACCATTAGACTCTTTATATTTTTTATCAAGAAACTTCTGGTGAAATGGATCTTTCATCACAAAGTTATATCTAGTTCTAATGTCTAGTTTCTGTGGAGTAGTAACAAATTCTAGTTGAAAGACTTCAGTACCTTGAATTTGATGTCCTATCAATATTCCGCAAGCTTCTTTGGATTCGGGTGCAATTTGACGATACTGTTCCCATATTTCAATGATGTCTGAATTGATATGAATAGTAGCGTCAGAAACATGAATGGTTAATTGGTCATTCATTACAAATATCACATTCTGGATTTAATAGTGGTGTGATTAGCAATGATTTTGAAAAAACATAATAACGATCTGTCAATTCTAGATTTTCATTTAAAGCTTCTAGATCAGAACCTTTCCAGCTTACCTTTGAAGAATCTGTTATCTTGCTTTGTAAAAATTTTAAGGCTATATCTGTAGTAATGATGGCAGTCTGAATGGCAGATAAGTTTGAATAGGGTAGAAAGGCATTCCCACACCCTGAAAGATTTTTAGTTAAATCTTGATTAGGTTTTAAAAAATTAAGATTAGAAACTAAGCCTCTGCATAAATTTTCATTATCCACATAAGCACATCTTAAGCATCCTTTTTGCTCGGGAATATCTAAAACTGCATGTCCACCAACTCCATAACCTTCTGTCCATGTATTAATTACGGCTGTTTCTACGTCATTCTTAATACAGTAATCATGAAATATCCGTTCTTTTGTTGGAGAACCTATTGCAATAATAACTAGATCAAATGAATTCAAAATAGAAACATTCCTAAAATCTAATAAACATCCGTTAACAGGTTTGATATTGATCCAAGGATATTTTGTTGCAATTTTAAACTGTAATCCAACAGTTTTTTCCCAATGCAAGTAATCGATTGAAAGGTAATGCCTGTATGTGTTTTCAATTGATATGGTGTCTGAATCAACTAGCGTTAGGCTGCCTAGTCCACATGATGCTAGTTGGTCTGCTATATAACTACCTACAGAGCCACAGCCTACCAATAAAACGTGTTTGTCTTGAAGATCGCAAAAAGCACCTCCACGTGGAATTAAGCTTGATTTATCAAATAACTTAATTGAGCACGCCTCTATATTCCATTCAGTGAAGCTTTCTAATTTGAGTGGAAAAGTTTTGTTTACCTTAGATTTTTTATTTTGAAATTTTAGCCCAAACCAAGATTTTCCTGAGGGTGTATCAATGTTAAAGATTACCCAAAATATATTCTTCCTAATTTGAGCGAAGGTTGTTACGAAATTTTTTTTAATATTAGCATCTAATAGTTCGAAATGTTCCAAGAACCACTGAGGTAGATCTGATGCAGTCCATGGAATAGAGGTAATACTAGGTAATGGGAGAATACAACCTAAATCAGGACTCTTTTTTCTTTGAGCTACCTGAATTTTAAAAAAAGGTTCTTTTGTTGCAAAATCATAATTTTCAGGGTGAACTAATACGCTACTTTTTAATCCGTATTTCCCTTCAGGGGCATAAACTTTTAATTTACAAAATTCAGGTGAATCTACTAGACAAAGAACATCATTAAATTTTGTATTATTTAAGCTATACCAACTGGCCAAGAACTCTCTTAAAAGCTCTTTTTTGTTCTCCACTGGATCAGTTAAACATTTTGTAAGCAATTCAATATGCTTTTTTAATGAATCCTCAAATGCAAAGGTTGGAACTTCATAATTTACTGATACAGAGTCTGTGACATTAACACATATACTTGCTAAGTTATAATCATTGAAAGACAAGGTATGAGCAAGTCTTGGAAATTGATGTGGATCTTTTAAATAAAACGCGGGCATTGAAGTCAATTCATTAACTTTAATATGAATCAGGTTAACTTCGTAACACCCAATAGTTACATTAACTTCTATTG
>NZ_JABVBF010000028.1 GCF_013344765.1 Acinetobacter lactucae
AATTAATTGTCTGGTATATTCAGTTTTCGGCTTAGAAAATAGGAGTTCAGTTTCCTGATATTCAACAACTTTTGCATGACGTAATACCATCACTTTATGGCACAGTGCTTTCACTATATTGAGATCATGACTAATAAAAATATAACTTAACTGCTCGGTTTGCTGTAATTGTCTCAACAACTTGATCATGGCTTTTTGCGTGGTCCGATCTAAGGCAGAGGTAGGTTCATCCAAAATTAAAAGTTTAGGCTGAACCACCAAAGCTCTAGCTAAGGCCACGCGTTGACGTTGACCGCCTGAAAGTTCATGTGGATAACGATGTTGAAAATCTTCAGCCAATTCAACTTTTACCAATACGGATTCAACTTGCTGCTTTAGCTCTTTATCATTCACAGCTTTTAACTTTAACCCTTCAGCAATAATCTGCCCTACTGTCATACGCGGGTTTAAACTACCAAAAGGGTCTTGGAAAACAAGTTGAAAATCCGATCTCATCAAACGCAAGGCTTTTGGCTGTAACTGATTTAAATCTTGACCTAAAAAAACAATTTGCCCTTTGCTCTGAATAAGCTGAACCAAAGCGAGGGCTAAAGATGACTTACCCGCACCACTTTCACCAACCACCCCAAGTGATTCACCTTGAGCAAGATCAAAACTCAAATTTTCTATGGCGGTGAAATATCCTTGAATGCGATTTAAAATTCCTTTTCTTATCGGAAATTGCACGCTAAGCTGTCGAACTGATAAAACATTCTGTTGAGCAGGTCTAGACTCTACACTTCCAAAATCATGATCTAATAACTGTGCTGTATAAGCTGTTTTAGGATTTGCAAAGATTTGGCTCTGTTCACCTTGCTCTACTACACGCCCACTTTGCAATACAATAAGTTTATCTGCATAGCGATGTACTAAATTGAGGTCATGGCTAATTAAAATAAGTGCCATCCCATATTTGCTTTGCAAAGATTTTAATAGCTCTAAAATCTGTATCTGTAAAACCACATCCAACGCAGTAGTAGGTTCATCAGCAATCAAAATTTTAGGCCGAAGCGCCAATGTCATCGCGATCATGACACGTTGTCTTTGTCCACCAGAAAGCTCATGCGGATAGCGTTTTAAAATTTGCTCTGGTTCAACAATTCCCACATCTTTTAGCAGTTCAACTATTTGCTGTCGAACTTCAATTTTTGAGAAACCTGATAATAGAAGATTTTCCCCTATAATTTTTTCAACCCGATGGAGCGGATTTAACGCAGTAGCAGGCTCCTGAAAAATCATAGCGATTTGTCGACCACGTAAATATGATTGAGTTCTCTCATCTAACTCAAGCATGTTTTGTGAGCCAATCCAGACCTGACCTGTTACTTCTAATTTTTCTTGCAGCAATCCCATTATTGCTAAGCAGCTTATCGATTTACCTGAACCACTTTCGCCCACAATAGCGAGTGTTTCACCTTCACTTAAGTAAAAATTTAAATCTTCCAATAAAACTTTTTGGTCTTTGGTTTGAACCGAAAGATGTTCAACCTTTAATAACGTTGAGGCAGTATTTAAACTATTTTCTTGGGTCAAACGCATCACGGGCCGCCTCCCCAATATAAATTAAAAGTGAAAGAACAATAGCCAGACTAAAAAAGCCTGAAATTGCTAGCCATGGCGCATCTAAATTATTTTTACCTTGTAGCAATAACTCACCTAATGAGGCGGCATCGGGTGGCAGTCCATACCCTAAAAAATCAAGAGCAGTTAAAGCACTAATATTCGTGGTTAGAATAAAAGGTAACTGAGAAAAACTCGAACTGATCGCATTTGGCAAAATATGCCTAAAAATAATAGCACGATCAGTCACTCCCAAAACTTGGGCTGCACGAACATAATCTAGCTGGCGAGCTTTCAAAAACTCTGCTCTAACGATGCCCACCAAAACGGTCCAGCCGAAAAACAACATAATGAAAAATAGCCAATATACATTTGGCACAAACATACTGACTAAAATCATAACCATAAAAAGCATGGGTAAGCCATTCCAGACTTCAATCAATCGTTGTCCCAATAAATCGACCCAGCCACCGTAGTAACCTTGAATGGCACCTACAGTAATTCCAAATAAAGCAGAACAAAAGGTTAAGGCTAAACCAAAAAGCAACGACACTCTTAAGCCATAAAGAATACGGGCAAAAACATCTCTGCCCTGATCATCTGTTCCTAACCAGTTTTGATTGGAAGGTGGTGATGGCACAGGAACAGCCAAGTCTAAATTGGGCGTTTGATATGAAAACTTAACGAGTGGCCAAACTGCCCAACCTTTAGCCTCAATAAGCGCTTGTACGGCGGGGTCTTTATAATCAGCTTCTGTTTCAAACACACCACCAAACGTTGTTTCTGAATATGTTTTAAACACAGGTAAATAGTAAGAATCTTCATACTTCACTAAAAGTGGTTTATCGTTAGCGATCAACTCTGCAGCTAATGACAAAACCAAAATCAGACTAAATAAAATAAAGCTGGCCCAGCCCAATTTATGCTGTCTAAAACGCTGCAATCGTGTCCGCACAATCAAAGACATTATTTGTCCCCTTGTGCGTCAAAGTGAATTCGAGGATCAATCCATTGATACAACACATCACAAATGAGACGTAAAATTAGGCTAAATAAAGTAAAGAAAAATAAGACACCAAAAATAACAGGATAGTCGCGCTGAACAAGGGCTTCAAAGCCCAACAAACCCACCCCATCTAAATGAAAGATAATTTCTACAAACAGATTACCTACAAAGAAAATACCCGCTAACGCTTCTGGCAACCCGGCCAGCACCACTAAAATGGCATTACGAAAGACATGCTTATATAAGACCTGTTGGCTGTTCAACCCTTTTGCGTAGGCTGCCCAAACATAGGGTTTATTGAGTTCTTCTAAAAATGAGTATTTAGTTAAATAGGTTAAACTGGCAAAACCGCCTAATACCATGGTAATCAGTGGTAAAGTCATATGCCATAAATAATCGGTAACTTTGCCCCAAAAACTCAGTTGATGAAAGTTATCTGACACTAAATTTTGTAATGGAAACCATTGAAAATAAGAGCCACCTGCAAAAAAAACAACTAACAAAATGGCAAACACAAAACTTGGTACAGCATACCCCACCACAAGCACTAAAGAAGTGGATCGATCAAACCAAGAGCCCTGCTGCTTTGCCTTTTTAATTCCCAGAGGAATAGAAATGAGGTAAATCAGCAAAGTACTCACCAGCCCAAGTGAAATGGAAACAGGCATTTTTTCCCACAACAATTGCACAACAGGTTTATCTTTAAAGAAACTTTGTCCGAAATCTAAAGTTAAATAGCCTTTTAACATTAAGAAAAGCCGTTCAGGAGCAGAACGATCAAAACCATATTGTGCCTTAATTTGTTCAACCATTTCAGGGCTTAACCCCTGAGCACCTTGATAATAAGTTTCTGCACTTAATGCACGGCCAATTCCCAAATCGCTTTGTGCCTGATGTATTGCTTGCTCAACTGGCCCACCTGGTGCAATTTGCACAACCACAAAATTAATCAATAAAATGACGAATAATGTGGGAATCATTAAAAGAAGTCGCTTGAGAATATATGAACCCATATAACAGGATTTCCTTTATGGCAGGTGCTTTTTATTGTTGATGTAAATATTTGGCAACTTTTTTGGCTTTGTTTGCATCACTCCACCAATACTCTATCCCAGAAGAAAGCACTGGTTTAATTTTAGGTTGCTGATACATATTCCAATAAGCATACCAGTTTTCACCTTTACCATAGGTCGGAATTTGATAATAACCAGCTCTAAGCAATCGATCGAGAATACGAGTATAAATAATCTGTTGTTCACGACCTTTACTTGCAACGAGTTTTGAAATCACTTGATCAATTACTGGATTGCGAATCCCCGCATAATTGTAATTACCATCCTGAGCTGCAGCGATACTTCCCCAAAACTGAGTTTGTTCATTGCCCGGATTGAGAGATTGCGGCAGATTCATCGTAGTCATATCAAAATCGTAACGACGAGTCCTTTCTAAATATTGCGGTGCATCAACTTGACGCAAATTAACAGCAATACCTAACTTTTTTAAGTTACGAATAAAAGGTATGAGTGTTCGTTGCTTACCATCTTGCTGAATCAAAAACTCAAGCTGAACTTTCTTTCCTTCAGGTGTAAATAACTGCCCTTCTTTAACTTTATAGCCAGCCTGTATCAGTAATTGCCGTGCAGTTAATAAATTCTGACGGTTAAATCCACTCGCATCCGACACAGGGTATTTCCAGTTTGTTAAAACACCTTGCTGCATGAGTGGAGATAACTTAGGCAATAACGGCTTTAATAACTCTAATTCAGTTTTTGAAGGTCGACCCGTTGCAGCTAATTCACTATTTCCAAAATAACTTTGTAGACGTTGATATTGACCATAAAACAAAGCTTTATTCTGCCATTCAAAGTCATAGGCATAGGTTAAGGCTTGTCTAAAACGAATATCATTTAAAGGTTTTCGTCGTGTGTTAAACACATAGCTTTCAGTGGCGATAGGATTATGGTGACGAAACTTATATTGAGTAACCAAACCTGTCTTTACGGCTGGAAAACGGTAATCTGTTACCCATTTTTTAGGATTAATCTCTTCATGCAAAGTGTATTGCCCAGATTTAAATCCTTCAAAAGCAATATCCCAATTTCGATAATAGACATATTTTAATCGGTCAAAATTATAACGCCCCTTATTAATAGGCAAATCTTTTGCCCAATAATTTGGATTTCTTTTATAGCTAATGCTTCTACCCGGATCGATTCGTTCAACTACATACGGTCCCGAACCAATAATTGGTTGTAGGGTAATTCGGCTAAAATCTCTTTTTTGCCAATCTGCTTTTGAATAAATGGGTAAGGTTGCCAAAATGAATGGCATTTTAGGGTTGTGCGTAGATTTAAAACTAAACTTTACTTGATGAGCATTTATTACTTCTGTTTTTGCCAAATCGGCAAGATACATTTGCAAACCTAAATTAGACTTAGTCTGATAGGCATCAAAACTAAATTTAACATCCGACGCAGTGACTGGCTGTCCATTACTAAAATGCGCTTTTGGGTTTAAATAGAAAGTAACAGACTGCGTTTTTTCTGGATCATAACTCACTTTTTTTGCCAAAAGCGGATATAAAACCCCGACCTCATCAAGTGATTGAGTCATTAAGGTATCAAAAAGATAATTCACGCCTTCTGTAGGATTCCCCTTCCCATTCATACTATTGAGGTTATCAAAAGTTCCTTGAGCTGCCTGACTTAATAGGCCACCTTTAGGTGCATTAGGGTTTGCATATGGCATAGCCATCATTTCTAAATACTTAGGCTTAGAATGAATCGCTATATATGAAGTGGTTTGCTGTGCAGAAAAAACACTATGGGAAATGACACTGAGCCCGACTAGCAGGCTCAGTTGAAAATTTAATTTATGCATAAATGACTAATTATTTTACAAATTAGGCACTTTAATCACATCACCAATGCGAAGCTGAGTAGAAGGCGTTAAATTATTCAGCTCAGCCAAGAAATTGGTTTCTAAACCATATTTACTAGCAAGGCCAATTAAGGTATCACCACGCTTCACCTTGTATTCCACTACAGTTTTTGGAATCACAATATTCTGACCACGCTGTAAGTTAGCATTTGCTTTTAATGCATTCATTTCAGCCAGTTCACGTACTGAAATACCCGCACGACTCGCAATACTATTTAAAGACTCACCAGACTTAACTGTATATCTTTCAGTGTTTTTACCAGCCGCAACTGCTTTAGTTGAAGACTTAGTATCTGCTTTAGCTGTTTCAACTGTAGGTACATCACCCGTTAGCTTTAAACGCTGCCCTACACGAACGCTACTATTGCGTGAAAGACCATTTAGTGAGGCAAGATAGTCCAATTGTAAGTGGTAACGGTTAGCGATATTACCTAAGCTATCACCAGATTTAACCGTATAAGTTTCTGGTGTTTCTTCTTTGGTATTTTTAGAAGATTTAGTTGGGGCTTCTTCAACTGTACCTGTTAATTTTAAGCGTTGACCAGCACGCAAACCAGCCGTACGAGACAAACCGTTTAGGTCAGCCAAATAGCTTGTTTGTAAATTATATTTACTCGCAATCGCATTTAAACTATCGCCAGACTGTACAACGTATTGTTCAGGAACACTTAAGCCTGCCGGTACTTTTAAAGTTTGACCAAGCTGTACGTGGCTATTTGCTTTTAAGTTATTTAACTCGGCTAACTCAGCTAGGCTAATTTTTGATTTGGTTGCAATACTCGATAAAGTATCGCCACGCTGTACTTTATAGCCTTCTGTTTTATAAGAAACATTTGCTGACGCTTTCTCAGATTTACTAGAAGCCTTAGTTTCAGCAACTTCATCTACAGATATGTCTTGTGTAGGCACATTAATTTTTTGGCCTACCATCAAGTTACTGCCCGCAGTTAACCCCGGAGTTAATTCAGCAAGTTCTTGATTAGACAGTGCATAACGATCTGCAATTAATTTAAGGTATTCACCGCGCTTCACAGTATAGCTTTTAGTCGCGATACGTTTTGCACTTGCCTGCGTTGCTTTTGGCTCGGCTTTAGCACTTGTGCGGCTATTCTTTGGTTCTTTTAACTGGAGTTTTTGCCCAACAAATAAGCCATCAGTTACTGATAAATCATTATATTCGGCTAATTGTTTTACTGATAAGTTAAACTGATTTGCTACACTGCTTAAGCTATCGTTAGTCTGAACCACATATACATCTGGTTTAGCTGTGCTTTTCGAAGTAGTTTGAGTTTCTTGTGGCTTAGCATCATAGAGATAAAGACTCGTTCCAACAAATAGCGTCTTTTCTGGATCAATCTGGTTCCACTTAGCCACATCACGCCAATTCACGCCATTCTTCAGGGCAATAACTGCTAAAGTATCACCCGGTTGAATTGTATAAGTACTACGCTTACCTTTAGGCTGTACAACTACGACATCTGTGTCAGTTTTAATGTAAGGCTTATCTTTATTACGTTGCGCATCTTCAGAATTTGCAACAGTCGCATCTTCAGCTAAAGTTTTTGGATATGCAAAACCTTTACTTACTTCTTTACCTTGTTGCTCTGCAACTGATTGACTTGTTTGAATCGCGGTTAACTTAATTTTACCATCGTAAGGATCAACAATTTCTGTTCCTTGAGGTGCAATAGCTTTTAACTCAGCAACCACTTGATCTTTTTCAGCCTGTGTCGGTTGTGGCTCTAGAACTTGCTGAACTGTTTCTTTCTCACCTTCAGCTCGAACGGCCGCTAAAATCTTTTCACGCTCTGCAGCAGAGATTGGAGGTTCTGTCTTCACTTGCTGAATGTTTGCGGCAGGTGTCACGGCTACAGGAATACGTGGAGCACTTGGTACATCAGCCGAAGCTGCAAACGCAGCTAAAGCGTCAGATCCGCGAGGTGTTGAACCTTTTATTGTGCTAGAGCTACTGGTTGTTTTAGCAGGTGTTGACGGTTTAACGGGTTGAACCTGATTTGCAGGTGTTGTTTTAATTGTCACCGATGTTGAAGCACTTACATCAGGTTTAGATGGTGAAGTCATATTTGCCCACCAACCTGAACCACCGCCAGACTTCATACCTTTTAATTTATTATCAATTGAAGGACTTAAATCCGCCGGAATCAAGATACGCATTGGACTTGCCGGATCTACCATTTCACCACGATATCCCGGGTTCAATGCATAGAGTTCCGAACGGCTTAATCCCGCCACAGAAGCAATTTCATTTAAAGATAAAGGTGCAGATAAAGTCACTTCACGGAAATGGGGTCTATTGGCAATTGGTGGTAAAGAGATACCGTAAGCTTTTGGATTTTTAATAATTTGAGCTACTGCCAAGAAACGTGGAACATAGTTCATGGTTTCTTGAGGTAATTTTAAAGACCAATAATCAGTTGGTAGACCTGCTGCCTGATTTCGGTTAATCGCCTGTTGAATACGCCCAGGACCAGCATTATAGGCCGCTAAAGCGAGCTCCCAAGAACCGAATTGGTTATATAAACTTCCTAAAAACTCATAGGCAGCACGAGTCGACTCAACAACATCTCGACGGCCATCATACATACCTGTTTGCTTTAAGCCATAAATACGTCCAGTACTTGGAATAAACTGCCATAAACCTGCTGCGGCTGCGCTACTTGTTGCAGCTGGGTCATATGAACTTTCAATCACGGGTAATAATGCCAGTTCTGTAGGCAATCCGCGGCGTTCAGCTTCTTTAACTGTATGGTATAAATAACGACTTGCGCGAGCACTTAAACGATCAAGATAAGGTTGACGAGAAATAAACCAACTACGCTGAGCTTCAATACGTGAATCCCAATGATTCAAATCCATTTTGAAACCTACAGACATACGCTTCCAGACATCACCGTGCTTTAAAATAAGCAGACGGTCACCCTCTACAGCTCGCATATCAGTTGCTGAAAGTAAATCTTCCAACGAATCAAGACTACTCGCATCTAAATAACCTGCACCACTGACCTGTTTCGATTTTGAGGTTTTTGCAGTTTGCGGAGTCGATGAACAGCCTGTAGTAATACCCAACGCAGCTAACGCAGAGCTAAGTACGGTAATTTTGAACAATGATGCTGCAGATGGCTGCCACACAAATGTGGTTGGTTTATACATAAAAACTTCCAAACAACTCGCGTAATATTTTTTGGGGTCTACCCACAAACCCTAGGTCTTCGATGCCATTGTAGTAAAGCATGCAAGATAGACAAGGCAATAATTTAATGTCATTTGCATGGAAATGTTACAAGAAATTAAAAAAACCTTGCTTTGATACGATGGAACCGAACTTTTTGCGTATACAATACACCATATTCAGTTCTTTTTCTTTTAGTTTAGGTTTCGATTTATGTCTCAAACAATCACACTGTATGTTGATGGTGCATGTCGTGGCAATCCGGGTTTAGGTGGTTGGGGTGCATATGTCATTACTGAACAGGGTGAACATAAATTATTTGGCGGTGAGCCCGATACAACCAATAACCGTATGGAACTCACTGCTGCCATTGAAGGTGTTTCATTTTGCCCAGCCGATGCACATTTGATTATCTGGACAGATTCAAATTATGTGAAGCAAGGTATTACTGAGTGGATTCATGGCTGGAAAAAGAAAAACTGGAAAGATGTAAAAAATCCTGACCTTTGGCAGAAATTAGATACTGTCTGTGCAGGTAGAAATATTGAGTGGAACTGGATTAAAGGCCATGCAGGACACCCTGGCAATGAAATGGCAGACCAGCTGGCGAATTTAGGTGCAGACAAAACTGCGAAAGAACTCAAGCAACCACAGTCTGCCACTGTATCGCAAGATATAAAAAAGCCTGAACAGGACTGGTTGCTAGATGACCCTTTCGGGTTTGATCTGGCTGACGCAAGTGAAGAAGAAAATATTCATCTTGAAGCATCTGAAGAAGTTGAGATGATTATTGTGGACGAAGAAATTATTGAAGTTGAAACTGCCGAACAAGAAAGTAAGCAGCCAACCAATAACATTCACCCTCAAATCGTTGTGACCGAAGCCAAATTAAAATTACAAGGTCCTCGACAACTGATTCTCGATACGGAAACCACTGGTTTTTATTTCCAAGATGGCGACCGCATTATTGAGGTGGGCGCGATTGAGATGATTAATCGTAAGCTTACGGGTAGCTCGATTCATATTTATATTAACCCACAAAAACCAGTGGGAGATTCAGAAAACATCCACGGTATCAGTGATGATTTCTTAAAAGATAAACCGCTTTATGCAGACATTGCTGACACCTTATTTGACTATCTCAAAGGTGCAGAGATTATTGCCCACAACGCAACCTTCGATATGAACTTCCTTGATATGGAGTTTAAACGCGTAGGGCTTCCTGCACTTTCTGAAGTTTGTGAGGTAACGGATACTTTAGCTTTAGCAAAAAACAAACATCCAGGACAAAAAAACTCCCTTGATGCGCTTGTAAGACGTTATGAAATTCCAGCACGTGACCGTACTTTCCACGGCGCATTACTCGATGCTGAAATTCTTGCTGATGTCTATTTGGCAATGACTGGTGGTCAGGTTTCTTTTGATATAGATGCCCTATCCCAGAGTGAAAATAGCCAGCAAACAACCAATAGAAGCAGAGTTCAAATTGATCTCCCTGTAATTTACCCTTCAGATGAAGAGTTAAATACACATGAGACTTGGGTCAAAGAATATGAAGAAAAACACGGAGAACCTTGCCTTTTTGCAAAATAAATTTTTGATTCTTTAGTGTTTTTAGCTTTCCCCCTTTGTAAGTTAAGTTATATTAGTCACATAGATTTTTAGCTCAAATTAATGAGCACTACGAATATAACAATTGATTTTTTTGCAAAGGGGAACGTTTATGTCTGAGCATACGTCGATTCATTTCGATCCAACAGCTTTACTCATCATTAAACATGAAATTGATCGTTCAATAAAACTAGTCGAAGGTGCTGTAAGTACCTTAATTGAAGAACAAACTCTCCCTTTTGGTATTGATGATGCATTAGAGCAATTTAAGCAATGCACTCAAGTTCTACAATTAATTGATGTTCCTTATCTTGCAAAAATTACTCAATATTCGACTGAGTTGATGCAAAAAATTATTGCGAATCCAACCCAAATTAATACGGATGATGTCGTTGCCCTAAGTGAAGGCACGACCATGGTAAAACGTTATATCGAATTTATCTGTTTACGTGAAATACAAGTCCCACAGTTTCTTCTTACAACCTTAAATAATTTAGAGTTAGCTTTAAATAAACCACTCACTACATCAGGGCAAGCCATTGTTCCTTTACTTGCAAATACTTCGCTTGAACTTCCCTTGCCTGAAATATTGATTAGTGAAAAAACTCAGTTGATCCATCAACTCTACAAGTTATCTCTACATCAATTTTTAAAAAAGAAGGCGTCAACCCAGAATTTTCAAGCCTTTAAACTTATTGCGTCCTATTTGGTCAGCATGGCAAAAAATCAACCAAGCCAACAATATTGGCAGCTCGTCAATTATGCTTTTAACCATATTGATAGCCTATTTTTAAATGATTCGCGCCTACGTGTACTGATCAATATCGAAAGTCATATTGCTTTATTTTTGGCAGCATCCGAAAGTTTTAAACCAAATTTAACAGCATTCGCAGATATTTTAAGTATTGTCATCGCCCAAGAAGATGATATTGCCCACCATATCCGTAAACAACTTCATATTGGTAATGAAACACCGACTGATACTCAATTACACGTTTTAGGTCGCCATCTTTTTGGTCCTGACTTCGACACTATGCATACCGTCAGCCAATTAATCTTGGATGAAATGAATAAGGTGCGCAACGATATTGAATACAATTATCAAAATATGTCACCTGAAAAAGCACAGCAACTACAAGCGAGCCTTTTACAACTGGCTCATACATTTAAACTCCTAAACCTTGATGAAGCCGCATCTGCTCTTTCTCAACAAGCCAGCAGTTTAAGTCAACTTAACATTTTAAGTGACGAAAACTATGCTCAGCAGCTGATGAACAGCATTTTATCTGCCATGAACTCAATTGGTATTTTGGTACGCAATTACACGTCAAATCGTCTACAACTTAGCGTGAATAATACGGCTATTTCTTTAGATCGTCTTGATGAAGCTCATCAGGCTTTGCTTACCGAGACAAAAAATTTAATTGATTTTATCTGTCAGAGTCTTACTTTGTATGCCAATGACCAAACACAAAATATAGAAGCAATAGCAGGTTCATTAAAAGAGTTAGCGGGTGCGGCCGAATTTTTAGGAAGCACGACTCAACAACATGCTTTACTCCAAACTGCCCAATTTGTTCAAGAGCAACTTGAACAAAACCAGCCTTTTAATACAGACCAAATTGACTGTATTTTTAACGTATTAGCAGGCATTGACATGTTAGTTGACAATTTAAAAAATAAACAACCTGTTCTACAATCCATGTTTGATGTAGCATTGACGAGTAGTCAACAACTTCAAAAAAAGGCAGCTTAATGTCTGAATTATCACTTGCTTATATTTTTCATCATCAACAATTACTGGTTGACCAGAATCTCCAACTACCCAAAGTCGAAAAGTTAGCAAGTGATTTACTTTTCACTCATGATGAGCAGGTCATTGCACGTGACTTGCTTGCTGAGGAACCTATTCCCGAAGGCTTACAACTTGTTCCAATTCGCCAGCTTATTACCAGTTGGTCGAAAGAACAGTTTTTGCAAGCGAGTCGTGCTGTTCAATTGCTTGAATGGCGACGTAATCATAAGTTTTGCAGCCACTGTGGACATCCAACAGAAGTTCATCCAACCGAATATGCAATGGTATGCCCTTCTTGTCGCTACCACCAATACCCTCGTGTAAATCCTTGTATTATTACCGTCATTACTCGAGGAGATGATGAAATCTTGCTAGCGAAGTCAGTTCACAATAAAACCAATATGTATGGTTTGATTGCGGGTTTTGTTGAGGTGGGTGAAACCCTTGAAGAGGCAGTACAACGTGAGGCATTTGAAGAAGTCGGCTTAAAACTCAAAAATATTCAATATATGTCAAGTCAGCCTTGGCCATTCCCAAGTAACCTGATGGTTGCATTTCGGGCAGAATATGAGTCGGGTGAAATTAAGCTTCAAGAAGAAGAAATTGCAGATGCACAATTCTTCAAAATTGATCAGTTACCTGAAATTCCATTTAAAGGCAGTATTGCACATGCAATGATTACGCAGATTACTCAAGCGAAGTAATCTGCGCTCTCGAACAGATGTTTTAGAATACTTCATCCAGAAAGTGCAAAATGGTCCGTTTGGTTCGGAAATAATGACTTACAAAACTCGATAAACTAGCCAAAATTGTAATATGACCTGTTTTAGGAATCACAGCGATATGGCTATGATTCCCGCTTTGTCTGAGTGCTTGATCAAGATCAAAGGTATTTTCTTTTTTTACAAGCTGATCATTTTCAGCCATGAGCAGATAATGCTTAATATTATTTTGATTTACAAAATAATATGGCATCACTTCTTTATAAGAAATGCTTTGATCAAAAGCGTCTTCGGCAAGCGGGTCACCTTTATAATCAAAATGATAAGGACCTGCCAAACCGAAAATCGCTTTAATATTACCTAAACACTGAATTGTATTTGGCTTTGGGTGATAAACAGCAGACATGACATTAAATGCCCCTGCCGAATGCCCCATAAGTACAATATTTTCTGTAGAAATTTCTAATTTTTCTTGGTTGTGATGTAAATAATTCAATGCTTGAGTTAGGTCATCAACAAAACTTGGAAAAATGTTTTTAGGTGCTAATTGATAGTTAATAACTGCGACGTCATAGCCTTCTTTAGCAAATGTTTCGCCAATAAAAAGATAATCTCGCTTATTACCATGCTGCCAAGCACCGCCATGTACAAAAACGATGAGCGGCTGATGTGCTAGTTTTTTAACAGATCGGTAAATATCCAAACGATGACGTGGCTTTAAACCATAACGTACATTAGCAACCTGTTGAAATCCATCTTTAGGCGTAAAACGATTTAAAGCAAAACTCCCCAAATCATAAAGGCGGAACTCTTTATAAAGAGTTCGCGCCTGTTCAATTTTGCTTTGTAGTTGTTCAATCAGATTCATATATTACTGTGCATTCGAAGCTGGATCTGTTTGGTCAGGATCAATTGCAACAGGAGTTTGAACTGTTGGTTGAGCAATGACGTTATTAATCATCGGTGTAGTTGTTGCACTTGCATTACTTGTTGCTGGTGCAGATGCTAAATCAACGTTATCAATTAAAGTCACAATTTTAGTGACGTTACCTACTTTTTGCAGCACGTCATTCAAATCATTAATTTCTGCCGTGTTCAAGCGACCCATTACATAAAGTACGCCATCTTCAGTATGTACCAGAACTTTACTATCAGAAACTACCGGTGCCTTCATTAAAAGTGCACGCGTATTTGCAGTTACTGAAGCATCTTGCATAATCGTGTTATAGCTAACCTTATTACCCACTGTAATGTAGTTATGAACAGCTTTCACGTCACTCATAGCCTTAACATTATCTTCTGCCAATTGTTTCAAGTATGGGTCTGGTACTTGTCCTGTTAATAAAACAGTACTGTGGAAGCTTTCAATATTAATACGTGACTGCTTAAAGCGATGGTCAAGTTTATAAAGGTTGATATTTGCTGTACGTTTAATTGAAGAGTCAATGAACACTTGGCCCAGACTGCGGACACCGCTATCTGTTCCGACTGGAGCTGTGCCTGTTCCACCAGAAATAAAACTTGCGCAACCCGATAAACTTGCGACACAAAGCATTGTTACAGCAATACGGTTTAACACTCCACCAGACTCCTATCAATCTTTTCTTGGCTTGATCATAAAGCATCAGACTTAAATTTGCTCAAAAGAGTAATGAACTCTTAATCCAAAGTAAATGCATTTTCGATCCATTGCAGATCATAATGGAATTTTGAAAAGTCTTGCTGTACTGTTTTTGCAATTTTCTGTGGAAAATCAAAACAAATCACATCAAAACGACAATAAAAATCCTGATAAGATGGGTAGCGCTGTAAAAAACGCATCGCAGTTTTGATAATTTTCTTCTGCTTTGTTCTTGTTACCATTTCACAAGCCTGTCCATAACTTCCTATAGTACGTGCCTTTACCTCAACAAAAACTAGTTCTTGCCCTCTTTTAACAATCAAATCTACTTCACCACGGCGTGAATGGTAATTGCTGGTCACCCACACATAGTTTTGCTTTTGTAACAGGTTTAAAGCCGTTTGCTCTGCCCATTTACCCAACTGCTGCGCTAACAACATTTTTATTTTCCCCAAATTAAAAGTAGCACCACATATTTTTATGCTTAAATTATTTCGCTAAATTCATCTGAAATTTCTGATTTAAATTGAACAAATGAAAATCAGATCATCTAGAAAAGCAAAGCTTGGCAGACATTGTTCACGCCCAAAACATAATTTCGGGTAAACTACCCGATTAAAATTGTTTATCTGTACGGAGTAAAACCAAATGAGTGCTCAGTTATTCGTTGTAGCCACCCCAATTGGGCACTTAGATGATATGACTTTCCGTGCAATTGATATTTTAAAATCAGTTTCTATTGTAGCTGCAGAAGATACGCGTCAATCAGCCCAACTATTTAAGCACTATAATATATCGACTCAACTTACTGCATGTCATGATCACAACGAAAGCAATAAAATTGAGCAGTTAGTTCAAAGATTACTTGCGGGCGACAATGTTGCTTTAATTAGTGATGCAGGTACGCCGCTTATTAGTGACCCTGGTTTTAAATTAGTTCGTGCTGCTCAAGAACATGGCATTAGAGTTGTACCTGTGCCTGGTGCATGTGCGGCAATTGCTGCTTTAAGTGCAGTAGGTTTACCAAGTGACCGTTTTAGTTTTGAAGGCTTTTTACCGTCAAAAGCATCTCAACGTATTTCTCAATTAGAAAAACTCAAAAATGAGACTCAGACTTTAATTTTCTATGAAGCACCACATCGTATTTTAGAATGTGTAAAAAATATGGCAGAGGTATTTGGTGAAAATCGCCCAGTTGGTTTCGCCCGTGAAATTACCAAAACTTTTGAAACTATCAAAAAAATGACTTTAAAAGATTTGGTCAGTTTTATTGAAAACGACCATAACCAAGAAAAAGGCGAAATTGTTCTTGTAGTTGGCGGTGCACCAGAAAAAACAGATCTGGAACAAGAAAAACTGGATGAGCTTTTAAAGCGCTTGCTTCAAGATTTATCGGTTAAAGCAGCCTCTCAACTTGCTGCCGATTTAACAGGAGTTAAGAAAAAAGTCGCTTATCAACGTGCGCTTGAGTTAACCCAATCTTAAACTTATCTCAATATCTGTTTTGCTGACTGGACAATCGTCTCAGTCAGTGCATCAAGTTGCTTGGACTGCCTTTTCCAATGATGCCAATATAGAGAAATATCAAGTTGAGCCTCAGGCATAATATCAACAAGTGTTCCATTTTCGAGTAGTGGTTGAACTTGCAACTCGGGCGCCATGCCATAGCCTAAACCTAATTGAATTGCTTTGACGAAAGCATCTGTAGCAGGAACAAAGCTATAGGGATAACTTTGTAAAGGTAAACCATAATATTTCAGCAATACCTCAGAATGCATGAGATCTTTATGGTTAAAAATTACAGCTGGTGCATTTCTTAAAGTTTCTCGAGTAACGCCATCTTTAAACCAATCAGCAGCAAATTCAGCTGAAGCTAACATTTTATAATGCATCTTCCCTAATGATTGAGCTAAACAACCTGACATGACCTGTTCTTCTGCCGAAATACAGGCATTAACTTGTCCTGTTTCTAATAAAGTATGCGTATGAGATTGATCATCAATTTTTAGTTCTAATACGATTTTTTCTTTAAAAAGCGTCTGCTGAATACATGGTAAAAGCCAAGTGGCTAATGAGTCTGCATTGGATGCCAAAGCAATTTTATAAAATTCAGATTCGGAAGATTTCCCCATTAAACCTTGTAATAAATTTTGCTCCATCAGTCTGGTATGACGTAAGTGTTGCAATAAAGTTTGTCCTGCTTGAGTGAGTACACATGGGCGCCCACGTATGATTAGAATTTGTCCTAAATATTTTTCTAAAGCTTGTACACGTAACGAAACTGCCGAAGGCGTAATATATAAATGCTCACCCGCTGCATCAAAGCTCCCTACCTCTGCTACTGCAAGAAAGGCTTCACATTGCTTGCTATCTAACATATCAAACCTAAATTATTTTTAGCCAAACCTAAATATTCTTAATTTTACTTATTTCTTAAGAAAAAGTCAGATAATTCCCACATCTGATTTTTCCATCTTATTGTTATGTTCTCTCTTAGTATATTTTTTAAAGGTTTCGGTATT
Organism: Acinetobacter lactucae; assembly: GCF_013344765.1. GTDB lineage: Bacteria > Pseudomonadota > Gammaproteobacteria > Pseudomonadales > Moraxellaceae > Acinetobacter > Acinetobacter lactucae_A. Next base: position 17,007 of record NZ_JABVBF010000028.1, read on the forward strand.
GGTAGCGGGCTTATTGTCGCCATTGGAGCTCAAAATGCTTTTGTCCTCAAACAAGGACTTAAACAGCAATATGTATTTTGGCTATGTTTAATTTGTGCCTTGTCTGACTCGATTTTAATCGCTTTGGGTGTATTAGGTTTTGCTGAAATCATGACTGCATCACCAATTTTAATTACAGTCGCTAAATATTTAGGGGCAACGTTTTTATTCGTCTACGGTGCGAAAGCATTCTATGCCGCATTTAAGACTAACCAAAGCATGGAACTTGATAGCAGTCAAAAACAAACATTAACTCAAGCACTAGTGACCTGTCTCGCCTTTACTTGGCTTAACCCACATGTCTATTTGGATACCATTGTTCTGATTGGTTCAGTTGCAACCCAACTAGAAGACAAAATTAGTTTTGCTTTGGGCAGCATTGTTGCCTCTTGGATTTTCTTTTTCAGTTTAGGTTATGGCGCAAGATTATTAAAACCATTATTTATCAATCCTAAAGCATGGAAAATCTTAGATTTCATTATTGGTTGTATTATGTGGAGTATTGCAATATCGCTTCTCATCTAATGCATTCAAACAGTAAAAAGTACCATGTCTGAATAGTACTTTTTATGCGCTCAAAATTATGCTTGAGAACCCAACACCAGTTTTGACTGTCTTCTTTCTTGCTGAGACTGTTTTATGACAGCATAACCAGAAGACACACCCAAGTAAGCAATTACAAAGGCAACAAATAAATCTGGAAATACACTCCCTGTTCCAAATACGCCAACGGCTGCTAAAATCACAGCAATATTGGCAATAGAATCATTTCTACTACAGAGCCAAACTGAACGCATATTGGCATCTCCATCACGAAATGCATAAAGCATAAGCGCAACTGAAACGTTAGCAATTAAGGCTATTACGCCAATTGCCCCCATAACCATTGGTTCCGGTGGAACTCCATAGAAATACGACCAGACCACTTTCGCAATAACAAAAACACCGAAAGCCGCCATCGTTATTCCTTTAAGTAATGCAGCTGTTGCACGCCAATATAAACTCATCGAAAGAACAACTAAAGATAATGCATAGTTTGCTGCATCTCCGGCAAAATCTAATGCATCGGCCCAAAGTGAAACAGACTGGGCTTTATAACCTCCCAAGATTTCAACCACGAACATTAAGGCATTAATCACAAGCGCAATCCATAACGCTTTTCTAAAACGTGGACTCACTTTCTTGGTAGGAGAGCATGTTGAAGCACAACCACATCCAGCCATTTTATTTCCTCAAAAACTCTTTTATAGTAATTAAAAACCCTCGAGTAACTCCAGAGTCAAGCCTTATGAGTCTTTCTATTGGTCAATTATCAAAAAAAGCGGATATTCCAATTGATACGATCCGTTATTACGAAAAAGTAGGTGTGCTGAACCGTATTCAGCGCTCAGAAAATAATTATCGTATTTACACCGATCAAACACTTACAGACCTTTTATTTATTAAGCATTGCCGTGAATTAGATATTTCACTGAGTGATATTAAAACGTTAAAAGAAATGAAAGCTCGGCCCAAACAGGCTTGTACGGAAGTTGATAATTTGGTGAATAAATACTTGATTGAAGTATCTGAAAAAATCGAACGATTATTACTTTTAAAAGAATCTTTAATTGATTTAAAACAGCACTGTTCTACCAATCGAACAGTAGATGAGTGCGGGATTTTGAAAGAACTTCAAAACTTACCTTAAAAATAAAAAAAGCATCACTCTTGTGATGCTTTTTAGAATTAATGGTCGCTATGCTCATCTGGAGGAACTTCGGTAATTCTCCCCCCTCGAGCTAGAAATGCGGCAACTTCATCTTCCAACGCTTGGCGCTGTTTTTGTTTAGCAGTGACAGTCAGCGTTTCTGCCTCCGCAATGTCAGTATCATTAATACTGCTTGCTTCTTCATCCGCTGCACCGCTTTCGGCCGCTTTCGCTTCATCCTCATCTACAGCAGAATCTTCTGCATCTTCATAATCATTGATATCTGACATTTCACACTCCCCACAATGACTTTTATTGCATCATCGCTATGGTCCCAAGACCTCAGAAATTTAGCAATCTCTTTGCATTTAGCAAAGAGCCAAAATGGTCAAATCCGTAGTTTTTTTGACCGAATTGGTAATGATATATAAATGATTGTTTAAAAAATATCTACTGATATTTTTTTAGACCAGTAGAGCATAAACTTCGTAATTATTTTAACGACTATACTGGGTGTTTTGTAAAGCCCCTAAACCATTTGCTTGTTGCATAAAACGCTCTTTTAGGAACGAAATTTGTTCAACTTGCTTGAGTCCCACATTTCGAGCCCAGATAAATGGAAATAGCTCACTACTTTCCAGCCAGCCAATTGTCGACATGCTATGCATCATTGCATCATTTTGGCCTTTCCGGCGATGCTCATAACGCAACAATGTCTGTTCATTTGCCCATACACCACGTGCCAAGTCATGTAGTAGTGCATCACAGAGTACAGCTGCATCTAAACAACCAATATTTACGCCTTGTCCAGCAAGTGGATGGATAACATGTGCTGCATCCCCAATTAAAGCTAAACCAGCTTTCACATACTGTTTTGCAGCGCGCGCTTTGAGCGGGAATTGGGCTCTTGAACGTACATCTAATACTTCACCCAGCATATGTTGGCTTTCACGAGTTAAAAGCTGCATAAACTCATGATCGGTTAAAGCAGAATATTCATCGGCATAATCATCAGGTAGTGTCCAGACAATAGATTGCCAGTATCCATTCTCACTTTCTTCAAGGCTAGCCATCGGCAAATATGCTAAAGGCCCTGTAGGTAAGAAAATTTGGCGAGCAACATAATTGTGGGGTCTAGATGTTTTAATGGCACAACTAATTGCTGCTTGCTTGTAATCTAAGACATCTAGATCAATAAAAGCCTGTTCTCGTACAAATGAATTAGCGCCATCAGCACCAATAAGCAACTTAGTTTTAAGTGTAGTGCCATCTGCTAATTGAATATGCCAACAACCAACACCCTGCTCAATACGAGTCACACGAACCTGAGTGCGATAATCTGTTAGTTGCTCAAGCATTTTTTGTTGAATAGCAACATTCAATACACTTGGCTCAACCATAGAACCTAAGGACTGTTCTGGCAGTGGTCTATGTATGGACTCATGGCCAAAATTAATTTCACCGTAGCCATTCAAATTCCATACTTGCATGCCTGTATAAGGCATTTGACGTGCCAGATCACTCCAAACATTGACTGTTTTAAGTAAATGAATGGTCGCTTGGCTGAGGGCTAAAACACGCGGGTTCATCACACTTAGTGTTTTTTCAACATCCAGCACAGGAGCAGCATCAAGCACCGTAGGCTGTACACCACCTTGGGCAAGTAATAAAGCTGTTAAACCACCAACCAGTCCACCACCAACAATGACAACATCTAATATTTCACTCATGCTTTTAGCCCCATTGCATAGTTCGCTACCAGTGGCTTAACACCTGGAATAACATCAAATGCAATTAATCCCGTATTACGAATTAATTTTAATAATGGATTTTGGTTACTAAAACCACGAACAACGGTGTCACAGAATTTTATCACTCGTTGTTGGTCTGACAAACGAGCTTGTTCATAGGCAAGTAAATTATCAGGGTTACCAATATCATCAGATGCGCTTAGCTGGTTCACTAAATAACGTACCAAAACATCCGCATCACGTAGGCATAGGTTAAAGCCCTGTCCTGCAACAGGATGGATGGTATGCGCTGCATTACCCATTAAAATAACGCGTCCAACCGCTTGTTTATGTGCAAGTACTTGCGAAAGTGGATAACTAAAACGTTTGCCGGTTTTTTCAAATTTACCCGCTCGGTCACCGTAAGTTTGTTGTAAAGCACTTAAGAAGTGCTGATCATTTTCATCGCCTAACCACTCATCTTCAGTGCCTTTTTTTACAGGCCATACAACAGAACGGCGATACTCACCCGGTAAAGGTAATAAAGCTAAAGGCCCTAATGCGCTAAAACGCTCAAAACCTACTTGTTCATGAGGTTTTGAAGTCTGAACCGTAGTGACAATTGCAACCTGATCATAGTCATGAACATCAACACCAACGCCGATGGCCTGACGACAGAAAGAGTCACGTCCATCGGCGGCGATTAATAGTTTTGACTCAAGTTTTAAAACTTCATCACCACGCTTGGCCTCAATATGTACTTGCTCAGCATCTTGACTTAAAGCAGTCACTTGAACACCATCAATCAGCTCAATCAAAGGTTGCTGACGTACTTGAGTCAATAAAACACGACCCAGCCAAGCATTTTCAATCACCTGTCCAAAGCTTTCGACTTTTTCTTGTTCTGCAATTAAGCGAGCCTTACCAAAACTACCTTGTTCAGTAATGTGAACTTGTAAAATTGGAGTCGCATGTTGCTGTAAGGCATCCCATAACCCCAGCTTTTGGTAAATCTGGACACTACGACGCGATAAAGCCGTATTACGCGCATCAAAACTAGAATGATAAGGAGCAACATTTTGATCATCATAGTTTGGGTATTTCACAGCCTCTAACAGCTTTACTGCAATATTAGCCTTCGCCAGCATGAGTGAAAGGCTAAGTCCAACCATTCCCCCACCTACAATAATCACTTGTTGTTGCATCGAGTTGTGCTCCTTTGGCGAATACGTTTAATTATGATTTAGCTTGCGCCATTAAATGTTCAATATCTGCAATATTTTTAACTACATCAGCAGTTAAAACTCGTGGACCTTTCGATGTTGCGACTACATCATCTTCAATACGAATACCAATGCCACGCCATTTTTGATCTACAGTTTCATCGTCTGGTGCGATGTATAAGCCTGGTTCAACGGTAACGACCATACCTTCTTCATATTGACGCCAGTCTTCACCTTTTTTGTAAGACCCGACATCATGTACATCCATACCCAACCAATGGCCTGTACCATGCATATAAAATTGACGATATGCTTCGGTTTCGATGAGTTCGTTAACATCCCCGTTGAGCAGACCTAAATCCACTAAGCCTTCGGTTAAAATTTTAACTGCTACTTCATGAGGCTCACGGTATGAATTACCAATACGTACTGCATCAATGGCCGCATATTGAGAGGCCAAGACAACTTCATATAATGCTTTTTGCTCAGCACTAAACTTACCATTTACCGGAAAAGTACGGGTAATATCTGACGCATAGAATTCATATTCACATGCAGCATCAATTAAGACCAAATCACCATCTTTGAGTGGTTGGTTATTTTCAACATAATGCAAAATACAAGCATTGGCGCCGCCACCGACAATACTGTTATAAGACGGGACACAGCCATTTTGCCCAAAAATATAATTGAGTTCGGCTTCAAGTGCATATTCCATCATACCTGGACGCACCATTTGCATCGCACGGGTATGTGCCTTGGCACTAATTTTTGAAGCAGTTTGCATCAGCTCAAGTTCTTGTGGTGACTTGATTAAACGCATTTCATCAACAATACGGTCAAGCTGAATCAGTTGAGCCGGAGCACCTTGATGTCGATGCTCTGCATCTGCTTTTTTAATCCACTGGCTTACCCGTGCATCAAATGCAGCATTTTGCCCAATCCGATAATAAAGGCGTTCTTTATTTAATAACTTTTCAATAATTTCTTCATCAAGCAGATCAATTGCATAGGCTTCATCTGCATCATAGTCTTCGATTGCACCGTCAATTCCGGCACGGTAACCATTCCAGATTTCCATCTCGCGGTTACGTTCACGGCAGAAAAGACTATAACTATAGTCAGTTACATCCTCAAAGGTTTCAATAACTGCAACTGCCTCAGGCTCAGCAAAACCCGTCAAATAGAAAAAACTACTATCAGCACGGAATTTATAATCCGCATCACGATTACGATACATCTCCTCACGCGTTGCAATAATTGCAATACTATTAGGACCCATTTTTTCTGCCAGACGGTCTCTACGATGTTGAAAATCAGCTTGAGGCAATTTCATAATGATCTACTTGATTTAGAATTTTAAAGTCAAAAAATAAAATACAACCAATAACACATCGCCTCAATTAGCTTGGGCGATGTGGTGTGAACATTTCTACAATATTCTGATCTGTACCTAGAGCAGCAGTTTTACTTTTTGCATGAAAGTTTTTCAATAAAGAACTTTCAGCTACAGTGATTTTTTTTCTGCCAATAGACAAGCTTACAGGGATTAAGCGTACAAATTCATACAATTCTTCGTAACTGCTTTCGCCTTCCTCATCATTGTCAGAATCTTCAAATTCGACTGCTGCAACATCTTGAAGGTGTTCAATGAGTTCACGTTCATCACCACGAACATGACCAGATGCTAAACCAAAACCTAATACAACACCCGCACACCAATCAGATAATGCTTGTACACGCTCTTGAAGTAGATGTTCATCGTCTGGAAGCATTGGTAGATAATCCAATTCGTCTTCCGATAAGGCATGAACCACATCTTCTGCTTCGTCAGTTAAAAGCGCTAAAGCATCTTCACTTAACTCTGGCACATTAAGGGTTGTTAAAATTTGTGACCATTCTTCACGCGTAGGCGCTTCTGTCACACAAACAATACCTGTTAACAAACCATGTAACTCACTAGGGCTTGAAATTTCTTCAATTCCTTCAAAATGAGCGTTCCAATCTGTCCAGCCTGAAATATCGTCTTGCATTCGTTTATCCAATCTCTATACTTTGTATATATTACCTTTGATTGCAATTCTGTGCGACCTCGTTATGTTAGAACAATTACAGCGGCTACAAGCGCATATTAGCGTTTTAAAAACACGCTTACATCATTTAGAGAGTGAACATGCGGCCCTCTCGGAAGCTAAAGAACTGGCTGAAACAGAGCATCACGCACAAGTTGTGCAAAAAAATAGTATTATCACTAAAAAACAAGAGGAAATTGAGTCGGTAACTGAACAACTTTCTCAGTTAAAAGGCCAATTTCAACAATTGAATCAAGATGCTAACACACTTGCAGAACGTTATAGCCGATTAGAAAAAAGTACGACTGATTTAAAAAATCGTTTTCAAGAAATTCTTGCAGAACGAAATGAATTACGTGTTGCAAAAGAAAAGTTACAAGCCCACCAGCGCCAAACCCAGCAAGAGCTGCATGATTTACAACAAGATCGTGATCGTTTGTTACAAAAAAATGAACTTGCCAAAGCCAAAGTTGAAGCCATTATTCAACGTCTAGGAATTTTAGGTACAGCTCAAGATCAACATGCGCAAGAAATCCAGCAGCTTGCCCATCCTAATGCTGAAACTGGTGAGGAGACCCAATCATGAGTGAACAAGTCATGGTAGAGCTTAGGCTGATTGAGCAGACTTTTAGACTCGCGACTACCGCAGATAAAAAAGATGAACTTGAACGTGCAGCACAGCTTCTCAATGAGAAGTTTAATGAAATGCGCCGTAGTGCACCACGTGTTGAGCACAATAAATTGGTCATTATGGTCGCTTTACAGTTAACTCAAGAAGTACTGAGCCTTAATAAAACTTTGCAGGAATACACTCACTGTGAACGCCTATTACAAACAATTTTAGAAGATGTGGAACAAGCTATTTAACAAGTTTTTATGACCATAAAAATGCCTTGCTCTATAATTTATAGATGCAAGGTTTTTTTAATTTAGGCTCCCCACTGCGGTGGACTATTGTTTTATCCACATTCAATGTACAAAGCTTCATCAAACGCAAACTAAGTTTACAGTTCCATAGACTCAAGTCATTGCCAACAGGGTCAGATCAGTTATACTTAAGCTATCTCTGGGATGTTCGCCAGCGGGTCTATTCCCCTGCCGATACTTAAACTTATGGATTGTGTTCTGTATATTTAGAGTGTATGCCTACCTTCGAGTAGGAAACCCAGCAAGTATACGTCGCGTCCACCTTGAACTCATCGGGTTCAGGGTAACGACACATGCAGCGGCATCTTCGGAGCATTTATTTTCAATTAAATAATAAAATTCCAAACATTTATTTTAATTAGCCATTCAATACAAACCTGACGGTACAAAACGTTTCTCAATCATTTAATAAACATGATTCTAGAGATAGATTATTGCTCAGATTCACAATTACTTTTCTTTTTTAGTTAAGCACTCTTCATACCAACCAGTTTGAAAATCTTCTATCGCTTTTCTTTTAAAGAAACCGGTTTTAAATACCTTGGCAGAATAAGCAGAATTAATTAAATCTTGATAAAGTTGTTTTGCCTTTGGATCTTCAAGGCCATTCGCGATTTTCTGCAAATCATCAGATGGGACTTTTTGTTGACGCGCTTCCATGACAGTATAAGCAACCTTTTTCACTACATTGCAAATTTGTGGATCACTTATCGTTTCATCTGCATAACAACCAAAAGCCAAAAAAC